>JBASRS010000019.1:0-129886 GCA_049273945.1 Terriglobales bacterium | reverse complement strand
GCCAAAGCGGGAGCAGTTGCACCCGTCGCTCCCGCGGCCGCGGGTTGGGTGGGGCTGGGACCGGCACCGCTTGCGTCTGACGCCACCGGAACCGGATTCCAGGACTACAACTGGGTCTCGGGCCGCGCCACATCGGTGCTGATTGATCCTGCCGACAATACCGGAAACACGGTGCTGCTGGGCGGCGCTTACGGCGGTTTGTGGAGATCGACGAACGCCGGTAGCAAGAGTTCCGATCCTTCACTTGTCAACTGGCAAGCTCTCATCGACGACCAGCCTACCCTCGCGGTGGGCGCGCTTGCTTTGCAGCCGGGCAACAGCAACGTAATGCTGGTGGGTACGGGAGAAACCAACAGCTCCGACGATTCCTATTACGGCCTTGGAATCCTGCGCTCCGCGGATGGAGGCTCCACCTGGACTCAGATAACGTCCGCGGCCAGCGGCCAGTCGTTTCTGGGCGTCGGTTTCAGCAAGATCGCCTTCAGCACCGCGAATCCTAATCTGGTCGTGGCCGCTACCGCAGGAGATCTTGGCTTCCTGCTCGGCCTTGAAGATGGAACCCAGGCGGGGCGTGGGCTTTACTATTCGACGAACGCAGGCGCTACCTGGAACCGCGTCATACTCTCGGACGGCGCCGTCCCGGCCTCCACGCCCGCGGTTGTTTACAACCGCAATCAGGGAGCGAGCGGGACGTTCTATGCGTTCATCCGGCGTCACGGCCTGTACTCCTCCACGGATGGCCAGCATTTCACGCGCCTGACCACACAACCGATTGCTGGCCTGGCGTCCGGATTGTGCCCGCCCGGCTCCAACTCGATGAATTGCCAGATCTATCGCGGCGAGTTCGGTATTCTGCCCTCGCGCAACGAGATGTACGTTTGGATCGTCGATGTCCAGCCAGACGTTCATGGGAACCTGGCGGAGGTAGACCGCGGAATCTGGAGGACGACGGCCGGCGGATCGAGTTGGACGCAGATTCCGAATACCGGCATCACCAACTGTGGCGATAGCGACGGGTGCGGCGTGCAGCAGGGAGTGTACAACCTGGAGTTGGCCGCAGTTCCCAACTCTACTGCCACAGATCTTTACGCCGGCACCATCAATATTTACAAGTGCACGCTCGCTTCCGGCGCAACCTCCTGCACGCAAGGGAACTGGCTCAACCTTACGCACGTGTATGGGTGTAACCCTCTTGGCTCGCTCGCGCACGTTCATCCCGACCAGCACGGTTTGGATTTCCTAGTGGCCGGCGGCAAGGCGGCCGGATACTTTGCCCATGACGGCGGAATCAGCCGGACCCTGGATGGCTTCACTGGCCTCGCCACCGGCAGTTGCACCGGGACCAATCAATTCGACAGCCTCAGTCAGACCCTCGGCTCGATGACGGAGTTCGTCTCGTTCTCGGTGCATCCGAGCGAGGCCGATATCCTGCTGGGCGGCACTCAGGACAACGGCTCTCCCAAGACCCAGACGGCGACCAGCAGTACTACCTGGCAGAACGCGTTGGGTGGAGATGGCGGTTTCAACGCCATCAATCCGAACAATGGCAACGAATGGTTTGCCTCAAACCCGGATGCCTCCGCCGCCGGATTTGTGATCAGTGAATGCGCAGTCGGAACCGCCTGTGACGACAATCATTTTTCCCTGATTGTGGATTCCAGCAAGCTCGGTGGAGACCACGGGGCTTTCTATACCCCATACATTCTTGACCCGCAGAATACGGGCGAAATGCTGGTGGGAACGTGCCGCGTCTGGCGCATCAGCACGAGCGGAACCGCCCCCTTGCAGCTGAGCAACAACTTTGACACGTTAGGAACAGGCGTGTGCACTGGTAGCGAGGTCAATCTGGTGACCGCGCTCGACGCGGGCGGTCCCAAAGACGTGAGCAACAATTCAAAGGTTGTCTATGCCACGACTGATGGGACGGGCCCGCTCGCCAAAGATCAAAATGGTGTGCATCGCGGCGGCGAAGTCTGGGTTACGCCTAACGCGGGCGCCGCCTTGATGACAAACGTGACCCAGAGTATCAATCCGAACCATTACGCTGTCTCCTTTGTCGCCATGGACAAGTCGGATCCAACGGGCCAGACCGCGTTCGTTGGCATCCAGGGCTTCAGTACCGTGGACTTCCCCACCTCGCTCGTCTGGAAGACGACAAATGCAGGCGCAAGTTGGACCGACTGGACCGGGACGGGCTTGCCGGACGCGCCGGTGGATGCGTTGCTGGTGGATTCCCAGGATGGATTAATCTACGCGGGAACCGACGTAGGCGTTTTCGTCAGCTCGACCTCCGTACCCAGTTGGACCGAAGTCGGTCCAGCGCCGGGACCAGGTGCAACAGGTTTTCTGCCCAACGCACCGGCGACGGCGGTCCGGATGTTCAACTCCGGTGGCACGAAGAAGCTTCGGGTCTCGACCTACGGACGCGGCATCTGGGAATTCGCCTTAGCGGTGGCGCCGGACTACCGGATCGCCATCTCCAACTCGCCGCAGACCGTGTTTCCGGCGCAGAACGCCACCTTCAATGGCACGCTCACAGCACTGAACGGCTACAACAGCCCAGTAAACCTGAGCTGTACGGGCACGCCGCCGGCGACCTGCACTCCTGACCAGGCACAGGTCACGCCGCTCGCGCCTCCCGGGGCGCCCTTTACGGTGACCGCAGGCGGAGCAGTCGGTGATTACACTTTCAACGCTCACGGCGTGGGCACCGACGCCAACGCGATCCAGCACGACGCGGCAATGACGCTGCACGTCGTGGACTTTGCCCTGGATGCGCCCAGTCCGAATGCACTGACCGTACAACAGGGTGGGACCGCGACCTCGACTTTCCACGTGAGCGCGCTCGGCGCCTTCAACGGAACGGTAACTTTAAGCTGCACCGGACTGCCGGCGAATGCGACCTGCGGTTTTGCGCCATCCGCGAATGTGAACCCGGTTCTGGGGAATCCGGTGACGGTAACCATGACCGTCGGCGCGGCTGCCAATACTCCGGTCGGCGGGCCTGCAACCGTCACGTTGCAGGCCTCGACTCCGGGAGCGCCAGCGGCCAAGACGCAGACCTTCACCCTGACGGTGACGGCGCCGCCGAACTTCACATGGAGCGGCGGAGGTTCCCATACCGTCCTGGCGGGACAGACAACTCTCGCTTATAACTTCACCGCCACCCCTGCGGGCGGACCTTTCTCCAGCACCGTAACATTCGGGTGCTCCAACTTGCCGGACGCGACCGTCACCTGCGTCTTCAGTCCGACTCAGATCGCGGCCGGAGCGGGCGCGACTCCGGTGTCACTCACCATCACCACCAAAGGTCCGAACCCGGGAACGGGGAATGCCGTCCAGCGGGCCGGCAAACGCTCTCCGTGGCTGCCGCTGACACTGCCGATCGCTGGCATCGTAATGGTGGGGCTCGTGGGGCGGAGGGTGTCGAAGCATTCGGCCATTGCCGGCCTGTTGGTCGCGATGGCATTCCTGGGCGTGTTCGTCGCTTGCGGAGGTGTCGCGGGAAACGGGCCCCCGCCGCCCCCGTCGATCAGTGTCACGGTCAGCCCGAGCACGACGGTCAACCTGTACGCGAATGAAGCCGGCAACGCCTGGCCCGTGAATCTGACGCAACAGCAATTCACCGCGGTCGTGAACAACTCCACCAACCAGACTGTGACCTGGGCTGTAACGGGCGGGGCTGGGAACGGAACGATTGACACGAATACGGGCTTGTACACGGCTCCCGCGACTTCGCCCGGCGCCACGGTGACCGTCACCGCGACGGCACAAGCGGACGCGACCAAGTCGGGAACCGGCAGGCTCAGCATCCTGACGCCGACTGTGTTGGGGACATTCCCCAACATTTCAGTGAGCGCGACGGAGGGCGAGGTGACGCATTCGCAGACCGTGTCGCTGACGGTGCAGTAAGGACATTTGTATTGGCAATTGGTAATTTGTAATTTGCAATTTGGGGCGCGGAGCGATCCGCGCCCTTAGTTTTTCCGCCGCGCGTTGGCCCCGGTCGAATGCGGTACTATCGAAGGCTGTGCGAGCGGTGTGAAATTACAGAATTGCCAAATTACAAAATTACAAAATCCCATGTATGACATAGCAGTCATCGGCGGCGGTATTGTGGGGCTCTCCTTCGCCATGCAGGCGATCGAGCAGTTCCCTCACCTGCGGCTGCTGATCCTGGAAAAAGAAACCGGCGTTGCGCAGCACCAGACGGGGCACAACAGCGGCGTCATCCACAGCGGGGTGTACTACAAACCGGGATCGTTGAAGGCGCGACTCTGTGTCGAGGGCGCGCGCGAGATGGTGGAGTTCTGCCGGCGCCAAGGAATTCCGCACGAGGTCTGCGGCAAGGTGATCGTCGCCACCAACTCCGAAGAAGCAGCGCGGTTGGACGGCCTGCGGCAACGGGGAGAGGCCAACGGCTTGAACGGCCTCGAACTGCTGGCGCCGGAGGCGATGCGCGAGATCGAGCCGCACGTAGCCGGAGTGCGGGCGCTCAAGGTGCCGTCCACCGGAATTACCGACTACGCGCAAGTGGCCCGCAAGTATGCGGAGATCGCGGTGGCGCGCGGCGCACAGTTGAAGACCGGCGCGGAGGTTACGGGATTTCGGAACTCGCCTGACGAGACGGTCATCCATACGCGAGCCGGAGATTTTTCGGCGCGCTACCTGGTCAATTGTGCCGGCTTGTACAGCGACCGGATCACGCGGCTGGCGGGACATGATCCGGAAATCATGATCGTGCCCTTTCGCGGCGAGTATTACGACCTGATCAAGGCGCGGCAGGAGTTGGTGCGGAACCTGATCTATCCAGTGCCGGATCCAAGTTTCCCCTTTCTCGGCGTGCATTTCACGCGGCGAATCTCCGGGACCGTGGATGCTGGGCCCAATGCGGTTCTCGCGCTGCGGCGCGAGGGATACAAGCGCACGGACTTCCATCTGTGGGAGGCGATAGCCACACTCACCTATCGTGGCTTTCGCAAGATGGCGCGCCGGCAGTGGCGATACGGACTGGCCGAGTATCGGCGCTCGCTGCAGAAAAGCGCGTTCGTCCGGTCGCTGCAGCAACTGCTGCCGGAAGTCCGCGCAGAAGATCTGGTGCCGGGCGGCTCGGGCGTGCGGGCGCAGGCGCTCGCTCCGGACGGCAACCTGGTGGACGACTTCCGCTTCGTGCCGCGGGACCGCTTCCTCCATGTGCTGAACGTACCCTCCCCGGCAGCTACTGCGTCGCTGCCCATCGGACGAGAAATTTTGAAGATGGTTCCGATGCAATTCTTGAAGAACTAACTTCGGCTGGCAGTCCCGCACCGGCCAGCCTCCTGGTGTAGTCTGGAAACTCGCTATCACAGGTCAGGGAGAAGCGCCATGGGCCAAAGTGTCACTCACAAGAAGAAAGTCGCGGTGCTGGGCGCCGGCAAGATCGGTGGAATCCTGCTGCAGGCTCTTTTGCGCGACGGATTGCTGTCGCCCGCGCATACCTGGGCCACCGTGGCGCATCCCGAGCGGGCGCGGGCGCTCAAGAGCAAGTTGAAAGTCCACGCCGGGACCGACAATCTCGAGGCGGTGCGCGATGCCGACATCATTTTCCTCTGCGTCAAGCCGCAGGTAGTGGTGGACGTAGTGCGCGAGATCCGCGCGCACGTGAATCGCAACCAGCTTTTGATTTCCGTAGCGGCGTCGGTGCCGACCGAAATGATCGAGCGCGGCCTGGAAAAAGAAGTGCCGGTGGTGCGTGCCATGCCGAATACCCCATGTGTGCTGGGCGCGGGCATGACTGCGCTCTGCAAGGGACGCTTCGCGCAGAAGCATCATCTGGAAATGGCGTCGAAATTTTTCGATGCGGTGGGGCGCACCGTGATCGTGGACGAGAAACACATGGACGCGGTGACCGGGCTCTCCGCCAGCGGTCCGGCGTATATCTACATCATTCTCGAGTCGTTGGCGGAGGCGGGCGTGAAGGTTGGCCTGCCGCGCGATGTCGCGACGCTGCTGGCCGCCCAGACCACGATGGGCGCGGCGCGCGTCGTGCTCGAGACCGGTGATCACCCGGCGCTGCTCAAGGATGCCGTCACCACGCCCGCGGGCTGCACGATTGACGGCATCATGGAACTGGAAGAGGGCAAGCTGCGCGTGACGCTGATCAAGGCCGTGGTCAAGGCGGTGCAGCGGGCGAAGGAGCTGGCATTCTCGTGATGCCCCCGGCAATGATTCACCGCCGAGACGCCGAGCACGGTGAGAAAGTCTTTTTTGGAAAATCCTTTGGGGCAGAGACCGAGTGCTTGCGCTCAACGTGATTTCAGATCAGGTTTAACGATCGCCTCGGACGCACTCGGCGTCTCGGCGGTGATAGGGTTCGCTAGTCCGGGAGCGAAAACTTGAGCGTGACATCGGTCTGGAACTCGGCGGGACGGCCCTTCACGTTGTAAGGCTCATAACGCCAGTTGCGGACCGCATCGGCCGCGGCCGTGGCCAGCAGCGGATCGCCGCTCACCGGGCGCATGGAAGCCACCGCGCCGTCGGCGCCCACCAGTACTTCCAGGATAACCTCTCCGGTGCGGTGCGCGGCCAGCGCGTCGGCAGGATACTGCGGCTCGATGCGATGCAGGAGACGGCTTTCGGCCAAATCGGCGGCCAGCCAGACACGGGCGATTCCACCGGGCGTGGCGTCTCCGGAGGCTTGATCACTCGGCGCCTTCGGCGCAGTTGGCTTCATCCGGAAGATGACCTTCCCCTGATCGTAGACGACCAGTCCGCCGGAAGCGGGTGCGGGCTTGGCCGTTGAATTCGAACTCCCTCCCGGCTGTTTCGCGGGCACTGTTGGTGGAGCGGGCGCTTGCGCAGAAGCAGCGGCCGGCAAGGGCGCCGGGCGGTGCGCTACAGACGATAGACCGAGCAGTCCGATGCGGGAACCGATCATGAAGCTCAGCGCCACGGTGAAAAGAATGGCCAGCGTTCCGAGAATCAGGGTCCATCTCTCGTACGGGGCTCGAGCTGGCTGCACAAAAGAACCTGAGCCCATCGAGAACGGCAGCAGGGGCTGGGCGGCTGCGCTCGCCGGCGCCGGGCGCTGATCCAGTTCCATCGCCGCGCGCCGGATCCGGGCAACCTCGCGGGCGAAAATTTCCAACAAGTTCTGGTCGCTCTCCACGAACTCTGCGGGATCGGTTCCAAACACCTCCAACACCCCGACCAGTTCCTCGCCCTCCAGGACGGGGACCACGAGCATGGAACGCACCCCCAAACGCTGGCACGTGGCCGCGTCCACCCGCGCGTCGGTTTCGGTATCGAGGCACAGCTGGGACTGGCGGGTGCGGAGACACGCCCCGGAGAGGCCATCGCGAGTATTTAAGGGGATGCCGAGGTCGGGAGCATGCTCTCCGGTGGCGGCGCGGCACACCATTTCGTCGCCGCGCTTGAGGGCCAAGGCGGCAGCACGGGCTCGCGTCGCGGTAGCCGCACGCACCACCAGTTCATTGAGCACGAGATCCAGAGCCAGCCCCGGTGGAAAACCTGCGGCGATCTGCTGCTCCAAGGCCTGGGCCAAGTCCGGCTGAGCAAGCGGATTCGAATCGTCTTCTCGCGGCTCCGACCACGACATGGGTTGCGGGAACATAGCAACGTCCCGGTGGGCCTGCCGGGCGTGGCGCGATGGAAGGCAGGCCTGGAGGCGAGTTTCCCGCGAATCCCGGGGGAAGTCAATTGCCGTCAGGCTTGGGTAGTGGTCTGTTTTGAAATCGAACCAGCCCATCACCCAGGCTTGGGGACTCCCAATCGAACAACCAAGGCCGCTCACGGGGAGCGGCCTTGGTCGGCAAATCGGAAAACCTACTGCGCGGATTCGCTGAAAACTGCCGGGCTAGCCACGCCGGCGGCGCTCGCAGTTACCGTGACAGGCCCTGGGGACGGCGGCAGAGTGTAGAACTGCAACGCCATGCCGGAATTGTCGGTCATGACGGGGTTGCCATTCGAGAACAGGCCTCCCAGGCCGCCATCGTCAAACGTGACGGCGATGCCGGAAACGGGGTTGGCGTACTGGTCGGTCACAATGACGGCCAGAGCCTGCGGCAATTGCGATCCGGCCGGCGCTGACTGGTTATTCCCCGACACGACGGCCACGCTCGCTGGCGGTCCCACCACCGCTGTTTCGCCAAACCGGATTGTCTTCAAACCAGCGGAACTGGCCATGACGAGGTACTTACCGGGGAGGTTAGGCAACTGGTAGACCGTGCGAGCCTTTCCGCTAGCATCCGTGACCGCGGACGTCGGAGTCAGCACGCCTCCTTTGCCGCCATCGTCAAATGTGACGGCAACGCCGGGCACTCCGTTCTTGTACGCGTCCTGCACCGCAGCCGTAACCGGGGTAGGGAGCACGGAACCGACGGCGCCGGTTTGCTGATTTCCGGCGGAGTTAATCATGCGGACGGGAGCACCGGCCACCGCGGTCGCGGTGGTGGTGAGATCGCCGAAGCCGGTGGCTGAAAAGGTCAGCGTGTAAGTACCTGCCTTCTGCGGCAGAGTGTAGCTGGTGTTGACAATGCCGTTGCCGCCCGTCACGGCGGAAGGCGGGTCGAATACGCCACCTTTCCCGCCGTCGCTAAAGGTGATCGTTATCCCCGCGAACGGCGCATTCGTATATGCCTGCACCGCCTCAACCTGAATCGGCACAGGCAAAACAGTATTGACCACCCCGCTCTGATTCCCCCCTGTAGTCAGGGACATGTAGTGCCTGAGCCCAAAAACTTCCAGCGTGGTCCGGGTCGCCATGTACACCCTGCCGTTGATGACGGTCTGGGTTACGAAGTGCGATAGGGCCGGCAGGTTGTCGCGCGCCATCTGGTGGGAGTTGTACAGCATTTTCAAGGTGATCGCATCGTACGCATAGAGGTCGCCGCCGTTGAACACCCACACAATTCCATCGCTGTTCCCGTTCGCAGAGATGGAAGGCGCATGAGCTCCGGTCAGCTTCGCCGTTGTCATGACGATGGGAGTAGTGGAGAGCATCCCGCCCGACACTGAGAACACCTTCAGTTGGTCGGCCTTCGCGCTGAAGTACACTCGGCTATTCCAATACGCTGGGGACCCTCTCATCTGTCCTATGACGCCCGCCAATTTCTGGATGATCTGGTTGTCGTTAAAGGCGAACATTCCCAGGTTGTCGCGATTGAGCACGTAGATGGTTCCCTGCTTGCCGGTGGCGACGATCACGTGTGGAAAAGGTTCATCCTGCTTGGGCAGCACGACCGGCGAGCAGCCGCTCAGATCGAGGTCATGGTCGTTCAGATACGCCACCGACCCCGGGATGAAGTAATCCATCAGTTCCAGACTGCCGGAAAGCTTCAGGACGGCATGCGTGTAACCCTGCCCGCCCACGTCAACATCGAAGTTTCCTTCCGACGTCAAGGGATAGATGTAACCTTCGTCGTCGGCCGCCAATCCGCCGCCCGCCTGCCAAATAGAGGTCAGACCGTGATCCGGATTGGTATTGAAGACGCCGGTCTGCTGCAACGTGGCGGCGTCATACCCCAGCACCCAGGAATAGTTGTTGTCATTGCAGTAATTCGAGCCAAAGGCGAGGTACACGATGCCATTGAGCAGCAGCAGACCGGGACGATTTTTCTGGTGGAGACTATTGAAGTTGACGACGTGTCCGGCGTTGCTGGTGGTAGTGGCGTCGATGGTGACCGGACCGCCCAGTTTCTCCTGTCCGCTGCCGAGATCGAGCGCATGCAATTGGTGCCGGACGGTGCCGTTGTCCAGGATCTTGGCCACCACGTATATGGTGTTGGTGCTGACGTCAATCGTGGGCGTGGCAACAATCCCTTCCTGCGTGAAGCCCGGGCCCCGGTCTTCGGTGGTTGCGCACGGCAGGAACGGCCCGCTGGCGGTGGTAATGCCGTGGGCAGGATCGGTAAAATTCACTTGCCAGAGCGGCGCTGCGTTTGCCCCGGCATTGCTCTCTCCGTCAAAGGCATACACCGTGTCCGCCATGGTCGCCACGTACACGACGTTGTGGACCCCTTTGCCGGGGATATTCACGTTGGGCACGTACAGCGGCTGGGCTAACGACTGGTAGTCCAACGGGTAGCTGAAGAGGCGTCCGAAGTTGTTCTTATCAATCTTGCCCGGGGTAAGCAGAACCTCGTTGGTGTTGGCCCCGGTACGGGCGTTGTTCCCGTGGCTGGTCGGAAACGGAACCTGCGCAAAGGAATTCGAGACGAGCACCAGACATACCAGCAATGAGGCCCGCAGGATCACGCGAGCGGACGTCTGCCGATTTCGCAGAGCGGAGCACAAATAGGCCCTAGCGTCAAGCATTGCTTTCCCCTTGGATGAAAAATCGAGAGTCATCACCCCAGGTCCCTCCAAGAACAGAAATAGGCCCAGCCTTGCCTGGGAGATAGCAGTTTAGGCGCCGGGGGAATCGCAGGACGAGAAGCGGCTAACCAGTGTTTTGATGCTGGTTTCCTTATATCACGCGTTTTCCTTCACAATAGACATTTTTTGGAATCTGCAATTCTTTGCACATTTCCGGACCTTTTATTGGGATTTCCACTTCCCTTTCTTGCTTCCACGATAAACGTTTTGCCAACCGGGCCAGCTGCCCGGGTGAATGAAAGATTGACGAAGCCAGCGCGATTCAGGGCGACCCGTATTCCGCGCTCGGTCTGAAATGACTCTGTTCGCTTATTTAGAAACCTTACAGTCCTGCCGGTGCAGTGGAACCATAGTCCGTTCGCCATGACGTAGAGCCGAAAGAGAGTGGGGACTGGTTTTGGAATGGCGTCGTGAAGAAGTTCAGCCAGCGTGAAGCTCGGGGGATGCAGGCTGAGCGACAGACCGCCCCCTGGAACGAGGATGCGGTGAATTTCTGCCAGCGTTTTCTGAATGTTCATGTAGGGGAGAGCGACGTTAGAAATCACTCGATCAAAACTCTCGTCTCGAAGTGGCAAGCATTCACCGGCCCCCTTTAGATAGGTTCGGTAGGGGAATCGCAGCCTGGCCGCAGCCAGCCGGCTGTCGTCGAGGTCAATTCCCACAACCTCATCCGAAGCAGTGACGCCCCATGAAGCGAGGTCCCGTCCCGATCCGCAACCTAAGTCGAAGACTCGCACAAACCTCGCCCCCAGGGTCAGCCTAGTTTACTTTATCGATCCGGTAGCCGGGATTCGTGGGAGCGAACATCAATGAGCCGATAGGGGCATCGGCACGATTGCCGTTTTTAGGGATGGAATCAAGGGGACAGATCGCGTCGGGCGCGGCGCATTCACTGCACGCCGATTCCCTGCGCCGCCTGAAGTGCCTTCTTTAACCCGTCCCTCAATAATCGAACCGCAACCGCAAGGAGAGTGTCCGAGGCGCGGCGATCGCAGTTCCGGAGAACACGCTGGCGAAGTTAATCACATTGAGCCGGTCACTCAGGTTGCGGATGTCTCCCTGCAGCCGCACGGTACGCGATTCCTTCTTGTACAGGTCCAGGGCTGCCGAGAGATCCACCGCCAGCGACGGCTTCACCCGGCCCGCGTCCAGGTTCACGCGGTCCACTACGGCCTGGCCGAATTGTTCGATGAGCGTGGCAAGATCTTCGCCGCTCAGTTCTACTGGAAGCCCGGTTCCATACGACGCCCCCACCGCCGCCCAAAAACGTGACCAGGGCTGGTAGCGCACTTGTCCGTGCAGAGTGTGCCGCTGGTCCTGGGAAACCCAAGTGCGATCATGGGAATTTAGCTTGTCCGCGGCATCCTTCCCTAGAAACAGACCGCCCACCACCGGAAGCTGAGCCGACGCAACCTGGTAAGAGTAGCTAACCCACGCCGTAACTGGTCCCCACTGGGGCAGCGCAAGCTGGCTCTCGGCACCGTAGATGCTCGCAGAACTCAGCGCGATCGGGAAGCTGACTCCGGTGTTCAGGAGCGCGTCATCATCGGCAACGTTGCGGATGTTCCTCCGGAACACATTGAGCGAAAGGTGCGCTTTGCGGAAGAGCTCCTGGTTCGCCCCCAGTTCGTAGTAGTTACCACGAGACGGCCGCAGCGGTAGTTGGGCCACGGTCTCGTCCAGCGTGCGTACCTGCGCCGATGTGCTGAGCAGCAGGTTCTCGATCGCCGGAGTGCCAAATACCCGGTCGTAGGATCCGCGAAACACCACGCCCAGTTTCGGAACGTACCAGGCAAAGCCCACGCGGGGACTCCACGCCGACTCTTCCACCCGCACCCGGTAGTGGTCGAAGCGAATTCCCGCGCTTATGGTCAGGTTGCCGAAGTGCGCATTGTCCTGCACGAAGACTGCCTGCTCGCGGTCGTACGCTGACTCGTGAAACGCGAAATTCAGGGGCGTCGACGGATCAAAGCCCTCAGGGTCAGTGATGTGGTACGAGAATCTTTCCTGCACCAGACTGTAGATCGTATCCAATCCCGCCTTCAATTCATGGTGCTTGGCGGCGGCGGCGACCGTCGCGCTCCAGTAGCCTTCCCGGAACCCACGGTCCTGAAAGACCTCGATCGGCGTGGACAGCGGATTGGAAACAAGTCCGGCCTGCAGGTCCCTCACCCGCCCTTGCACTGTAGCCATCACGTTGGAGGAGAAAGTGTGCGAATAAGAGACCTGCCCCGAGACCTCTTCATTGTTGCGGTCCTGCCGCTGCCCGTTTTCCTGCTGGACCAGTTCGTTGGGGACGAGAAGTCCCGAGCGATTGAAGCTCACCGAAAGCCGCAGCCGGTCTGTCTGGGTCAGGTCGCGCTCAAAGCTTCCCTTAACCCCGGCCACGGTGGCGCGATTGGTGAAATTCTCCGTCACCGGCGGATCGAGAAAGCGGTCGGTACGCGCGCCTTCCATGCTCAGCCCGAACACGTTGTGGCCGTCGTAGTAGCTTGTTCCCGCGTAGCCGTTGGCGGTGCCGAAGCTGCCCCCGCCCACGATCACCGTGCCATGCACGCCGCGCGTTGGATTGCGGTCCGTGACCGTTTCAATCACTCCGCCGACCTTGCGGCCAAATTCGGCGGGAATGCCCGAGGTATAAACCTTCACCGACTGCACATCTTCCAGGTCCTCGGAGGCGGAAAACGCGGGGGAGCGATTGTTGAGAACCGGCAGACCGTCCACGACATACTGTGTGTCGTATTCGGAACCCCGGGGATGCAGCACGCCATTGGCTTCGATCAGCCACCCGGGCTGGGTTTGTACTACCTCGATCGCCTGCCGTCCCGGAGCGGTCGCGGTCCAATCGCGCAGCGTGGCAGCGCCTAGCTGATAGCTGTTGGCAGTGTTGATCGTGTCCAGCAGCGTATCGGAATCCTGCACGTTCACCGTCTGGGTCACGGTGGCCACTGTCAGCGCGGCCGAAAATTTCAAGGGCAGCTCGGAGCGGATTTCAATCAGTGCACTGTAAGGAGCGAACCCGGCCTGCTCCAGGCTCAGCTTGTAGCTGCCCAGCGGCAGCTTCCGGGCGGTGTATTCGCCCGCGGGAGTGGTGTCGAAGCTCAGCTCAAAGTGGTTGGCCTGGCTGATGAGCGTGCCATGGGCCGGCAAGGCCGCGCCGGAGGCATCGGCCACCGAGAGATGCAGTTCGCCGGAACGATCCTGCGCCGCGCAAGCCTGTGCCAGGGCGAGCCCAACCACGACGATGGCAACGGTGGTGGCGGCTCGTTTCGTCATTACCCCAGCGTTCCTCCAAGGACGTCAGCAATCTAGGCAGTATCTCCAAACTAGCAGTTCATGCGCCGAGGAAGGACGACAAGGGAGATTATATGTGATAGTGTAATGCGAGTTTTTTCTAGCGGGTAGTCCCGCCACAAGCTTCTTTATCAATAACTGCAAGAAGTTGAACAATATTGGGCTTCGAAGTTTGTCCGAAGATCCAGGCTGAGGAAGACCGTAACTCATTGATGGCGTTTTCAGCTTTCTAGCCGCAGCGTCGGCGTCTGGGTGACGCGAGGGGAGCGCGAAATGGACGCTCGCTTGTCAGAGCGCGATCTAGCGGAAGTGGAGCGCAGTGCAGAGGTAGCCCGGAAAGTTGTCTTCACACCGCAGGAGAATGCGCAGATTGCGCGCTACCTGGATCCGCCGGAGTCCTCGCCCTTCCCGCTGGAATACGCCTTCCATCTGCTGGGAGACGTCCGCGGTAAAACCGTGCTCGATCTGGGTTGCGGCAGCGGAGAAAGTGTCATTCCGTTAATCCGGCGGGGCGCCAATGTCATCGCGATGGATATTTCCCCCGAACTCATCGCTCTGGCCCGGACGCGCCTCGATTCGACTGGAATGAAGGCCGTGCTCCAGGTCGGCTCTGCTTATGAAACCGGCCTGGGCGATGGGTCGATCGACGTCATCTTCTGCATGTCACTGATTCACCACCTCGACATTGCGAAGGTGCGGAACGAGATGCTAAGGGTGCTAGCACCGCATGGATATATCGTATTGAAGGAGCCGATCCGTTTCTCGAAATCGTATGCTAAGGTACGCAACCTGCTGCCTGCGCATAACCACATCTCTGACTTCGAGCATCCCCTGTCCCGAGAGGAATTGGCGACCATGACTGAGCCGTTCACAGTGGAAAGTCTGCGCTATTTTCGCCTCCCCATTGTGCCGCTGGCCCTGCGATGGTTTCCGGCAGCAAGCAAAACCGCCTGGAAACTCTCGGCGTGGGTGCTGCGCAACTGGCCAGCAGCAAACTCGTATGCGACCTCAGTGACGATGAAGCTACGAAGGCAATCTTCTGTGTAAAGCCGCGACCAGCAACCTCACGCGGCTTTACCGGCGCTCGGCGGCTTTCCGTTGACCTTCTTCTGTTCCAGCGTGGCCGCCAGAACCAGCATTACTCCAATCAAACCAAAGGCCGCCAGCGCAATCAGCGCAACCATCAGGATAGGCAGATTGCCTCCCACCTTGCATTCTGAATCTGCCCTTCCTCCCGGGCGGTGACCCGGATCACCCGAGACTGTGACGTTTCGATTCCCGTTTTTGTCCGGGGACCACGGAAGATTACCGCCAGGATGCCAGCGACCTCAGAAAATACTGCTAAAGTAAGTATTTCGCACCCCCTCGAAGGAGAAGCTTCGTATGCGGATCGCGGTGGTTGGTTCCGGCTATGTAGGTCTGGTCACCGGAACCTGTTTTGCAGATCTGGGGCACGAGGTCGTGCTCGTCGATAACGACGAGCAGAAGCTGGTCGCCCTTCGGGCCGGAAGCGTCCCGATTCACGAGCGCTTCCTCCCCGAGCTGCTGGCCCGTCATCGCGGCAACAGAATCAAGTTCTCAGGCGACCTGCAGGCGGCAGTGCGGGCGTGTGACGCCATCTTCATCGCGGTCGGAACGCCTCCCACCGATCGGGGCGAGGCCGACCTTTCCTACGTGGAATCGGTGGCGCGGGAAATCTCCGGCGCCGTGGACCAGTACAAGATCGTGGTCGAGAAAAGTACCGTCCCGGTTTACACCAGCCAGTGGATCCGCACCGTCATCATCCGAAACGGAGCCGCCCCCTCTGCCTTCGACATTGCTTCCAACCCGGAATTTCTGCGCGAAGGAACGGCTGTGACCGACTTCCTTTATCCCGACCGCATCGTGGTGGGAGTGGAGAGCGAACGTTGCGCCGGAGTTTTGCGCGAGCTCTATGCGCCTTTGACCAGCGGAGCTTATTATGCGCGAGCCGATGCCATTCCGCCCCCCGACCGGGCCCAGGTACCGCCGCGCCTGATCATTACCAGCACCAAGAGTGCGGAACTGATCAAACACGCCTCCAATGCGTTTCTCGCCATGAAGATCTCCTTCATTAATGCGGTCGCCTCGATTTGCGAGTCGGTGGGCGCCAACATCCAGCAGGTGTGCGACGGCATCGGCACCGACTCCCGCATCGGGCCCCGGTTTTTGAATCCCGGGATCGGCTACGGCGGCTCGTGTTTTCCGAAAGACTTGATGGCCTTCCGGGCGGTGGCCAAAGAATGCGGCTATGACTTCCGCCTGCTCGACGAAGTGATTCGCATCAACGAAGACCAGCGCCATCGCTTCCTGCGCAAGGTGCGCAGCGTTCTCTGGACCTTGCGCGGCAAGCGTCTGGGTGTCCTAGGACTCGCCTTCAAAGGCGGCACCGACGACATCCGCGAGTCACCCGCCATTCTGCTGGTCCAGGAACTGATGCGCGAGGGCTGCCGTATTTGCGCGTACGATCCCGCTGCCATGGACCGGGCCCAAGAAGTCCTCCGCACCGGCGTCGAGTACGTCGCCGGGCCCTACGAAGCGGCCAGCGGCGCCGATGCCCTGCTGATCCTCACCGAATGGGAGGAGTTCGCTTCTCTCGATCTCGACCGCCTGCGCAAGCTGCTCAAGTATCCCATCATCATCGACGGGCGCAACCTGTATGATCCGGCGGCCATGTCGGCGCACGGCTTGTCCTATCACAGCGTGGGCCGTCCCGCGGCACTGAGCGAAGATCTGCCCGCCGGCCTCCGGCCTGACAAGAGGGAGCGCTCCTGAACTCATGAAAACTGCACGCGCGCTGGTAACGGGCGGAGCGGGCTTTCTCGGTTCTCATTTATGCACCGCGCTGCTGGGAGACGGCTATGCCGTCGTGGCGGCCGACAATCTCCTGACCGGCCGGCTCACCAACCTGGAGCATCTGCGCAACGATTCCCGCTTCGAGTTTCTCCGGCAGGACGTCTGTTCACCGGTCGAGTGCGGCGCGGTGGATTACGTCTTCCACTTTGCCAGTCCGGCCAGCCCCGTGGACTATGCCGCCCATGGAATCGAAACCTTGCGGGTGGGCTCTTACGGCACTTTCGAATCACTCGAGCTGGCGCGGCGGTACGGCGCCCGGTTCATGATGGCTTCCACCTCCGAGTGCTACGGCGATCCGCTCGTGCACCCGCAAACAGAAACCTATTGGGGACACGTTAACCCGATCGGCCCGCGATCGGTCTATGACGAGGCCAAGCGCTTCTCCGAAGCCGTGACCATGGCGTACCACCGCTACCATAAAGTGGACACCCGCATTCTGCGCATCTTCAATACCTATGGGCCGCGCATGCAGATCAACGACGGCCGCGTGGTTCCCAACTTCATGTGCCAGGCGCTGCGGGGTCAGGATCTGACGGTGTACGGCGACGGCAGCCAGACGCGCAGTTTCTGCTACATCAGCGACGAGATCGATGGCATTGTTCGCCTGGCGCGGTCTTCCGAACACGAACCGGTGAACATCGGAAACCCGACGGAGTTTACGATCCTGGAGTGCGCCCAGAAGGTCATTGCGGTCACCGGCTCGGCGAGCAAGATTCAGTTCGAACCGTTGCCGCAGGACGATCCCAAACAGCGCTGTCCGGATATCTCCAAGGCTCGGCGGCTGCTGGGCTGGGAGCCCAAGGTCGATCTCGAGGGCGGGCTCAGACTCTCTCTGGAATACTTCCGCAAGGCGGTGCAGCAGGAGAGCAGCGCGCTTCGCTAGCGCGGCAGCTCGTCGAGCGAAGGACCGACAGCCAGGAGCGCCAGCAGGCGCAACATTTCTTCGCGCTCGGCGGCATCGTCGAAAGTGAACCTCACGCCCATACCGAAACCAGGATGCACTGCCAGCACCTGGCCGCGAATTTTGAGTTTCATTTCGGGAGTGCGCACTACGATTTCCACGCCGGTTTGCCCGGTGAGGGGGGACGGCATCTCGACGTAGCAACCACCCTCGCTGATGTCCGAAAGGGTGCAGCGATTGGGCACGTTGCTCCCCAACCGATAGAGTTCCGCCCCCAGCTTGCACGGGAAGCGGCGCTCGCCGCGGCGGTTGCCGTCCAGGCCCAAGCTCTTCCCAGCGGGCATGGCCTCGTGCTCCGCGCGCGACACGGGCGCGACCGGCGGAGCCGGCTGATTTCGAGTCTGGCGGAAGCTGTTTTGCAACAGCCAGGCCTGCATGAGCCGGCGCGATGCCTGGGGCACATCCACGAAACGGATTCCCGATCGGCCGCTGGCATCCTGCCAGGCGACTTCGCCCGACAATCGTACCGCCTGCTGCTGGCCCGGAAGCGCAAACTGGAAGTACACCTTGCAGGCCGGCGGAAGCGTGTTCCCGCTGCGCACCGCAGTCCCGCCGTCGCTCAGGTCCACCAGCGTGGCGCGCACATCCTCGGCTCCCGGATAGGCAACACTGGCCGGCGAACTCACCGGAATGCGCGGGGTGCGGCGGCGTTCCCGGCGCATCAGGCCGCGCGCCGCCCGCAGACTGAGCCGCGTGCGCTCGGGAGAAAGCGGACGGTAGAGAACAAAATTGGCGCCCAGGCCGAATACCGGCCGGGCGCTGAAATCGCCATCCACAATGGCAATCAGCAGAATGCTTCGGCTCTTTGGGGTTTGCCGCAACTTCGCCAGAAATTCTTCGGAGCTCTGATTCGCGTGATAGTCCAGGATGACTGCATCGAAGTGCTCTTCGTTCAGACGATCCAACGCACGCGAGATGGAGGGCGTGTGTTCCGCCGTCATCCCCATCTCGGCCAGGACAAGACTCAGCAAATTCGCCGAGTCCTGGTCCGGGCACGCCACCAGGACGCGCAGATCCATGATGTCAGCATCCTAGGGGCGGGGCGATACCACCGACAAGTTACCTGTGTCATCTAGAAACTTTAGTCATCTGGAGTTTCCATATCTCGGGGTCTAAGCTGGCAGTGCGTTCAAGAATTTTACTGCGCGCAGATCCCAGAACCAGGACCCATTAGCATGCCCGCGAAGATCGGAACTTGGCTGATCGCAATCGGCTCCTTCGTGGCATTTGTCGGTCTCTGCTTTCTGCCCGCCGCCTTCGGACCTGATCCCGACAAGAGCATGCTGAGCGCGGGAGCCATGCTGTTCTCGACTGGCATTCTGCTGGTCGCCGGCGCGCTCTACGTCAAAGCGCGTGCGCTCGGAGGGCCGACCTCGGCCAGCACAGCTCCAAGCGCGAAGCGCACCCGCAAGGCGAGCTGCGATCGCTGCGGGCAGGAGGAGCCGGTCATTCAATGCCGCGTGCATCAGATTCACCTCTGCGCCGACTGCCTCGCGACCCACTATGATCTTCGCTCTTGCGCCTACGTTCCCAGCACTCGGCGCGGCGCCGCGGGTAAGTCCAATGCTGCTGCGGCAAGCTCCGCCTAAACTATCGTAACGCCCAACCGATTACATCACTGAAGGACAGTGTGCGAAGGTGCGGTGTACCCCGGTACTTTGACGCCTGTCCCAACAGTTCCTAACATCAGCATATTCAGCCGAGCTTGCGAGCGTGCTCCGCGAAGGAGTGCGCTGGCGCTGGGCTGCAGACTTTTGCAAGCGGAACACAAGGGGAGCTGCGGTTTCAGCCAACACTATGAAAAGCCTGCGTGCGAATCAGCCGCACCGTACCTATCGGGCCAGCGGTTTCAGTCTGCTGGAAATGGCGATGGTGCTGGCGATCATGATGATCATGTCGACCATCACGTTCATGAGCCTGCAACCGGTGCTGAAGCAGCAGCGTGTCACGAATGCCTATAACACCGTGCTGTCCGCCATGCGGCAGGCGCGGGACAACGCCGTAGCGCAGCGCACGTCGTACGTGGTCTTCATGGATACTACTACCACTCCGCACAGCATCAGGGTCTCGCCGACGTTCGTGGGACCCCAGGGTATCCTCGCCCCCGTCACCTACAGTCTCCCAATGGATGTGAATTTCAGCGCCGAACCCGGCATCCCCAACAGCAACTTGAATACTCCGGACCGTTTTGGGGTGGGTGCGCGAGCGATTGATTTTGGCTACACCGGCCAGGGAGCCGGCATAGGCGGCCAGAACCGCATCTATTTTTGTCCGGACGGTTCCGCGCAGGACGCAGCCGGCGGGATCGGGCAGTGCTCGGGCAACCCCAGTAACGGAGTGGTTTACATCGCGCGCCCCGGCGAACTCATGAGTTCCCGGGCGCTCACGGTGTGGGGAGCCACCGGCCGCATTCGCGGGTGGCGCCTGTACAACAACGGCGCAGGAGGTCCAGCTTGGCAACGACAGTAGTCGCGCGTAAAAACGTTCTCGTTCACTCCAAACCGCAGCGCGGGTTTTCGCTGCTCGAGGTGGTGATCTCGATGGCCGTGCTCACGATCGGCCTGGTCAGTCTGTTGGGCGTCTTCTGCATTGCGATGGCCGCCACCCAGGACACCCAGCAGGACATGATCGCCAAGCAACTGGCCAACGAAGCCATCGAGAGTATCGTGACCGCTCGCGATACCGCCCAGCTGCAGTGGGATGCCATCCAGAACGTTGCCGACGGTGGCATCTTCCTCAACAACCTTCAGCAGATCTACACGGCCGGAGGGGACGGTATTCTCGGCACCGCCGACGACGTCGCCGGCGGCCAGTACCAGACCCTGACCGAACCGGGTCCGGACGGAATCTATGGCACAGGCGACGATGTCCAGCTTCCGCTCTCGAACTATCAGCGTCAGATTCAGATTCAGCCCGTGCTTGGCGCCGGGGGCGCCGTAGACCCGACATTGCGCATTATCAATATCACCATTCAGTACAACACGCCCCGGATGCGGGCGGCGAAAACCTATGTTCTCACTACTTATATTTCGCAGTTCCGGTAAAAGGGGGGCTATGCGCCGCCGATCCACAATCCGCCACCAAGGTTTCAGCTTGCTGGAAATGATGATCGCCATGGCTCTGGGCACGGTGGTGCTGGGCGCGGCCGTACAGCTCTACAGCAAAGGCCTGGGCGCCACCTGGATCGTTTCCCAACGCGCTGAAATGCAGCAGGATTTTCGCGCCGCCGCCAACATGCTGACCAAAGACGTCAGCCTGGCGGGCGCCAGCATGGGCAATAACGTTCAGATCGCGCTGCCTTCGGGTGCGGGAACTGTGCTTCCCATCTATGGCTGCGATCAGACCCCGAAGTGCTACATCAATGGCGGCGCCGTGGCTTATCCCACGCAGCTGGTGAACGGCGTCAATGTGCCCTACCTTTACGGACTCATTCCGGGATGGAGATTCGGTCCAACCCTCAACGGCGCCGCCGGTCCGACTGATGTCATCACGCTGGTGAACGCCGACACCAACTTCCTGCTCAACTGCTATAGCGTGACTGTCACCAGCGCGACCGTGGTCCGGTTCAACCTGAATAACCCGCTGCCCCCAACTTGCGTTATCCCGCCGCCTCTGCTTGTCCCGCAGGCCCTGGATGATCCGGTGGTCGGACTGACGCCCGGCGACCTGGTCTTGTTCAACGTGACGATCGGCGTCGGACCCGGCGCTACCAGTTCAACGGTGATTGGAGAAGTAACGAATGTCGTGAACAGGGGAGGCAACATCTACGACGTAAGTTTTGCCGCGGGGGACCCCTTGCGCATGAATCAGCCCGCCGCCGCCGCTGGCAGTGTCGCGAACATCGTTGGCGGTACCGGCCAGGGAACCAGAATTAATGTAATTAGCTATTACATCGACAACACCATCAACCCCCCACGTCTCATGCGCCAGCTGAGCGGACACTCGCCGGTACCAGTGGCGGAGAACATCGCCTTCCTGCAGTTCAGCTATGACCTCTACAACTTCAATACCGGGGCCGTACTGACCAATCAGCCGGACGGTGGCGCTTCTCAGAACCTGACCCCCAACCAGATCACCAAGATCAACATCCGGCATATGAGCGTCACCAGCACGCTCCACGGAACCAAAGGGTTTCAGGGGCTGGATCTGCAGACTTCGATCAGCGCACGCGATCTGACATTTAAGAACGACTATCCGCTGGCCCCGTAGTTGTCGGGGCGGGCTGGGAAAAGACATGGGGATACCAACGAGGAGTTACATGATGAGGACCACGAGACTTGGTTCACGGGGATTCACGCTGATTGCGACGCTGCTGATGCTGCTGCTCTTGTCGGGCATCGCGATCGGTCTGATGATGATGGTCAACACCGAGGGCAAAGTGGGGAGCGCGGACCTGCAGAATAACTCCGCTTACCACAGCGCCGAGGGCGGGATCGAACAAATGACCTCCGACCTGGCCGCTATGTTCCAGACCGTCCAGGCCCCTCAACCCAGCGATATCTGCGCCCTAAGTGCCCATCAGCCCTACATTATGGGCGTCACCTGGAAAGACTACCAGGTGCAGCCGGCCTCCGGCTGCGCGGCTCCCCTGGCAAACCGTTTCGGGCAGATCCAGTCCGGACCGAACCAGGGTTTGTGGGCACAGATCATTCCGGTCAGCATGCTGGCCACCGCCGCCCAGGCTGGCGGCCAGGAAGTCAGCATGATGCGCACCGCTCAGGTCGCGCTCATTCCCGTGTTTCAGTTCGGTGTGTTCTCGGAAAGCGATCTCTCCTTCTTTAGCGGTCCCAATTTTGATTTCGCCGGACGCGTACATACCAACAACGACTTGTACCCCGAGGTCGGCAACGGCAGCGCCCTGACTTTTCACGACAAGGTGACGGCGTATGGCAACGTGGTCCGGAACCAGTTGGCCAACGGATTTCCTACCGCCGCCAACTATGCCGGCACGGTTCTGATGCCGACCGCCGCCCAGGGTTGTGACGGAGCGAGACCGGCCTGCCGAGCTCTCCTGCTGACGGAAGGGAGCGTGACCGGCGCCGGCGGAAATCCGCCCCAGTCGGGACAGAACGGAATCTGGCCCACCGTTTCCCTCAGCTTCTACAACTCCAAGGTCGTTGACGGCAACTACGGCAAACCCGGCGGCACCGGAGCAAAGAACCTCGCACTGCCGTTTGTCGGCGGAGCAGCTTTTCCCTACGAGATCATTCGCCGGCCTCGGCCCGCCGACTCTGCGGCGCTCAGCGCCTCGCGCGAATATAATATGGCTCAGATCCACGTCCTGCTCTCCGACGATCCCGCCGAGCTTCCGGGCGGAGCCGGGGATCCCAACAACGTTCGCCTGGCGAACGTGCCCGGCAGCAACCAGTTCGGCATTCCAACGTCGTTTCCCGCCGGCCTGCCCGTTTTGGCTGGGGGGGCGACTTATAATACTTACTTTGCATTTGGCTCCAGCGCTATCCCGGATAGCACATCGTGTAACAATGCGGGCGTGCCGGCCGCCTGTCCGCCTCTCAATACCAATGGCGCGGCCAATCCCCTTGCATTCGACTGGCCTCTGGCCCCCGCTGCCCCTGCTGCGGGCGCTCAGACGTTGGTCCCCGCCGGCGCTCCGAACGTGACCGCTGCCGGTGCTCCCGCACCCGTGGTTACGCTTTGTCCTCCCGGCAATCTGAACGTTGCACCACCGGCGGGATGCCCTGTAACCAACCCCCCTTATCCGTATGAGGTCATCTCGAATTTTGCCAATGGTGCCACCTGGAACATGCTGGATGGCTGGCTGCGAGTGGAATACAAGGACCCGGCCGGCAACTGGCATCCCGTTACGAACGAATGGCTGGGTTTGGGATTTGCCCGAGGTCCGGTTCCACCCAATGCCCCGGGGGCCAACCCTGTGAACCCCAGGGCGATCCTGATCCTCCAGCAACCAGCGGATCGCAACGGCGACGGCGCCATCGATGCCAACGGTTTGGCTCCCGTCTGCACAGCCGTGGGCGGAATCCCCCTAAAATGCACCAAATGGAACTACGGACGCCCTCCGGAGGTGCTGAAAGACCTGGCCAGCACCAGCCCCTACGTCGAGCTCACCAATGGCGGCGTCAATGCTGGTGTCACCAAGAACAACTGGTATCCCATCAACTTCTACGACACCCGTGAAGGCGAAACCCGTGACGTGGCGGCTGGCAACAACTCTTGCTCGGCCAGCGGAGTGTTGGACGCCGTCGAAATCGACGTGGGCAACCTGCAACAATGGTTGTGGGGTGCGCCGGGTTATGGAGTCAGCGGCCCCAATGTTGACTTTCAGACTCAGAATGGCTGGGTGCTGTATTTCTCCGATCGCCGGGGAATGCTGCTCAATCCGAACCCGCCATACAATGGTGGCGAAAAATCGGGCGACTCCGGCCTGGAGGATTCGATCAACACCGCCTCCGCGGCCGGTGTCCCGGACGGCGTTCTGGAACCCAAGCCCGCAGGTAAGAAATTTTCTCCGGAGGACGTCAATCAGAACGGTCTCGCCGACTTCTTCGGCCCTCGGAACATCGGCCTAGGGTTCTACAACGGCGCTGCCAACATTAATGGCCAGATCATCGCTGCGGTGCCCGCCAATCAGTACGTGCGCATCAACAGCTGCTTGACCACCGGCCGCAAGAACTGGGTAAGCGGTGCCCGCCACGTAGTGAAACTGGTGGATGGTGGATTCGGCAACGTACCGTACCGGAATGCTGGGCAGGGCGGGACGCTCCTGAGCCCTGGCGGATTCACCGTGGCTTCGGAGAATCCCGTGTACGTCCAGAGCAACTACAACTCCAACGCCGCCGACCCCACCTGGGGCGGGGGCGCAGACGTGGTCGGGCATGCGGCGACCGCTGTGATCGCCGATACCGTCACCCTTCTCTCCAACAACTGGTCGGACTTGAACAGCTTCGCTAACCCGACCACCAACCCGATCAACCGGAACGCCGCTACGACGTATTACCGTCTGGCGATTGCCGGCGGGAAGAATATGAATTTCCCCAGGCCGGCTTGGGGCGCCAACGATTTCGGCACCGATGGCGGTACGCACAACTTCCTGCGCTACCTGGAAAACTGGGGCGGACAAACCCTCAATTACAAGGGCTCGCTGGTGAGCCTCTTCTATGCCACCTACAACACGGGCGTGTACAAGTGTTGCACGGTTGTCTATTCGCCACCAGCGCGTAACTACAGCTTCGATGCCGATTTCGCGTTGCCAGGCGGTCTCCCACCCGGAACGCCGCTGTTCCGCGACGTGGACACGCTCGGCTATCGCCAGCTTTTTGCCGTTCGCGACAAGTAAACCGTCAACTCAACTTGCCAACCAGCCCCGATCCACAAGGATCGGGGCTTTCGTTTTTCGGTGAAGAAAACCGCACGCGTAGGGGCGGGTGCCCTCACCCGCCGCAGCTGGGCAGGAACTCGGCGGTACGTGATGGCTCATCGAACCTTTCTGACCGGCCCGGTGGGTTCACTTCCCTTTCGGCCTGCGTCGGAAACCGCCGGAGTACTGACCACCGAGTCGCTCGACCAGCAGTCCGCAAGAATCTTCCACGTCCCCGTCGGCTGCCGGACCAGTACCACCAGATATTTCCCGCGCTCTTCCCGTCGCTTGCCCATCGCCACCGGCACCAGCATCTTGCAGCGGCCCAGATCCAGCGCGACATCCCCCATCACGTCCGTGCGCAACGACTCCATTTCGACGTCGCCCAGGCCCGCTTCCAGCAGAGAGAACAGAAATTCTCGAATCGCGGACAGGCTGCGCACCGGAGGTAGGCTGGCGCGGATGACGGTGGCATCGGCCGAGTAGAGTTCCAACAGGTCGTCCAGATGTTTCGTATTGCAAGCTTGCGCCCAGTCCTGCACCACCTGGCGGGCGGCGATTTCGGCACGACTTGATACCGCACTACTCGCCGGCGATGGGGAGACCTTGCCTCGGGGCACGGACGTTGCCGGCTCCCCAACCGGTGTACCCGGTCCCGTTCCATGGCCGGGCACGAAGTGATGGTAGTGGTGGTGATAGTGATGCTGTCCGCTGGACTGCGTTTTCGGATCAACTGACGCACCGGGGGCACCGGCGTGTTTGGCAAGACCACACCAGACACAGAACCGTGCATTTGAAGGCAGCGCTCCGCCGCATCCTGCGCAGGCGTAGCCTGGGTCGGCACCAGCCTCTGCCGGGAATTCCTCCGCTCCGCTCCCGCCCGACATGCGCTGGATTGCTTCCACCGCAGCCGCCACCGCTTCGGCGCTCGGTTTGGGCCAGCGAAAATTGGCCGGCAGCCGCTGAAAAAACTCCTCCAACTCGAGGTTTTCCCGGACACTGCCGGCCTGCTCGCCGGCCGGTTCGGGCGACTTCGGCTTTTCTGGATTCAAGGCAACCTCACCGCTGCCATTGTAGGAGAAACTGCTCATCAGCGGATGCCGAATTGTACGCGGGCTTCGGAATCGGTCGGAACTCCGTTGCAGAGGGCAGGGCGATAACGCCAGCGGCGGACGGCGCGCAGCACGACCTGGTCTTCGCGCACTCCCCCGCTGTCCAGAATGAAGGGGCTATGCACGCGGCCGTCAGCGCCCACAATGAAGCTCACGCGCACGCGCAGGTTTTCGTCGTCCAGCTGCAGCAATGGGTCGGGAGTGACCAGCGCCTCCGGTGGGCGAACATCTCCGCAGCGCGGCACCGCCAGTGGTTCTGCCATCGGAGAAAACTCGGAGATATGCGCCGGCAGGCGGTGCAGTTGCTCTTCCAGTTGGGGCAGCGCCGGTTGATCCAGAACGACGCGGGACGGGTGCAAAGTCGCGCTCCATCCCAGCACCCCGCTGAACCCGATCAGCAAAAGGCCCACTGCTAGTGTCTTTCCAATCATCGCGTTTCTCATGCGGCCAGCTAGAGACACCGCGTTGCAATCCACAATCGCAATTGATCTTCCAGCCTTGCGCCCTAAGTAAGCAGTTTGTAATCATATAGTTACAAGACGGCGCCACTGGCCTCATTAGCGCGCGGGTGAAATGCCTTGCAATTCAAACGCACCGGAAGAGGTTGGGACAGGTGACACGCTGTGATGTTTGGAACCCTATCTTGTGAGCTACGTCACGGGGCGCGGGAAATTCGAAGCGGAGAATAGAAGGCGACTCGCGGTATCATGCCGGAACCCGAGTCCGCGGGAGGATGCCATGTTCGAACAAGAGATTGAGATGGAGAAGAAGACATCGTCCATCGTTCCATTGCTTCTGATCGTGTCGTTGATTATCGCGGTGGTGGGTGTATCCATCTATTTTGTAATCCAGAGCCGGAAGGTGCTGACCACCGCCGAGGCCAATTCAGTGGTGGTGGGGATTCTCGATGGCCAGGGTCCCGTCACCCTGCGTTTCCAGACTGGAGTTGTGAAAGCCAGCGTGGGCGAAAAGCCGCACGACCCGCACTACCGCCTGCTGGAGAAGGCCGGCTACCTCAAGATCGGCAAGGACTCCGACTGGAAGACCCCGATTTCCTTGACTCCCAAGGGGCAGGCATTCCTCGCTGATGTCACCGGAGTGAAGAAGTCGAAGAACAAAGATGGAAACGACGAGTACGCGGTCCCGTTGGCGCAACGAAGGCTGGTGGAGATCGGCAAGATCACGATGCTGACTCCATCCAAGGCAACCGTCGAATACACCTGGAAGTGGGAGACCAACCAAGCCGGCGACTTGTTCGATGCCGCCGGGCCGGCCGTCAAAGCGTTTAACACCTGGGACCGCTCGACCCTGATCGACAAATACGGCGCCCACTTTTATCACCAGGCGCCAACGAAGGTTGTCGTGGCGCTGATGAAGACCGACAAAGGCTGGCAGATCGCGACGGAGTAGTCGCCCGGTTCTTTCCGCCAGACAAGAGAAGGCCCTGTCGCGAGTCCACCACATCGCGGCAGGGCCTTTGCGTTTTTCTCTATTGCAATCCGTTCTGGGTAAACTTGTAAGCGATGTTGGGTTGCAGCGCCCCACTGAAATAGATACTGGAGGCCTGCACGGCGGTACTGTAATTGTCCACCACAATACCACTCGGTCCGCCCACAATGTCCTGGGTAAGAGCGGGAACCAAATCGTCGTTGGTGCGAGCCACGACGCAACCCGAGGTTCCCACGCCCGTGCAGTCGACGGTCAATCCGAAAAAGAAGAAATCGGTGCCTTCGTTAACAAACGGGTTGAAAAATTCGGTCCAACCAGTGCAGCGCGCCGAGGTCGAGGTCAGGAGCTGTTCAGAAAACACCGGCGTGGTGATCATCGTGCCCGTATTATCGAAGCCAAAAGCATATTGCCACGGCGTGATATCCGCGAGTCCAGTTCCGCACAGCCGAGCCACGCCGGTGGAGGGATCATTGAAGTAATCGTCGCTGAACGCTGGTTGGAAGAGGCTGACCCGTGTGCCCGAGTGGGAGGCGAGCCCAATCTGGGCCTTCGCCAACTGCGTCATGGTAGCGGTATCCACTTGCACCAGTACGCCCGAGGTGCCGTCGTTGGCGCTGACCACAAAGCTGGTGCCGTTGGTCACGTCCACCATCGGCGCCGCCAGGATGCCAGGGTTCGTGCCACCGCCGGCGCCGACCACCAGAGATTTGACGGCCCCCGTTGTGGCGTTGATCGAATAGAAGGTCCCGTTCTGAGATCCCACCATGACCAGCCCCAATATGCTGTCTAGAACGGGGGTGGACGCGCGCACGTTCGGGCTAATCGTAACCGGCCAGGGCGCACCGGCAAGCGTTGGCGTTCCCCTAAATACCCCGGTAATTTTGTAGATCTTGCCATCATCAGCCCCGACATAGGCGGTATCGGTGCTGTAGTCCACCCACGGAGAGGAACGCGTATCCAGCGCCGCCGCGAATGTCAGAGAGGTCATAGTCGCGCTATTGCCTACACCGGGCGCAGCAGAAGCGGCGATCGTTCCATTGCCAGCGCCGGTGGCCCACTTGACTACATGAAAAATCGCGCTTCCCGAGCCGGTCTCAACGAAGGCAATCTTCTGGCCGTCGAGGGAGAGAGCGGGCGAGGTCAGAAACCTCCCCGCAATGACAGTGCTGATGTTGTAAGCGAACATGACTGTGGGTCCACCCGCACCGCAAAGACCCGGCCCTGCACCTGAGTAGAGATTGTTGAAGGCTACCAGGTTGGCTTGACCTCCGGTAACGCCGACGTGCTGCAGCCCGAAGACTACAAAATCGTTGGAACAGCTAGGCGGGGCGCCGGTATCAAACGAATACTTTGCCGGGAACATATTCGGAGCAATGCGCCCCAGCCCCAGTGACACGTTCCAGTCGCGATGTGGAGCGACTATGGAGCCAGTCGTGTTAACGCTATGCAACATCTGCGGACGGAGGACCCCCCAGCGCCGCGCTGCCTGGTGGGCAATACGGGGCTCGCTATAGAGGAGGCCCGGATGCTTCATCAGCCCATCGCGGCTGAATATAAGATGGTGCTGGGTCCAATCTTGAGGGACCCCTACCCGAAGGGGACCCGCGGCCTCCTGCGCCCAGAGACTCGAGACCAGAACCAAAAGCCATGTCAACGTTGCAAAGACACCATAAGCATGCCTGCGTTCCACAGCGACCTCCAATTTGCGGGAAATTGAAGTTATTGTAGCTGCTTTCTACCGGCGGGGGGTTAACTGATTTTGGGATGCCTCTCCTGCTGCACGCCACATTTTCCGAAACCCGCGGACGCTCGCCGGTAATCTGCGACGGAGTACTTAAGGGGTGAGGTGGACTGTGTCTCACCATCCCTTGACGTGCCACGGCCCCCTCCGCCGCCTTTTCGATTCCCGGTCAAAACGCCCCGGCAGCTCATGATTTCCCTGCTGGCGCCAATCTCGGCGGGGTCGGCAAGGCTTGCTCAGCCTGATCATGTTTATCGCCGGGCTGCTGGTCATGAACACCGCTATATCTGCGTCGGCAGCAGGGCTTTTCGGCTTGAGCTCGCGCTTGCCCCGATTTCAGTATGTCGTGATCGCCTTGACCACCATTACCGCCTCGCGGTGGGTACCTTCTTCTCTCCGGCTCCGGACTGCTGCCGTCTTTAGGCTGGCCTCTTGCCGCCACCGCAGGCATTTCTCGGCTCCCTTCCCAATCGGATAAGAAGAAATTTTTCTTGTAAATGGAGTGGCGTAAGTCCGAGGTTATCACTACAATGCTCCCTGCACCTTACCCGAGGGGGTTTTTAAAAATGACCAATATCGCTAAGGCACTGGCCCGGCTCCGCGAGGATCGCCGGGACGCACAAAAACAGGTTGACAAACTTGCGGAAGCTATTTCCGTTCTGGAAAAGCTTACGCGAGGGCCAGGTTCGTCTTATACCGGTGGGCAAGGACGGGTCAAGCGCGTTCTCTCTGCTGCCGGACGCAGGAGAATCTCTCTTGCTCAGAAAGCGCGCTGGGCCAAGCTTCGCCAGATGAAGAAGGCAGCCTGATCGAGAGGCGGGCCGCAGCCCTTGCGAGACTTCCCCTGGCACGGTTTGCTGCCCGCCGTTCTCTCTTCCACTTGTAACGACCTGCCCTATTCCTACCCAGTGCGGACCGCTAAAGATAACCTGGCGTCTTATCCATGCCCTCCGCTGAGCTCGCGCACGATGCTGCCCACAAAAGCCTTGGCGTCCCCAAACAGCATCAGAGTGTTATCGAGATAGTACAGCGGGTTATCAATACCGGCGAAGCCCGGATTCATGCTGCGCTTGATGACCATCACGGTGTGGGCTTTGTCCACATCGAGGATGGGCATGCCATAGATGGGACTGGCCGTATCCGAACGCGCCGCCGGATTGGTCACGTCATTGGCGCCGATCACCAGCGCGACATCGGTCTGCGGAAAGTCGCCGTTGATCTCGTCCATTTCAACCAGCCGATCGTACGGAATATCGGCTTCGGCCAGCAGCACATTCATGTGCCCCGGCATGCGGCCCGCGACCGGGTGAATGGCGAAGCGCACATCCACGCCCCGCTTGGTGAGTGCGTCATAGAGCTCTCGCACCTTATGCTGCGCCTGCGCCACCGCCATCCCATAGCCCGGCACCACGATCACCTTGTTCGCCGCTGACAGAATGGCCGCGGCTTCCTCGGCCGTCGCGCTGCGCACGGGTCTCTCTTCCTTGCCCGTTGCGGCCGAAGCCTGCACTTGCCCGAACGCTCCAAACAGCACGTTCGAGAACGAGCGGTTCATAGCCTTCGACATGATGATGGAAAGGATCAAGCCCGACGAGCCATCGAGCGCGCCCGCGATGATCAGGAGCTTGCTGTCGAGCACGAAGCCCATAGCCGCCGCCGATAGACCTGCATAGCCGTTCAACAGCGAGATGACGGTCGGCATATCGGCGCCGCCGATCGGGATGATCAGCAGCACGCCGAACGCCAGCGCGATCAAGATCATGAATGGGAATAGGCTCCTGGCCTCCGGATGCAGCACCAGGTACACCGCAATCCCAATCGCCACCGCGAGCAGCAGGAAGTTGACGAAGTTCTGCCCTTTGTAAGTGAGCGGCCGCTGCGGCAGGATTTCCTGCAATTTGCCGGCGGCCATCAGGCTCCCCGTAACCGTCAGCCCGCCGAGGATGACCTCCACCGAAAGCACCGACATCAGGAATCGGGAAATGTCCGGCGATCGCAGGTAAAATTCGGCCGAGCCCACCAGCGTCACACACAGCGCGCCAAAAGCATGGCTGAGCGCGGTTCGCTGTGGCACCGCCGTCATGGCCACGCGTCCCAGCGGAACGCCGATGATCGTGCCGAGCACCAGGGCGATGGCAATTAACCGGTAGTCAATAATTCCGTGGCGCAGCAGTGTGCCGCAGATCGCCAGCAGCATGCCTACTTCGCCCGCCCAGATGCCATGGCGGGCGGAGGTAGGCGAACTCATCCACTTGAGCGAAAGGATGAACAGCACACTGGCGATGAGATAGAGAATTTCAATGACGATTTGTCCGCCTGCGAGTTCCCCTGTCATGGTTTGGCTGAGGGACGGCTGGATTTGAACATGCGCAACATGCGATCCGTAATCAGAAAGCCGCCCACGATGTTGCTGGTGGCCGCGACCACCGCGATGAATCCGAGCGCGGCCGAAAGCGTGCTCTTGTGCTCGCCCACCAGCACGATGGCGCCGACCACCGCGATCGCGTCCAAAGCGTTGGTCAGCGACATCAGGGGCGTGTGCAGCAGTGGCGAAACTCGACGGATCACCTCAAATCCGATGAATCCCGCCAGCACAAAAATGAAGAGTGCATCGATCAGGTTCGAACTGCTGGCCATCTCTCCTCCGGTCGAAGCGCCGGTCAGCTCTGCGTGACCGGCGCCGGCAAGGCAAAAAACTCGCGCACCCGCGGGTTCACGATCTCACCGCCCCGCGTCACCAGCGTCTCGCGGACAATCTCATCCTCGAGGTTCAAATTCAGCTTCTGATCTTTGATCAAGTGAGTCACAAACGCGGTCATGTTGCGCGCATACATCTGGCTGGCATGATAGGGAACGCCGGTCGCGAGATTGATCGCTCCGATGATGGTCACCCCGTGCTTGACGACGGTCTTCCCTCTTTCCGTAATCTCGCAGTTGCCGCCGCGCTCGGCCGCCAGGTCGAGAATCACCGAGCCCGGCGCCATGCCCTTCACCATGTCCTCGGTCACTAGCACCGGTGATTTTTTTCCCGGAATCACCGCCGCCGTAATCACCACGTCGCTTTCCTGCACCACCTTTCCCAGCAGTTCCCGCTGGCGGCGGTAGAAATCTTCATCCTGGGCGCGGGCATATCCACGGGCATCCTGGGCATCTTTCGCTTCAATCGGAAGCTCGACAAAGCGCCCGCCCAGGCTCTGCACCTGCTCCTTGGCCGCCGGACGCAGATCATAGGCAGAGATCACCGCCCCCAGCCGCCGCGCCGTGGCAATCGCCTGTAGTCCCGCAACGCCCGCGCCAATGACAAACACACGGGCCGGCGTAATCGTCCCCGCCGCGGTCGTCAACATGGGGAAGATACGCAAATGTGAGGTTGCGGCTATCAGGACAGCCTTGTACCCGCAGATCGTGCCCATCGAAGAGAGCGCGTCCATGCTCTGCGCGCGGGTGGTGCGCGGGATCAGTTCTACGGAAAACGAAGTGACGCCCGCCTGGGCGATGCTCTGGAGGACTTCGGCGGCGCCGAACGGACGCAGGAATCCGATCAGGATTTGATCACGGTGAAACAGCGGCACATCCTCTTTGCCGGTCAGGTCGTTAGACCCGTAGCAGAGGACCTGCACGATGATGTCTGAGGCGGAAAAGACCGCTGATCGCTCGGCGACGACCTTCGCACCTTTGTCGGCATACTGGGAGTCGGGATAGCCGGCTTCGATTCCCGCCCCCGCCTGCACGTGAACTTCGAAGCCAGCCTTGGTCAGCGTCGGGAGAACCGCGGGCACCAGCGAAACCCGACGCTCACCGGGATAACTTTCTTTCGGAACACCGATAATCAAGAGTCCCTGCCTGTCCCGCGCTTCTGGATATCAACGCGGCCGGATATCAGACGCGCTTGATGGACGCGTCCGCGGGCCGCTTCTGAGGAACTGAGGATTCTAGTTGAGCGTGCAGGCGTGCGCAAATGACTTTTGCACGTATTGAGTGTTTATCTGGCCAAAGGATTGGCGTGAATTAGGATTTTCTCAGCGTTCTCTGCGATTCCTCTGCGTCCGCTGACGTCAACGGTTTCTTGGCCGCAAGATTCGCGCTCAATCGCGCTGCCCGTCTGGAATTTCAACTTTAGAGAGTCACGGTCAGAGCCAGGCTGCCTCCATCAAATGCCGCGCGAATGTCCGCGCAGTCGCGCACCACCCAATCCGCACCCGCGTTTTCCAGCGCGCCGCGGTCCGAGGTCGTGGGAATAGCGATCACCCGCGCGCCGGCGGCTTTTCCCGCCCGGATTCCAGCGGGCGCATCTTCCACCACCACGCAATCAGAAGCGGCATAGCCCAGCCGGGCCGCCGCCTTCAAGAAGGGCTCTGGATGGGGCTTCCCGTGCTGGATGTCGTCCGCCGTAATGAGACTCTCCGGAATCAGCAGCCCCGCCGCCCGCAAGCGCACCTCGGCCAGCGGACGCGTCGCCGAGGTGACCACCGTCCAGCGCCCGGCAGGCAGGCTCTTCACGAGCGCCTGCGCGCCGGGCATCGCTACCACCCCTTCCAAATCTTCAACCTCCCGGCGTTCCAGCTTTAGATTCTCGGTGTGACTATCGGCATTGGGCAGAAAATCCCGCACTGTGTCCAGACTCGGCCGCCCATGCGCCGCACGCACGACCTTCTCCGGATCGAATCCGCGCTCCAGCGCCCATTGCCGCCAGACTCTCGCCACCGCATGCGTGGAATCCACCAGCACACCGTCCATATCAAACAGCAGAGCACTGCAATGGATCTCCGTCATCGCCTCTAATTTACATTCTCTGGAGAATGCCAGTCGGCACGCTGATCAAAACTCCCTGCAAATCAGAGACACGAACCCCGGCGGTGACGAAAGGAGTCATTTGGCCGCCGGGGCTCTCGCAGTCGAGTGCTACTTCAATTCGTTGTTGATCATGTTCGCGAGCCGGGCGCCGGCAAGGGCCACCCGCTCCTTTGCCACTTTTTGGGCGGCCGCCCGGTAGGCCGCAGTGAGCGTAAACGGACCGTCGCCCGGGCCGATTGGGGGATTAACGTAGACCGACTTCTGGGCAGCCGCAAAGCTCTCCGCGATCCACGTTGCCGCGTCGGTTTTGCTCGCCAGCGTGGCATCCGCCTTCGGCAGCTTCTTTCCTACTAGTACCGCCGCGTTCGGATCCGCCCCTGTGCCAGGCAGGTCATCCCAAAAAGCATGCAGCTCGCTCTTGCAGGGCTTCTTGCAGAGCGTGACGTTGTTCCCCCCTCGGTCTCCGCCGGGATCGGTCTTGCTTACGCGCGTGGCGGCGTGAAGCGGCTGGTGCACGTCCCCGACCAGATGCAGCAGCCACACCAGATCGTAGGACTTCAGCGGGTCCGGATCGCTCGAAGCCAACACCGCGCGAAATGCCGCAATCTGAGTGCCCGCGTTGGGCGCGGGGATGGCTCCCAGCGGCGTGCCGTCTTGCGAAAACGGAGTGTCTACGAAATGCCAGTATCGATGTTGCATATGATCCGTGTAACCGGTGTTCTGGGACGAATTCGGCCCGCCCTGGGGGTCGTTCGTGTAGCCCGTCTCACCCTTGATCTGATCGGGCCAGGTCGCCGCGATCATGAAGAACATCATCGGGCGGTCCTTGGGAGCGGTTCCTGCGGGTATCAGCGCCGACCACTTCTTCTTGTAGTCGGGATTGAGTTTGAGCAAAGCTCCTACGCGCTTCTTTGCTGCCGGAGTCAGTTTTTGATACGCGGCGTAAGCAACGGTCATGTGGCCCACATTACCCCAGCCGAACAAGGGCGTATTGATCGCCAATACACATGCCAGAACCGACGCCAGGACACGGTAGGCCTTCATTTCGATTCCTCCCAAGAAGCGCGGCGCTCTCCGAAAGGGAGCGCTCGCTGACTTCTGCAAATGGATTTGAATTTCCTGCGGGGAAGAAGGTGAAAATCGTGTCACACATCCGCTCCCGAGGCAAGCGGATTATTTCTGGCACCACCGGCAAGATGGAACTGGTGAGCGCGGCAGGATTCGAACCTGCGACCCACGCCTTAAAAGGGCGTTGCTCTACCACCTGAGCTACGCGCCCACACTCATTTCAATCTAACATATCCGGCTCGGTTGCTTTGGCTCGCACAACGCCGATACACTGGCCCTTCGCGATTCGAATCGGCGTCTGCCCGGTGTGATCGCTCTCCGTGTGGGCAAACTGCCGATCTCCGCACCCATGAGACCTCCGGTCTTCATCGTTGGCTGTCCCCGCTCGGGAACGAGCTTTCTCTACCACCTCCTGCTTTCGGCGGGAGGCTTTGCCCGTTTCCACACCCAGATGAACGTCTTTGACGTGCTGGGGCCCATCTTCGGCGACCTTAGTTCGCCCACGAACAAAAAGAAGATGATGCAGGAATGGCTGCGCAGCAAGGCGTTCGCGGTCTCCGGCCTGGAGGCCAACGAAATTGAAGCGCGCGTGATGGCGGAATGCCGTAATGGCAGCGACTTCATGCGCATCGTCATGGAGGAAATCGCCCGCAAGCAAAGTGTTGACCGCTGGATCGATTCCACGCCCACCAACATCCCCCACATGCTCCGCATCGGCCGCGATTTTCCCGACGCGCGGTTTATTCACATCATCCGCGACGCGCGCGACGTGGCCTTGTCGCTCGACAAACGCCACTGGAGCCGCCCCCTCCCCTGGGACAAGAAGCGCAGTCTGCTCGCGGCCGGGCTCTACTGGGAATGGATCGTTCGCAAAGGACGGAAAAACGGGGCGACGCTCGGGGCGAGCTATATGGAAGTGAATTATGAAGAACTGGTGGAGCGGCCGGAACCTGCACTAAAGAAGATTGGTGAGTTTCTGCAACACGAGCTCGACTACGCCCGTATCCAGGAAACAAGCGTCGGGTCGGTCAAGAAGCCGCTCACCTCGTTCAAGGAAGACCTGAAAGAAGGCCACTTCACTCCGGTGGGCCGCTGGAAAAACAAGTTTCCCGTCGATCAACTAAAGCGTTTCGAGCAACTGGTCGGAAACTATCTTCAGGAACTGGGCTATCCCCTCTCGGACCCGGCGAACGCTTCCGCACACTCCCTCGCCGTCCGGAAGATGCGCTGGACCTACCGTGCCTTTTACGACTTCAAACAATGGGCCAAAGTAAACACGCCGCTCTCGCGCTGGATGGTGAGCTACTCCGACATTCTGATCGACAAGTAGACAGAAGCGCGGGTGGCAACGCCCTTCAGGCTACTTTTCGCAACAGCCACAGGGCGAGTTTCAATCCCCGAACCACCTGGCTTGCGGCCTGTATCGGTTCGACCACCTCGCGGTATATGCCCCGCTGCCCGTGCCGTTGTTGCTCCACGGTTTGCACGCCTTCGGTGAAGCGCAGGCGAATGCGCTCCGCCCGACGGCTGGTATCCAGGTAGGCAGCCTGGATAGATTGGGAGCGGGCTGTCAATAGCGTTGCGATTTCCTTGCCATCGCGGCTGATTGTCTCCAAGCGCGGCTGAAGCGATAGCTTTAACTCCTTCGCCAGGCGAACGGACGGCTCCACCTTCTGAGTAACTTGCTCCTTGATTTCCTGAGCCCGCCGCGTCGCACGGATCGAAACCAGTGCCATCCCCACGAAGGCAAGGATTTGCGCCACCAGCGCCGCTGCCATCAGAATCACTACGACCCAAAGGAATGCCGTCATTCGCTTCCTCGCCCAGGCTGATGGTAACAGGTCCCGGCAGCCTGCTAAAACCCCTTCCCTTGCCCGATCTCCCGCGGGCCGGTACTCTGGCGTCAGCGTATTTTCGCGCCTATGCCGGGCCTCCGTCTCTCGCGACCAAAGCTTGCGCTTATCCTCTGCGCGTTACTCGCGGCGGCGCCCAGCCACGCCAAGAAAAAGCAGTTGCCGGCCGTGCGCTGGAAGCAGGGCGCTCCCGGCTGCGAATTCCAGCGCATGGACGATGGACGTTACCGCTGGCGAATGGTCGGCGACGACCTGGAAATCAACCTCCTCATGGACTCCCAGGAACTCGCCAAGAGCCAGCGGCGCCTCTATAAGCCGCTTGGTGTTTACATGAGCGTGACTTACACCGGCCCAGGCAAGTTCGACTTTCAGGCTGACTTGAGAATGGAGTTCGTCCGCCATCACAACGTGATCGAGGGCTACTTGGATCCCACGGAGTTCTCCACCAAAATGCAAAACGATGTGGATACGCTCGTCTTCGATACTGAGCGCGAGATCAAGAAGCACCCCGAAAAAGCCGAAGAGAAGACCAACCGCGCCCGGGAATATCAAAAGCAGGTTGCCGAGTTCATCGAATTCCTGAGCACGAAAAGCCTGGAACCCGCCATACTGACGCCTGGCAACCCCGAAGTTCACGGCTGGGTCTTCTTCGGCACCAAAAACAAATGGCTCGGCTCCTGGAAAAGCCGCGAAGACTTCATTCTGCGCGTGTGGATGAAGGACAAGATCTGGGAGTTCCCCTTCTCCCTGCCGCCGGCCGAAGGCGACTTGATCCTGCGCAAGCGCGACGAATGAAAGACACCACAGAGTTGCACGCACGCAAAACCAGCCCGTCAAACTGTGCTACAGTTTCGTGCTCATGGACTCCAGCCAGCAGAAGGCCCCCACCACCAGGAAAGCTGCTGAGATCCTTTACTGCCCAGTCTGCGCCGTGGAGGTAGACGATCCACTGACCTGCGGCGACTGCTCCGCCGTGATCTGTCGCCGCTGTGGCACTCCGCTCGAATCCCCGGACGAACTGGGCATGGGATAACTGATGACCTCGGCTCCCGTTTCCCCGCCGCCGGCCGAAACCCCCAGCGAAAAACCCAGCCTCGTCCGCGGACTCACCCTGCTCGACTCCGTGCTGCTGCTGGTGAGCGGCATCATCGGCTCCTCGATTTTTCTTACCGCCAAAGACATCGCCGGCCCCTTGCCACACCCGGTATGGTTTTTCCTGGTCTGGGTTCTGGGCGGAGCGATCTCACTGTGCGCCTGCGCCGCCTTCGCCGAGCTCGGCTCCATGTTCCCCGACTCCGGCGGGCAATACATCTATCTCCGCGAAGCCTACGGCGACCTCGTCGCCTTTCTCTATGGATGGATGCTGTTTGCCGTCGCCAACGGCGGCACCATCGCCGCGCTTTCGGTCGCGTCCGCTGCGTACATGGGGAACATTGTCCCCGCGATCTCGCAACAGCATGTGATTTTCACCGTCGCCGGGATGGCCTTCACGCGGGCACATGCAGTCGGACTGGTTCTGATTGCGATCCTGACGTATGTCAACGTCTTCGGACTGCGCTGGGGCGCGTTGTTGCAGAACGTCTCCACCTGGACCAAGTTCACCGCGATGGCAGCGTTCGTTGGTTTGGGATTCGCCATTGGCAAAGGACACTGGTCGAACTTCACCGCGCACGCGCCTGGCGGCCTCAGCATGGGCCTGAGCCCGGGGCAGCTGATCTCCGCGCTCGGCGTCGGACTGATTGCCGTCTTCTGGGCCTACGACGGATGGGTGTATATCACCTGGGTCGCCGGCGAAGTGAAGGAACCGCGCCGCAACGTGCCGCTGGCGATGGTTTTCGGCGTGCTCGCGGTAGGCGCGATTTACCTCGCGATGAATATGACCTACGTGTACGCCCTGCCGCTAAGCGAGGTTGCCAAACATGAAACCATCGCTCACGCCGCCGCGGCCGAGCTGTTTTCGCCCGAGGCCGCCGTCTGGCTGTCGGCCATGATTGCCGTTTCGTGTTTCAGCGCGGCCGCCTCCTGCACTCTCTCCGGCTCGCGCGTGTACCTTGCGATGGCGCAGGACGGTGTCTTCTTCAAGCGCATGGCTGTCATCCATCCCAAGTGGCGCACCCCGGCCTTCAGCCTGATCGGACAAGGCATTTGGGCCGCGCTGCTAACCGTGAGCGGACGCTACGACTGGCTTTACACCTACGTCATCTTTGGCATGATGTTCTCGTACACGCTGACCGTCATCGGCCTGTTCGTGTTGCGCTGGAAACGACCCGACGTTCCCCGTCTCTATCGCTGCACCGGATACCCATGGCTGCCCGCGATCTACGTTCTGGTCGCCGTCGTCTGGACGCTCAACACGATTATCAAGAGGCCAACCGAAGCGTTGGGGAGCGCAATCATCGTGCTGATCGGCGTTCCGGGATATCTCTACTGGAAGCGTACGAGCCGTAGAATAGCGGCGGAGTAGCAGATCGCACGTGAGCGACCCAGGGCCAGAATCCATCGGTGTCACCGGAACCGGCGTTTCCATCGCCGATGCCCAGGAGTCCAACCGCCCCAAGCGGGTCATGGGATTCCGCGACCTGCTGCTGTTCTACGTAGTCACCGGTGTCAGCCTGCGCTGGATCGCCAGTGCTGCCGCGGCCGGGCCGAGTTCGATCGTCATCTGGATCGGCGCGTGGCTGGCGTTTTACACGCCGCTGGCGCTTTCGGTGATCGAACTTTCGTCGCGCTATCCGAATGAAGGTGGCATCTACGTCTGGACAAAACGTGCCTTCGGCGATTTCTCGGGCTTTATCTGCGCCTGGACATACTGGACCTGCAATCTCCCCTACTTCCCCGCGGTGCTCTATTTTGCGGCCAGCAACGCGCTCTACATCCGGCACGATTCCTGGGCACATCTTTCCGGCAACACTGCCTTCTTCATGACCTTCTCGCTGCTCGCCCTGGCGGTCGCGACGCTGCTGAATCTGTTCGGCCTCGATGTTGGCACCTGGCTGCACAACCTGGGCGCGGTCGCCATGTGGATTCCAGTCGCCATCATCATCGGAATGGGGGCAATCGCCTGGCATCGCTATGGCACGGCCACTTCGTTCACGCTTCACTCCATGACGCCCAGCATCCGTCTCAACGACATCATCTTCTGGTCGGTGCTGACCTTTGCTTTCGCCGGCTGCGAGACCGCGTCGCTCATGGGGGACGAAATCAAAAACGCCCGCCGCGCTATTCCGTGGGCGCTGTTCATCGGTGGCGTGACCGTCACCATCTGCTACATCGGGGGAACCATCGGCGTGCTGCTGGCGCTGCCCGCTTCCGCGGTCGGCAACCTGCAGGGACTGATGCAGGCGATCTCCAGCACTGCCCACCGCATCGGGTTCGACGGTGTGGTGCCGGTCGCCGCGTTTCTGATCATGCTGAGCAATGTGGGTGCGGCCGGAGCCTATCTGGCCGCCGTGGCGCGCCTGCCTTTTGTAGCCGGCATTGATCGTTTCTTGCCCCCAGCATTCGGCGCCCTGCATCCGCGCTGGAAGACGCCGTGGGTTGGACTGCTTACCCAGTTCGTCTTCGGCGCGGTGTTTATCTTCCTCGGACAAGCCGGCACCAGCATCAAAGGCGCCTACGACGTGCTGGTCAGCATGGGAGTGATCACGTATTTCATTCCTTTTTTGTACCTGTTCGCCGCCATGTTCAAGTTACAAAGCGAGCCGGCGGGACCGGACGTGATCCGCGTCCCCGGCGGCAAGGCCGTGGCTTATGGGGTCTCGATCGTCGGCTTCGTGACCACAGTATTGACGATCGCGGTGTCTGTCTTGCCGCCGCCCGACGAGCCCAATAAACCCCTTGCCGTTTTCAAAATCGTCGGCGGCTGCGGTGCGATGGTGCTGATTGGGGTCTGGCTGTACCTGGGGGGGAAGCGGAGAGCGGCCCGAACCCCGTAGGCACAGACGCTTTCTTTGGGCTTCGCCCGGGACGTATCCCATCGTGCGCAACCAAAGGTCGCGGCCCTTTTTCGCACCACGGTCACCAACAATTACCTAGGTATTACAAAGGATCTCCCAGCTTCGTGTTCCAATCGCATCAGCCCTCGCAAAACTATCAGAATGAGCATTTTCACTCGTGATAAAACGTTCGCCCAGCCCATCAATCTGACCATCACTTTATTCTTAGGACTCTTCCACGTCTGCGCCATCGTTGCACTCTTCATGTTCAGCTGGAAAGCGCTGGCGTTCGCGCTGGTGATGTGGTGGATCGCGGAGAGCCTGGGCATCGGCATGGGATTCCACCGGCTTCTCACGCACCGTGGCTACAAGACACCCAAGTGGATGGAATACTGCCTGACCGTGTGCGGCACCCTGGCTCTGCAAGGTGGTCCGATCGGTTGGGTGGCGACGCATCGCCTCCATCATCAGAATTCCGACAAAGAGGGCGATCCGCATTCACCGCGCGATGGCGGCTTCTGGGCCCACATGGGCTGGATCATTACCGGCGATGCGGTACACAACAAGACAACCGCACTTCTGCCCTACGTCCCCGACCTCCGCAAAGACAAGTTCATGATCTGGATCAGCAAGTGGCACTGGATTCCGATGGTCATCCTGGCGGTTGCGGTTCTCGTTTTGGGCGGTTGGCGCTACGTGATGTGGGGTATCTTTTTGCGTACCGTGGTCGGCCTCCACGCCACTTATCTCGTGAACTCTGCCACCCACATCTGGGGATCGCGACGGTTTCTCACCAGCGACACCTCCACAAACAACTTCTGGGTTGCGCTGTTGAGCTTCGGCGAAGGCTGGCATAACAACCATCACGCCCACCCGCAGTCCGCTCGTCATGGACTCGCCTGGTACGAGTTCGACCTGAACTGGTACGGGATCTCGGCGCTGCGCACTCTGGGCCTTGCATGGGACGTCAAGCTGCCCGCCGCGCATAAAAGAGCAGCAAACGCCGCAACGTAGCAGTAGGCCGAAGCGGCGTCAATAGGATTGGGGCATCCCGGAACTGCCGTGACGGGCTTCCCCCAGGGCCGTTTCGCGGCTGGTGCGGAAACCACCGCTCAGCTGTGTAAACTTTTTCACGTTGACAACTGCGCAGTCTCGGACCAGACTCTCATCCATTCTGTCCCTCCCGCAACACCTTGATTCCAGCTTGGGGATAGGGTTTTAGACTGACACACAAAAGGACCCCCCGATGTCGAATGTCACCAAGCGCACACTCTTGCCCGTACTAAGCTTCATCCTGGTTGCTGTGTTTTGTGGAAGCGCGACGGCCCAGTCGCACATCACCGGCACTTTGCCGGATGGCGCAACCTATGTGATCGATGTCCCGGCGAACTGGAACGGTACTCTGCTTCTCTACAGCCACGGGTACGTCGCGCCCGGATCGTCGAATCCTGCGCAAGATGTGGGCGATCCCCTCACGGGCAGCTTTTTGCTGGCTGCAGGATACGCGCTGGCAGGTTCGTCCTACGCGACCACTGGTTGGGCAGTGCACGAGGCGATCCCGGATCAGATTGCGGTACTCGACGTTTTTCAAAAAGTTGTCGGAACCCCGGCGAAGACCATCGCATGGGGGCACTCTCTGGGCGGCCTGATTACCGCCGGATTGGTGCAGCAGTTTCCCAGTCGCTTTTCGGCGGCGCTTCCCATGTGCGGAGTCGTAGCGGGCGGCGTGGGCTTGTGGAACGAGGCGCTCGACGGGGCATTTGCCTTCAACACGCTGGTGGCGAATGGAGCTTTGAAAGTCGTCCATATCACGAACCCGACGCAGAATTTCAGCAATGCCGAAGGAATCCTCAAGGCCGCTCAGGCGACTCCGCAGGGCAAAGCGCGGATTGCATTGGTGGCCGCGCTCGGAGACGTGCCGGGCTGGTTCGACCCAGCTTCTCCGGAACCGGACCCCACCGACTATGCCACCCAGGAGGCGAATCAGTTTCTGTGGCTTCAAAACGTGGACTTCGCGTTCCTGTTCGCTCTGCGAGCGGAGTTGGAGTTGCGGGCTGGGGGCAATCCTTCGTTCAACACTGGCGTGAACTACCAACACCAACTGACACGCTCGGCCGATAATGCAGAAGTGCTAGCGCTGTACGCCGCTGCCGGACTGAGCCTGGACGCGGATCTTGCGACCCTGAAGAGTGCAGCGCGAATTGCGGCCGATCCGGGCGCCCTCACTTACCTGACCAATAACATTATCTTCAACGGCCAGCTGACCGTCCCGGTGCTGACGCTGCACACCACCGGCGACGGACTGGTACCGGTGGAAAACGAGAAAGCCTACAAAATGGTTGTCCACGAGGCGAATGACAGTCTCTTCTTGCGGGAGAGATTCGTGCACCGCGCGGGCCACTGTTCATTCACCCCGGCAGAAACAATTACTGCTCTGCAAACGCTGAACCTGCGCTTGATGGCAGGGAAATGGAAAGACCTTTCGGTTTCCGACCTGAACAACGAGGCGGCTGCCCTGGGCCCTCAGTACAATGTAGTGCCGCCCGCCTTTGTGCTGTTCAAGCCGCTGCAGTTCTTGAGGGTGTTTGACGCGTTTACGCAGTAGCCGGAGCGGCGACGCTGAGCAATCCTACACCGGCACCGCCGTCTTCCGCTTCGGATTGAAAAACGGCAACGGTACGACGGTCGCTGTCGTCTTCCGCCGCTGCGCTTCGATGGTCAACTCCATCTGCAGCTTCGTGCCTAGCTTGGAGAACTCGGTACTCACGCTCGCCAGCGCAATCAGCTTCTTCAACAACGGTGAGAATGCGGTAGTGGTGGCCTTCCCTACCTGCCGGTCCCCGGAATAGACCGGCACCGCGACTCGCGACGCCTGGCTGGGCGCCGCCGGAGACAATCCAAACTTGTCGAACTGTTCTTCCACTTCCACCCAATCCACTTCCAGGCCGACCAACTGCCGGGCCACGCCGTTTTCGTTATCGCGAGCCAGCGCGCGTTTGCCGATGAAGTTCTCTTTGTCGAGGTGGACCATTTTCCCGAAGCCCAGCTCATACGGCGAGTATTTCTGCGATGGGATCAGCGCCTTCTTCGAACTCGAGTAATCCACTTCGATGAGCAGCAGTCCCGCTTCGACCCGCGAAACATCCAACGCCAGCATGCCGGCGGCGTGGATATCGAACTGCTTACCCTTGGCCATCAGCTCGTCCCAGACTTTGACCGCGTCATTCCACGGAATCCAGACCTCGTAGCCAAGGTCGCCTGTATACCCCGTCCGCGAAATGTCCACCGGCACGCCGGCAATCTTGCCGCTCGTCTTGCGGAAGTATTTCAGGTTGGCGATGTCAGCGTCGGTCACCGCCTTGAGCAACTTTGCCGACGTCGGCCCTTGCAGCGCCAGCGCGGCCGTCTGCTCGGAGATGTCTTCGATCTGAACGTCCATGTTCAGACCGTTCTGGCGGAACCAGCGCAGGCTGGGATCGGCGGCGGTCCAGCGATACTTGTTTTGTTCCAGGCGCGTGATCGTGCCGTCGTCAATTACTTTGCTGTCTTCATCGCACCAACAGCAATAAATCACTTGCCCGACCGCGACCTTGTTGATGTCGCGCGTGATGATGCGGTTCACCAGCTTGGTGGCGTCCTTGCCCGTGACCAGGTATTTGTAGAGCGGCGAAATATCGATCAGCGCGCACGCATTTCGGATGGCGTTGTACTCGTGCTCGTGGTGTACTTCATAGACGCTGACGGTGTAGTATCCCGACCATTCCCGGTAATTCAGGCTGTGGCAGAGCGCAAGCGTTCTCTCGTGAAAGGCAGTTCCGACAGGCAAGGTCAACCTCGCGTGGGTTTGGTTTCCCCTGTGAGCCCCTGGGTCCCCTGTGGTTAACGCCCTTTCTTCACCACAGGGGACACGGAGGTCACGGAGGAGAACCCTGAACGCCGGATTATATGCAGTCGTAGCGCTCCTCAGCAAGCATGGAAATGCACTGACCCTGAGTCAGACAGTTCACGTAAGTATAGAGACAAAAAGATGCTTTCCCGATAGAATGACGAGTCATTTTCAGTAGAGTTTCCTGTCCTCCGGAAGCGCCCATGTCCGCAGCGAACGGCAATAAGAAGTACGACGTCATCGTCATCGGCGGAGGCCACAACGGGCTGGTTAATGCCGCCTACCTGGCCAAAGCCGGGAAAAAAGTTCTGGTGCTGGAGCGCCGGTACGTGCTCGGTGGCGCCGCCTGCACGGAAGAAGTCTTTCCCGGATTCAAGTTCTCGGTCTGTTCGTATGTCGTGTCGCTGCTGCGGCCGGAGATCATTCGCGACCTCGAGTTGCCCCGCCACGGATTGGAAATCCTGCCGCTCGACGGCACTTTCACGCCCATGCCCAGCGGCGACTATCTCTGGCGCGTGAACGATCACGGCAAGACGCATCGCGAGATCGCCCGGCACTCGCGGGTTGACGCCGAGGCTTACGACGAATTCGGCAAAGCGATGCAGGCCATGTGCCGCTTCGTGAAGCCGATCCTGAGCATGGTCCCGCCCGATCCCGCGACGCTCAACCCGCGCGAGCTGATGAAACTGCTTTTCATCGGCCGCCGCTTTCAGGGCATGGCGAGCGGGGACAAATACAACCAGGTCCAGCTCATGACCATGAGCGCCGTGGACTTCCTCGATCAGTGGTTCGAGACCGATGTGCTCAAGGCCACCATGTCGGCGTCCGGCATCATCGGAACCTTCCTCGGCGTGCGCTCGCCCGGCACGGCTTACGTCCTGCTGCATCACTACATGGGCGAGATTGACGGCGCCTTCCGCGCCTGGGGATTCGCGCGCGGCGGCACCGGCGCCATCTCGAATGCTATCGCCGATGCGGCCCGCGAAGCGGGAGTTGAGATTCGCACCGAGGCTCCGATTGCCAAGATCCTGGTCCAGAACAATCGCGCTAACGGCGTCGCTCTCGCCAATGGCGATGAAATCTTCGCCGATGTCATTTCTTCCAGCGTCGATCCGCGCCAGACGTTCGTCAAGATGATCGAGCCCGGCAACCTTCCCGATGACTTCATGGAGCAAGTGCGGCGCTACAAGTTTCGCGGCTCTTCGGGCAAGGTGAACATGGCGCTGGACGCGCTGCCCAACTTCAAGTGCCTGCCCGGCGTGGGCGCGCACCTGCGCGGCGCGATGTCCATTTCGCCCAGCGTCGAGTACATGGAACGAGCCTACGACGAAGCCAAGTATGGGCACTGGTCTTCGCGTCCGTACATTGACATGGTGATCCCGACGCTGACCGACCCTTCAGTCGCGCCCCCGGGCAAGCATGTCATGTCCTGCTTCGTGCAATACGCACCTTATAAGCTCGCCCCCGGGCTGAACTGGGATACCGAGAAAGAGAAATTTGGTGACGCTGTCATCAACACGATTGCCGAATACGCACCCAATATCAAAGACATCATCCTGCATCGCCAGGTGGTCACGCCGCTCGACCTCGAACGCGAATGGGGACTGACCGAAGGCAACATCTTCCAGGGCGAGCTGTCGCTTGAGCAGTTGTTCTTCCTGCGGCCGGTCGCCGGATGGGCGCAGTACCGAACTCCCATCAAGAACCTCTACCTGTGCGGATCGGCCACGCATCCCGGCGGCGGCATCATGGGCGCCAACGGACGTCTGGCCGCGCTCGAGATTCTCAAAGATGGAAAGGCCGCCTAACCCCAATGCCCGAAACACGCGATGTGATCATCGTCGGTGGCGGACACAACGGCCTGGTCACCGCCTTCTATCTCGCTAAAGCCGGATTCAAGCCGCTCGTGCTCGAGCGCCGCGCGCAGGTGGGCGGCGCGGCTATCACCGAAGAATTTCATCCCGGCTTCCGCTGCTCAACGCTCGCGCACAGCGCCGGTTCGCTCCGCGCCGATGTCGTGCGCGATATGCAACTGAAACAGCACGGCCTTGAGTTGATTACTCCCGAAGTGAGCACCGCATCGCTGCTGCCGGATGGCCGCGCGCTCATTCTCTACGCCGACACGAAAAAGGCAGTGCGGGAAATCGCGCAGTGGTCGCAGAAAGATGCCACCGGATATGCCGATTTCGGCAACGCGCTCGCGAAGATCGGCAAGGTGATCGGCGAAGCGCTCACGCTCACGCCTCCCAACATCGATAGCCCCAGCAGCGGCGATCTCTGGGGAATGCTGAAGACCGGACGATCCATCCGCAACCTGGGCAAGAAAGATATGTACCGGGTCCTGCGCTGGGGGCCGATGGCTGTCGCCGATCTGGTTTCGGAATTCTTCGATACCGAGCCGTTGCGTGCCACCGTTGCCGCCCGCGGGATTTTCGGAACTTTTTTCGGACCTTGGTCGGCGGGCAGCGCCCTGGTTCTGTTGCTGCGGGCGGCCTCGGATCCGACCCCGGTCGGCACGGTGCAGTTTGCTGCTGGAGGCGCGGGCGCGATCACGCAAGCCATGGCGGCCGCCGCCCGGCAGGCCGGCGCAGAGATTCGTCCCATGGCCGACGTGGCCGAAATTCGCGTTAAGGATGGCGTCGCAACCGGTGTCGTGCTCGCCTCGGGAGAGGAAATCTCCGCGAAAGCCGTCGTTTCGAACGCCGATCCCAAACGCACTCTAATGCGCCTGGTCGATCCCATACACCTCGCCCCCGACTTCGTTCAGAAGATCAAGAACTATCGCTCCATGGGGACGGTTGCGAAAATCAATCTCGCGCTCTCCGATCTGCCCGATTTGCCCGCGCTCAAAGCCAAGGGCAACGGCGACCTGCTAAAAGGCCGCATCCAGATCAGCCCCGAGATCGATTACCTCGAGCGCGCCTTCGACGAATCGAAGTACGGCAATTTCTCGCGCCAGCCGTACCTGGAGATCACGTTCCCCTCGCTCACCGATCCGTCGCTCGCTCCGGCCGGCCAGCACGTGATGTCCATTTACATGCAGTATGCGCCCTACAAACTGAAGAACACCGATTGGGAAAGTCAGCGGAAGGCTCTCGGGGAGGCGGTCGTTAAGACAATCGCGCAATACGCCCCGTCACTCCCGCAGAAGATCCTGCGCCACCAGATCATCACGCCCAAAGACTTTGAAGATATCTACGGACTTACCGGAGGCCACATCTTTCACGGCGAGCTCGCGCTCGATCAGTTCTTCACCATGCGGCCACTGCTGGATTGGGCGCGGTATCAGACTCCGATCGGCAAGCTTTTTCTGTGTGGTAACGGCACCCATCCCGGGACGGGGCTGACCGGCGGGTCGGGCGCCAATGCCGCGCGAGAGATTGTCCAGGCGCTGAAAAAGTAAACGCGGCGTGACTCGATTATGTCCTCGTCGTTATTTCATCGCATCAAGACTATTCTCGACACCGAGGATATTGAGGGACTTCTAGCCATGGGCTGCCCGGCGGACGAATACGACGCTGAAGCTTCTCTGATCGAGAGCGGGATTGCAGCAGCAGCGAACCTCAGGAAGAAGCCAGCGGAGGCAGAACAGATAGAGAAAATAGTTGCCGAGGTTTGGAACGACATGTTTGGTCCCTTTACAGACGAGGATCTCAACAAGCGACGGGCTGCGTTTTCATCCGTCGCGAAGAAGATTGCTAACTAGCGAACGATTAGTTTCATGCATACCTCCGCTATCCTTCTCGTCTCGTGTCCCGACCGCAAGGGCGTGGTCGCCACCATCGCCGATTTCATCTTCCGCCATAACGGCAACATCCTGTTCGCCGACGAGCACGGAGACGAAGAATCGAACCTCTTCCTCACCCGGGTCGAGTTCGATCCGTCCCAGTTCGATTTTGACCTCGCGGAATTTGCCCAGCGCTTTGCGCCCATCGCCAAAGATTTTCGAATGAACTGGCGGCTAGCCCACTCGACCGACCGTCCGCGCCTCGCAATCTTCGTCTCCAAATACGACCACTGCCTGCAGGACCTGCTCTACCGCCACCAGAACGGGGAACTGCGCTGCGATATTCCGCTCATCATCTCCAATCATCCTGATAACCAGCGCATCGCCGACTTCTACCACGTTCCCTACGTCGTGGTTCCGGTCTCGAAAGACAATAAACGCGAAGCCGAACAGCAGCAGCTCGCCCTGGTCCGCGAGCACCAATGCAACCTGGTCGTTCTCGCGCGCTACATGCAGGTGCTCTCGACCGAATTCACCGCCGCCATCGGCTCTCAGAATCTCATCAACATTCACCACTCTTTTCTGCCGGCTTTCATCGGTTCCCGTCCCTACCACCAGGCCTTTCAGAGGGGCGTCAAGCTCATCGGCGCCACCGCCCACTACGTCACCGAGGTACTCGACGACGGCCCCATCATCGAGCAGGATGTAGTCCGCATCTCCAACCGCGACACCGTGGAACAGCTCATTGAAAAGGGCCGCGACATCGAAAAGGTGGTGCTCTCCCGGGCTGTCCGCTGGCACGTGGAGAACCGAGTCCTGCTCTACGGGAACAAAACGGTGGTATTTCAGTAAGGAGTTCTTGTCCTGCTAGACCTCATTGGCGCGAGGATTTCCAGGCTCGCTGGAAGCCCGCAGCCCGGAGCTCAAAGCTCGCTACTCCCCGCCGGTCGTGTCACTTCCGTAACCACGGTAACAATTGCGCCTGGTTCCGCTTTCGGTTTTACTAGGGCTAACCCTTTAAGAAGAGAAGGGGGAACTTTGCCTCCAAAGGAGAGGGCTTGGCAGAGGATCCGAAATGGGAATTGGCCCTGCTGGCGACCGTCCAGGGCTTCTACCAGCGCCTGATGGGCGACCACCTGGGGGGAGAAATCCCGGAGCCCGCGGAACTCACGCCGGAAGCCATCGGGCGCACTGACGACGTGCGCAAAACCCTGGATCGCATGAAAGTCTGGATCCAGCTGCTCGATATGGCGGTCACCCCCGCCATGTTGCGTCTGGGCATGCATTCCGACCTCGATCCCGAGGTGGCCGAGGCGCTGTTGCGCTACTTTGCCCGCCACCGCGACGATTCCGCTACCAATCGGGACAAGACCGACCTGGTAGCCACGTTCCTCTTCCGGCATCCGCGCGTTCCCGGCCAGTGGGAGCGGAGCGGCTACGGTCTCGATGGTTCGCTGCCACTCTCGCCTTTTGAGATTGCGCTGCTTGAGATTCTGTCCGAGTCCGATGCCCCCAACGTTCCGGAGCAGCACGTGCAGCGCCTGCGCGAATTCGGCCCCTTGCTCGACGAAGCCAACCACTTCCAGGATTTCAACGCGCTCATGGACTCCGGCATCATTCCCCGCGTCCGCGAACTGAAGGCTTCGCTCGGCGATTCGTTCTATCACCCCGGTGTGCTGGCCACGCTCGCGCCCTACAACGCCGCCTTCGGCGATCGTTTCGACACGCTCTTCTCGGCCGCAGCCAGCGAGATCAAAGATTTTGCCCACCGCCTTGAAGAGCTTGGGGGCAGTATCCTCAGCACGGTGGACGGAGTTGAGGTCACCGTGGAACACGTCGCCGGTCTCAACGAGAGCGAGCTTCTCAAAGTGGACTACGCCGCCGCGCTCGAAAAATTCCGCCGCGTCTCCAAGCTGAAAAAGGAATTAGAGCGCAGGCCGCCCCTACGCCGCGTGCCTCAGCCGGTGCCCGCCGCCCACTCCGTCGGTGCGGGAGGCGCCGCCGCCGCTCCCGCGCGTGCTCCCAAGTTTCTTCCCGCGGCCATCACGCCCCAGGCACTCTCCATCGAAGAGGCCAAGCTGCGACGCGTGGAAGAGTCCGTTCGCGTCTTTGTACGCGTCGCCGATCCCAAATTCCGCCAGATCGTGCCCATGCGCTACTTCAACCTGATGCTGAGCCCGGCCGAAGTCGACGCCTACACCGCCGACTACCTGGAGGAAGCCAGCCCGCGCGCCGGCGTTGCCCGCATGCTGCTCCGCCTGGTGGCCGTCACAGCGCGCATGACCACCGAGTTGGAAGAGTTCAAACGCTCCCAGAATTCCCCCTCCATCTGGAAGCTGCACGCCGATTGTCTGGTGGTTCTGCTCGACCTCGGAAAGAGGCTCTCGGAAGCTGTGCACCGGTTGGCTCTGGAGATCGAGCAGCAGCCAGACATGCAGGCCCGGAGCGAGACGCTTCGCGGCTCGCTCGAAAAACTGCGCGAGCGGACCGATCAGGTGGTCAAAATACTCGCCTCGTGAGTGGCTCCATTTAGGCGCTCGATTCTCCGTACAGCGCGTAAATTTTCGCCTTGGATTCCTCCAGGCTGTGCTGCAACGCTACGAAGCGGAGTCTCCGAAAACAATCAGCCCACCGCGGCAGCCAAGCGAATAGTCGGGCCGTCGTGAGTTCGCCCGTCCAGCCCGCGAAACATTCGCCTCCTGATCGTTGGCGACTCGCGCGATCGCTTCGAGAAAAAACGACGCTCGTGTTCCCGGGGCGGTTGCGGAAGCAGGCATTCCTGTCAGATTATGGAAATGCGAGCCTGTAGCCAGTTGAAATGACGCCGACACTAATCTGGATTGACGACCCGGACAACAACGGATGGGCGTGTTCAAGTTGTTCCTGGAAATATCCTGTCCCCACGTTCCTAAGCGATCCGGAAGCAAGACGCGCCTACGACCGCCTGGCCTCGTTGAAGTTTCGCGAGCACGTGTGCGAGATACCCGTCCCGCAGAAAGAAATCGAAGACACTTCGACCGAACCGAGTTTTGACAGGCGAGTCATGAAGCTCGTAAAGGTAGGCTACAAACCGAAGGACGCCGTCGAAATTGCGCTCGACGAAGTTGCGCTCGAACACCGCAACGATCCGAAGGTGATGGCCAAGGCCCGCGCCGAAGCCCGGGACTTCCTGCAAAGAGTGCGCGAGGGAAAGATCTAGAACATTTCAGAATTGGTGTAGAGGACAAGCCGACCCGGGCTTGCTTGGCGACCTCGGAAGCTTGCCTCGGCGCTCTCTGCGGTTAAAGGTTTTTGACCGCAGAGTCCATGGAGGTCACCGCCGCTTCCTACCCGACCCCTGGCGATCACGTTTTCCCTGAGCTTCCGGACCGTCGCGTCAACCACTCTTGCCTTCAGTGGGTTGTCCGGATCGGAAAACCGGTACCCCCTTTTTCTTTCGCACCCGCCCACTCATAGCTCGAGGCCCGTAGCTCGCAGCCCGCCCTAGTTAATATCAAACTGCTCCTGGTGCAGCGCCGGATCCGACTTCACGATGATCGTTTTCTTCACCAGCTCTTCCATTTCGTTCAGCAGCCGCGCGTTGTTTGCTTTCAGGACTTTCGCGACCTCGGGATTCACACGCAACATAACGTCGCTGTGCTCCAGCTGCTTCGAAATCTTCCGCATCTCGACATAAATTTCGTTGCAGACAGTGTTCACCGACTTTACGTATCCGGTCGCCTGGCAATACGGACAAGAGGTTCCAATCGTCCGTTCCAGCGACTGCTTCACCCGTTTGCGCGTGATCGCCACCAGGCCGAAGTCATTAAATTGCAGAACCTTCGAGGGCGCACGATCGCCGCGCAGCGCCTCTTCCAGTGCCTGCATGACCTTTTGCCGGTTGCGGCGTTCGTCCATGTCGATAAAGTCAATGACGATGATCCCGCCCAGGTCGCGCAGCCGGATCTGCCGCACGATCTCCTTGATCGCGTCCACGTTGGTCTTCACGATCGTGTCTTCCAGGCGGGCTGTCTTGCCCACGTACTTGCCGGTGTTCACGTCGATCGCCACCAGCGCCTCGGTCTGATTGATGACGATGTATCCGCCACTCTTCAGCCAGACCTTCGACTTCAGCGCCTTGTTGATCTCCTCGTTCAGGCCGAACTGCTCGTAGAGCGGCGTCTCTTTCGTGTAGAGCTTCACCCGCTTCACGAGCGCGGGTTGGAAGCGGTTGGCAAAGCGCAGGATACGTTCGTATTCCGTTTCCGTGTCCACCCAGATGATGGAGAAGTCCGAGGTGACCTGGTCGCGCAAAACCCGCTCCACCACGTTCAGGTCGTGATAGATCAAGGCGGGAGACTTGCTGTCATCGGAGCGCGACTTAATCTCGTTCCAGAGATTCTTCAGAAAGCGGATATCTGCGCGCAGTTCCTCGTCCGACGCTCCTTGCGCGGCCGTGCGCACGATGAAGCCGCCGTGGCCGTTCTCGCGCTCACTCTGAATGATCCGCTTCAGGCGTAAGCGCTCTTCTTCGGACGCAATCTTGCGCGACACCCCAGTGTGGTTGACCGTCGGCATGTACACCAGAAAACGGCCCGGCAGGGCGATGTGGCTGGTAATGCGCGCGCCCTTCTTGCCGATCGGCTCCTTGGCGATCTGCACCAGGATTTCCTGCCCTTCCTTGAGCAGTTCGCTGATCTGCGGCACGACCGTATTCTCGCGACGCCGGAAGCGGCGCCCCCCGCGGCGTCCGCGATGCCGGTCAAATCCCGGAGCCGGACGCGGCGCCCGCTGCAGCCTCGCTTCCGGAGAAGGGCTGCGCACCTCGGCGTTGGCGTCCACCGTTCCCGAGCCGATGGCTTCAGCTTCCAGCAGGGCCTCGGCCTCTTCCTGTGCCTCTTCGAGTTCCAGATCCTCCGCCTCTGCCTCTTCCTCTTCCTCTTCGAGGGCGGCTTGCTGACCCACATCGCCATTCTCCGCGGCCTCATGATGCAAAACCTCGGCTGCCGGCGTCGCAGTCAATTCCTGCACACTCGTGGACGGAGTCAAATCTCCCGCCGCGCGCGTCTCCTCTTCCAGTTCTTCGAACTCTGCGTCTTCTTCGAGTTCTTCAGAATAGGCGTCGAGATCGGCTTCTTCTTCCTCGATCTCTTGTTCCTCGATATTCCCGGCAGGACTCTGTACGACCGCGCGGAATGCAGCCTCGTGGGCTATCTCGGGCGAAATCGCGGCCGCTCGTTCCACAACATCTGGTGCCGTATTCGAAACCGTCTCCTGCGGTTCTTCGTACCCTTCGGCGGAGGGAACGTGCTCATGCTGTTCGTGGAGTGGTTCCGCTTCCCCCGAAGCGAACATGGGCTCGTCGTCGGGAAAGCTTCCTGCGATTGAAACCGGCCGCTCCGGCGCCCGCGGCGCCGTTTCCGCGGGCGGAACCACACTCTGCGCCTGACGCCGATACTTGGAAATCGACTCGCCTGGCAGAAGGATGGGTTGATATCCCGGCGGCGGCCCGTAATCGTAGTCGCGGCTCGGCCGCGGTTCCTGCGCCAGTGGACGTTGATAGCGAGACTCAGTCGCACCGCGATCCCGCTCCCCGCTGCGCTCCCCTCCGCGATCTCCGCGTTCGCGCTCGCCACGGCGTCCGCGACGACGACGGCGCCCGCGAAATCCTCGCGGTTCACGCGCGCCATCCGCTCCGCCCGATGTTGACGCGCCCGGAGAAGCCTCCTCCGTCCTACCCTCTTCGGTCTCGCGGGCAGCTACCTTGGCGCTGAAGCCCTGGCCTTCGCCGACTGGCGCCGCGAATTCTGCTGTCCGCGGCGGACGTCCCTCCGAGGGACGCGGCGCTGGGATCGCTTCGTCCAGATCCTCGTCCTGCTGCTCCAGATCCATGAAGTCCGAGACGTAGAGAAAGGCGTCCCGTTCCAGCCCGACGTCCACGAAAGCCGATTGCATGCCGGGCAGCACGCGCGTCACACGGCCTTTATAGATGGAACCTGCTAAGGTGTATTCGTTCTCGAGTTCCAGGTAGATTTCGGCAAGCTGATCATCTTCCACGATACCCACTTTTGTCTCGTGGGGGGTAGAAGTTACGTACAATTCCTTGTTCATGCAAACTCCGGTTTTTCTTCACCGGAGCAAAGGGGAAGGTGATCGGAAGGATTGAGAGGTCAGCGCTGTTCCTGACACAAGTCCGCGATTTTCCGGAAACCTCTCCGGAACCCGCACAATCGTGAAAGTTCAGAAGTCTTTTGCACTGATCGCATCTACTGCGCCAGGTTTGTGACCGCTCTCTCCGTATGCTGAGGGGGCCGTTACCCAAGCCTGACGGGCTTCAATCCTGTCCGGCAATTCCCTTCGCCGGTGATTTTGCCCTCCTTTTTCGCAAGGGCACCTCGTAATCTTGTTTCGTGGCGCCGGTCTCAAGGGCGCCAAAACTCTGCTTCCCGCCTCAGTTCACGAAGCGGCGCATCCGGACGTTCATCACCATCCCCAGCGCCAGAAACATGAAAAGAACGGAAGACCCACCGTAACTCATGAGCGGCAGAGGTATTCCGGTGACCGGCATAAAGCCGACCACCATGCCGACGTTGACCAGGACGTGGAAGCTAAGCACCGCCACCACCCCCATCACCAGAAACGTCCCGGCGCGGTCGGGCGCCGTTTGGGCGTTCTGGGTCAAACGCATCAGCACAATAAAGTATAACAGCAGAACCCCGAGAGCTCCTACAAACCCGTGTTCCTCGGCGAACGCCGCAAAGATAAAGTCCGTCTGCGGCACCGGTAGAAACGCCAGATGGGTCTGCGACCCCTGGCTGCTACCCCAAATCCCCCCCGATCCCACCGCAATCAGGGATTGATTAACTTGATACCCGGAGCCCTGACGGTCCGCATCCGGGTTCAGAAAACTGGTCAAACGCTCTTTCTGGTAGGGCTTGAGGATGTGGACGCGCTCCGAGAAAAACACCGTGGCCACCAACGCAGCGCCCAGGAGAACCACCGGCAGCGCCTGCCTCACCCGCAACCCGCCAAGAAAAAGCGCCATCACCGCGATCGGAATGTAGGTGAGCGCCGTTCCGAGATCCGGCTGGGCCAGCACCATCAGCATAGGAAAGCCGACGATCGCGCCCGCCTTGATGAAATCCGACCAGGCGAGCTCCCGCTGATGGAGTTCAGCGAAATACTTGGCCACCGCGAGAATCAGGATGAGCTTCACCCACTCCGAGGGCTGGAAGTGCACGTTCCAGGGCAACTTGATCCAGCGCCGCGCTCCCAGGTATTTCTGACCGAACAGCAGGACCGAAATAAGCGAAGCCAGCGCGAAAATGTAGAACCAGTGGACTTTCTCCAGCAGCGCCTGGTAGTTGAGCAGGCTCATGAGGCACATCGCGCCCACGCCCGCTAGAATCCAGTAGATTTGCTTGATATGGGCCCCGGCAAACTTGGTGTGCTCGGTGGCGCTGTGGATTTGCAGAACGCCCAGGGCGCAAAGGATCAGCACGAACCCCATCAGGACCCAGTCGAAATCTCGGTAGGAAACGTAGCGCGACATGACCTAGTCGCTCAGCAACGGATTCATGGGCAGGTATTGTTGGGGCAAGCCGGACTCAGCGGATCATCATCCTGCAACAGGACCCAGGTCGTGATCCCGCCGACAATGGCGATGCCGGTATAGATCGCCGCGTTCGAACTCAGGATTCCCCCGCCGGCCGCAGTGGCCGCTCCCGTGCCCCGCCGTTTCCTCTTCTTCTTTTTCTCCGCATTGGAGGTGTCGTCGCGCGTGGTCTGCTGTCCTTCTTGAACCGTGGTGGTGCCTTGCTGATCCTGAACCGTCACATCTCCCTTGTTGGCCACGATCTGCACCTGTCCATCCACATCCGTGACCTGGAACTCGGTCCAGGAATTGCCTGCCGGCTTCACCGTCACTTCGCCGGCGCGTGTCTCCAACCCGCGCGCGGTGGATACACGAACCGCGCCGTGCTCGATCTCGACTGCTGGTCCCTGGAATTTCACCAGAGAATCCGCCAGTACCATGACACTCGATCCGCTGGCGCTGATGTGGGCGGTAGAATCCGGCCGCGTCTGCACCATGTCTCCGGCAAACACCGCCGCCGACTTCGGCACTAAGCTGCCGTTGACCCAAGCCGTGCCGTTTGCGTGCAGCATGGCCGATGCCGAATCCGCAGCCAGCAACTGCCCTGGCAAAAGCATCACCAGCATAATACTCAACGCAGACCGAAAGGCCGTCTGTGACATGGTCGAGCTGACTCCGTGAATCTTAAGGATTTGATTCATCCTAGCCCGCCAAGGGTTGCAGGTCAATGATCTTGTTGGACTTCTGAGTATTCCGAAAGGTTACTTCGGTCTTCCCCGATGGCTGGTCTGGCCTTGATAGGCAGGGACTCCCCACCAGTACTTCCCCATCACAGCGTTCGACCTTCACTTCGATCCAGCGGTTCGCTTCCCATGGGCCGGGAATTTTCATTTTCAGGTAGTGGTCGGTCAGCGCTTCGGTAAAGTTCCCTTCTTCGGACCGCAGAGTAATCGCCTGGACGTTCGCACCTACCTGCGATCGAAGGAAGGCAGCCTTCTTGTGCGCGGCGATCTCCCGCAACACCCGGTTGCGCTCCCGCGCCACCGTCACCGGCACCTGATCGCTGCGTTCCGCAGCCGGTGTTCCGGGCCGCGCGGAATACGTAAACACATGCAGGTAAGTGAAGGGAAGCTCTTCAATCATGCGCTTCGTTTCGGCGAACTCCGTTTCCGTCTCGCCCGGAAATCCCACCATGACGTCGGCGCCAATCGCCGCTGTCGGCATGGCCTTGCGAATCTTAAGAACCTTCTCCTGATAATGCCACGGCCGGTACTTGCGGTGCATCCGGCGCAGCACGGCATCGCTCCCCGACTGCAGGGGCACATGCGCATGCTTCGCGATTCGAGGAGATGTCGCCATCATCTCGATCAGCTCATCACTCCAATCCATCGGCTCAACCGAACTGATTCGAAGCTTCTCAAGCGAAGTTTCTTCCAAGATAGCGCGAACGAGTTCCTTAAATCGGTGTCTTGATGGCTGAATGCTGAGTGCTGAATGCTGACGGCTGCCTTGCAGATCCCTTCCCCACCGCCCCAAATTGATCCCTGAAACCACCACTTCGCGATAGCCGGCATCTACCAGTGACCGCACCTCAATCAGCACCCGCTCCAGCGGCAGTGAGCGGCTCTGCCCTCGCACGTAGGGAATCACGCAGAACGAGCAGCGGTTGTCGCATCCGTCCTGCACCTTCAGGTTGGGACGGGTGCGCTCGTTCGCCGCCTCAAATACCGGCGCCGCCAGCAGTTCGGTGTGCGCGAAAATGTCGCCGACGATGACGTTGCCGTCTCGCTCGCCGGAGAGTTGTGCCAGCGGAACAAAGCCGGAGTTGGAAGAAGCGGACGAGGTCGCGATCTCCGCCGCCAGGTGCTTATGCGAATTTCCCACCACCCAGGTAACGCCCGGCAGCGCCGCCAGTTCTTCCGGCGCGCGCTGCGCGTAACAGCCTGTCACCAGTATGCGGCAATCGGGATTCTCCCGCCGCACCCGCCGAATCGAAGCGCGCGCATCCTTGTCGGCGCCTTCGGTCACGGTGCAGGTGTTGAGGACAACGATTTCGGCGTCCCGCGCGGCGCGCGCACGCTCCAGTCCTCGCTCCAGAAACTGGCTTTCGAGCGCCGCCCCGTCCGCCTGCGTGGCGCGGCAGCCAAAATTCTCTATGTAGAAACTGGCCACGCTTCTATACTACCCGAGTGGTGTGGCGCGGGAAGCAGCTCGCAACGGCTGCCGGCTCATGCCGCACTGATCTGCATCTCCCAGCTCCCCTCGAGGTGCATATGAAACGGCGCATTCTTCTGGTGGACGACGACCTAGCCGTCCTGCTGACCCTGAAGGCGGTCCTGGAATTCCATGGATTTGAAGTGGAGACCGCGGCCAGCACGCACGAAGCCTACTCCCGCATGGAATCCGCCACCTACCAGATGGTCATCAGCGACCTGCACATGGAGACGGAAGACGCCGGCCTGAAGGTCATCCTCGCCGCGCGCCGTCAGAGCTACGACCCGGCCACTGCCCTGCTAACCGCCTACCCGCCCTCCGGAGAGCACTGGGAACAAGACCACGCCGAATCCTTGCTAGTCAAACCTCTCGGCACCAACGATCTGCTGCGCCAGGTCGAGGCCCTGCTGGTACGCCACGAAGACGCAAAACAGACCCGCCAGCGCGTCACCGCCGGGGCGCAGGAAGCCGCCCGCAAGGCGGGATAGCGTCCGTCTCGCCGCGTTTCCTTATTCTTCTGGATGGATCAGGCGCTCGCGACTTGCCGTTTCTGCTGAAAGCATTCCCGGCACAGCACTGGCCGTCCCTGGGTCGGACGAAATGGAACCGTCGTCTCCTTGCCGCACTGCGAGCAGTTCGTCCGGGTCTCGGTTTTCGCGTACTGCCCGTGCGCAGCCCCGAGCACGGCGACCCGTTTCCCCTTGCAGTTCTTGCAGCGCTTGGGTTCGTTCTTGAACTGCTTGTCATGGAAGAAAAGCTGTTCACCAGCTGTAAAAACGAAGTCCGTGCCGCAATCCACGCACTTCAATACCTTGTCCTGGAATTCCATGTGAAGAGGCGCTCCATTCCCCGTCCCTGCGCTACACGCAGAGCCGAATGGGGAAAGATCCGGTTCACGACGTGGGCAGGGGGATTACATCCCCCTCAATAATTGACCCTGGATTCGGCCCGCCATGCGAAGTGCTTCGCAGGGCTACTGCAAATAAAATTCCTGGACTGCGGAATGAACGTGAGTGTCAGAGGAACGGGCCGTCACGCCCGAGTGCGACGGCCCGGTTGGCTTAATCTTGCTCCTTGCGCGCTTTCTTACGGCTGCGCTTGCGTGCGAGCGCTTCTTTCACCCGCTTCTTCTCGCCCGGCTTCAGGTAAAAGGAGTGACGTTTCACTTCCTTGATGATGTCCTCCTGCTGTACCTTCCGCTTGAAGCGGCGAAGCGCGTTCTCGAGGGACTCGCCCTCTTGAATTCTGACTTCAGCCAAACGTACGACACCCCCCTACTCGTCCCTAAATGGACCTGTTAGTTATGGCAAGCATCGGCCATCTAAGTCAAGCGGAATGTAGAGGAACCGAGCCGCTCCTTAGAAGACGAACCGCAGCCCCAACTGCACCAGCCGCGGCGCATACGCGCTCGTCGCCTTGAGAAAGCTCGTAGGCTGCTGATAATAAGCAGGATAAATCCTACCGCCAGCATTTCTCGTAATCGGCACAAACTGGCCTGCCGAATTCAGAAATCCATCGTCGCTCAGGCTGTAGCGCCGGTTATCACGATTGAAAAGGTTGAACGATTCCGCCGTCAGTTCGAGCCGGAAGCGCTCGCTGACATGAATCTTCCGCGTCAGCCGCAGGTCCAGAGTGGCGTAATCGGGACCGAGAAACGCATTGCGTCCGAAGCCAGGCAAGCGGTCGTTGCTGGAGTTGTCGTCGCGATTCGGGTCTCCGCTCACCCGCGCCTCCGTCGGACGTCCGCTCCCAAACGTCATCACCCCCGCAACTTTCCAGTCGTTGAAGATTTTGGCTAGAACTTCCTGGCCCCGCCCAAACGGACGTGGCTCCGCAATCCACGAGACCGACAACCGGTGTCGCTGATCGGTCACGCTGGGTCCACGCTCACGGCGCGTCGCATACGAGTTCTGCACCGTCACCGGACGTCCCGCCACCAGCGCGTCCTGCCCGTCATCAATGGCATGCGCCCAGGTGTAAGCCAGCCGGAAATAGAACCCGCTGGTCATGCGCCGGCGAATCGACGCGGTCATCCCGTGATAGATGCTGGTCGCCGCGCTATCAAACTGGTTGATCGCACTCAACTGTGGCGTCGGGCGCGCCACGTCATTGATGCACGGCGGAAACGGACAACTGAGGCTCTGCTGCGTCTGCCAGGTCGAGAACGAGTCCACCGTGTAATAGGAGTTGGTGAAGTTGTCGCCGGTCGCGTCGTAGATGGGGTAACTGTATTCAGTGGGCGGCGGGAGGTTCACATCGCGCGCCCGGATCAGGTTCTCCCCATGCACGTAGAGATATGAAACTCCCACGGCAAACCGTTCCGCGATCTCCCGCTCCACGCTCAAGCTTCCCTGCTGCACCTTGGGCGTAACAAAGTTCGGCGCAAAAGCGGAAACATCGCTGGTCAGGTACGGCTTCAGCGAGTCGGGCGGCGCGCAGGGCACCGGTCCCGGACTGCACGTCACCATCGCATTCGGATACGAAGGAAAAATCTGGTGCTGGGTCGTGTCGGCGTTATCCAGGAAGAGATGCGTCGCCGTGAGCCCGTTGTTGTTGATCACCGCCGACTCATAAATCTGGGGCAAGCGCGTGTAGAAGATCCCGAACCCACCACGTACCACCAGCGGCCGCTGACTCCCGATCGAATACGCTATTCCCACTCGCGGCGAGACGTTGTTCTTATCCGCAGGCATCTGTCCTGACGCCGGCCACAGCGGATTCTTCACGAGATCCTTACTGCCGAACGTCTGCAGGTCGTAACGCACGCCCAGACTCACTGCCAGACGCCCGGTGAGCCGCACCGTGTCCTGCAAGAAAGCTGCATAGTCGTTGCTGTTGGGATGCGACACGGGATTCCCAAAGTTCTGCAGGTAGTATCGGGGCACGTCGTGCGCCCAGGCGCGCAGCGGCGTGATCTGCATCCCGCCATGCTCCGGCTCGAACGTAAAAGGATCGACGCTGATGTTGTCGTAAATGTACTCGCCCCCGAAGAGCGACGGAAAGTAGTTGTAATCCCAAGTGAACATCGCGTCGCCGCCAAACTTCCAGTCGTGGCGCCCACCGGTCAAGCTCAAAGTTTCAGCCAAATGCAGGCGGTGTTCCCGCGTCTGCCGCGGCAGGATGGACGATTGCCCGAAGGCCTCAATCACGTTGTAGATGCGCGTTCTTATGTCCGCGGAGTTGGCAAACGATTGTTGCAAGTCGCGCGAAAACTGCGCCCGCAGGTGGCTGGTCAGCTTGGGCGTGAGGCCGCTCAGCAATCCGAGCGAAGCGCTTTCTGTTTTCACATTCTCTTGTCCGTTCGAGCTCATGCCGAAGTTCGTAATCGGACTCGCCGGGTCGAAGAACACGTTATTCGTTCCGTAATAGCGCGAAGTGTTCACGCGCGCCGAGAGAAACTGCCGCGGCGTCAGCGAATAATCCAGCTTCAGAAAAGCGCTGTTTCCCAGCAGCTTCGAACGGAAGGTACCGCCCATGGTAGAGAGCTTGGCTGCCGCCGCAAATACCAGGTCTTTGTCGGAGTCCTCGTAATCCCCGTGATGCAGCGGCTCCTCTCCCTTTTTCGGGATGACAACGATGTTCCCGTCCGCAAATTCGACGACCGACGGAACGTGAAAGATGTGCTGATCGTATCCCGCGAAGAAGAATGCCTTGTTGCGCTTGATCGGTCCGCCCAACGTCCCCCCAAACTGGTGCTGCTGGTCGCCGGGCTTGAATCCCACAAACGCCGGACTCGCTCCCAGCACGCTGTCCCGCAGAAAGTAGAAGCCGGTTCCGTGCCAGTGGTTCGAGCCAGACTTCGTCACCACGTTGACCACCGCTCCGCCCGCCCGCCCCAGTTCTGCGCCGTAGGTGTTCGAAGAAACGCGAAACTCCTGCACTACTTCATTCGAAAACTGATAGGGCGCCCGATACCGTCCTCGCGGCTGCGCGAAGAAGCCGTTGTTGTTGTCGGCGCCGTCCACCAGGTAGCTCGACTGGTAGCCGCGAATACCTCCAAACGCCAGATCGCCGTTCGAAGCCGACGTCAGCCCGCGCGGATCCTGCGTTACGCCCGGCGCCAGCAGAGACAAATCGGTATAACGCCGCCCGTTGAGCGGCAAGTCCCCTATCGCCCGCTCATCCACCAGCGCGGAAACTGCGCTCGGCTGCGTCTCAACCAGCTGCGGCGCGTCAGAGACCGTAACCATCTCCTTCCCGCCCGCCACCACCAGCTTGAACGCCAGTTCCGTAGCCGCGCCCACCTCCACCCGCAGCCGCGGAGAATTCTGCGGCAGCATGCCCTCCGCCTCCGCCCGCGCCGAGTATTCCCCCGGCGGCAGCAGATCAAGCGTGAACCGCCCTTCCGCGTTCGTAGCACCGTGATAGCGGATGCCCGTATCCACGCGAATGGCAACAATGTCCGCCGCTGTAATCGCCGCTCCCTGCGCGTCCACCACCGTCCCACGCAGAGCGCCCGTAGAGGCGTCCTGCGCGCGCACGCCGCTGCCGAGAAGAATCAGGCTGAGTAAGTAAGGAATGACTGGAAGGTATAGGGTCTGCCGCGCCCTGCCACCAAACATGGGAATCCTCCTGCGTCCGACACTTCGGAACGGGAGGAAATCCGGGGAGACCTGTCAGGTTTGTATCAGTTCTTGGAGCCAGAGGATGTGACCTGTGTACGGCGATTATGTTCGGTTTCCCTGGATGGTTGTAAGTTGTTGGCAAATAATACGGTTTTGCCATTGCAACGACTCTTAAGGCGAGCTCCCGAGGAGTTCCACCGCCACCGCCAGAACCTCCGGCACCACCGCATCAATATCCGAGTCCTTGGTCAGGTGATTCACGATGCACGCCCGCAGACAGAACCTCCCTTCCAGTACGGCATTCGACAGATAGACCTTCCCCCGGGCAATGATCCGCTTCATCAGCGCCGTATTGAACCGGCTGCGTTCTTCCTCGGAAGCGTCCGCCCTCAAGTGATGCCGAAAGCAAACAGCACTCAACTCTCCCAAAGCGAGCAGCTCAAGTTCCGGACACGCTCGCACCGCCACCGCCAGGCGCTGCGCATGCTCGATATCCCGCTGGATCGCCCTGCGAAACGCCTCCAGTCCGTGATAGCGCAGCGAGAGCCAGAGCTTTAGCGCCCGGAACCGCCGCGAAAGCTCGATTGACTCCTCGAAAAATGCAAATCCCTCGACCGGATCGGTGCTCAGTTGCCTGGCATAGTCGCCGGTGTAAGCAAACGTCTGACGCGCGATGGCTAGATCGCGATAGAGCAGGCATCCGCAATCGAGCGGCTGATAGAGCCACTTGTGCGGATCGAGGGAGAGCGAATCCGCCAGCGCCAGTCCGTCAAACCTTTCCGGGACGGCCATTGCCGCCAGCGCTCCATACGCGCCATCCACGTGCATCCACGCGCCGTGAGCGTGGGCGATCTCAGCAATCTCCCGCAGCGGATCGATCGCTCCCGTGTTCACCGTGCCCGCCGACGCCACCACCGCGACCGGCGTTACCCCCTGCGCCTGGTCACGCCGCAGCGCCTTCTCCAGTTCTGAAGGAATCATGCGATAGGCCGCATCGCACGAAATGATTCGCAGGTTCTCGCGTCCGATACCCAGCATGGCCACCGCCTTGGGAATCGACATGTGCACTTGCTCGGAGGCGTAAATCACGCTCGGGGGCACACCGCGAAGACCGCGCTCGTTGGCAGGGATCCTCGCCTCGCGCGCCATGGTCAGCCCCATCAAGTTGGCGGCCGAGCCGCCGCCCGTCAGCGTTCCGACAAATCCGCCACAGTCCACTGCCTCCGCGAGCCACCGCACCACGGTGCGCTCAATCGTCACGCCCGCCGGCGATGACCGCCACGCGGTCATGTTCTGATTGAGGATCGACGCCATCAAGTCGCCCAGTGCTGCCACCGGCTCGCCCGGCCCCTGGACGTATCCGAAGAAGCGTCCGTTCTGCGCGCGCGAGTGCGCCACGACGTCGCGCAGCGCGCTAAAGGCCTCAGCTCTCATGCCTCGCTCCGGCAAATCCAGCGCGAACAGCCGCTCGCACTCGGCTCCACTGGTGCGAGGAAAGACAGACCGTGCGTCCAGAGTGGATATCCATTGTGCAGAAAGTTCAGTCACGCCAGCTGCCAGCCGCCGAAAGTCATCCGGAGAAACTTCAAGAGGATCCATGCGTCATGAATTTAATCACAACCTCAAGAACTTCTGTGCGCCCCTCGCAAATCCTTCTTCCCCTGTGCTCCTCTGTGTTCCCTGTCGTTCAGCTTTTCACTTCTGCAATCTGCAATCTGACTTCTGCAATCGCTCCATGATATGTTGACTGTTTACGCAGCCGGCGCTGCCGCAACCAGAACGCTCATGATCCGCTCCTATAAAGGCATCACGCCTCAATTCCCGACCACCTGCTACGTGGACGAATCCGCCCAACTGATCGGCGACGTCGTCTGCGGCGAGCACTCGAGCATCTGGATGAATGCCGTCCTGCGCGGCGACGTGCACGAAATTCGTGTCGGCCACTACTCCAACATTCAGGACAACTGCGTCCTGCACGGCATGACGCAGCAGTACGGCGTGTACGTCGGCGACTACGTCACGGTGGGCCACAACGTCGTGCTCCACGGATGCAAAATCGCAGACCGCTGCCTGATCGGCATGGGCTCGATCCTGCTGAACGGAGCCGTGGTAGGCGCAGGCTCAATCATTGGCGCCGGCACGTTGATTCCGGAGAAAACGATCATCGAGCCCAATTCTTTGTGGCTGGGCTCTCCTGGCAAATTCCGCCGCCGCCTTGAGAAACCAGACGAAGATATGATCCTGCGTTACGCGGAAAATTATCTGGGGTACAAGAAAGCGTATTTGATGGAGAGGAAATAGCGGTCAGCATTCGACAGTTAGCGACACCCCTGTAGAATGTCATCCTGAGCGGAGCGAGATGTTCGCGAATGCGAACATCTCGCGGAGTCGAAGGACCCCTACACCGCGAGGGGCTGTCACACGGTATCGAGGGGTTCTCCCCGCGCCGTTGGGGGTTTTCGCGAGAATTCCCTGGCGCGCCTCATCAAGATTGAGCTGAGTAGGGGTCCTTCGACTACGCCGGTGATTCACTTCGCGAATCACCGTCTCCGCTCAGGATGACAGATTTGAACTGAGTACTGAATGCCGATTCGCGAACGACCAACGACCAAATGATCAAAGCTCCCCGAGGCACCCGCGACCTGCTCCCGCCCGACACGGCGCTCTGGACCTTTGTCGAGGCTGCCGTCCGCGACGTCTTCCGCGCCTACAACTTCCAAGAAATTCGCACGCCCATCTTCGAGAGCACGGAACTCTTCGCCCGCGGCGTTGGCGAAGAAACCGACATCGTCGCGAAAGAAATGTTCACCTGGGAAGACCGCGGACGCGCCGAAAGCGACAAGGGCCAATCCCTCACCCTGCGCCCTGAGAACACCGCCGGCGTCGTCCGTGCCTACATCGAGCACACACTCTGGGACCGCGGTCTGAACAAACTCTTCTACATCGGCCCGCAGTTCCGCCGCGAGCGTCCGCAGAAGGGCCGCTATCGCCAGTTCTACCAGATCGGCGCCGAGGTCATCGGCCCGCCGCCTTCGGGCAGCGAATCGCCTGCGCGCGATGCCGAACTCCTCGAACTGCTCGCCACATTGCTCGACCGCGTCGGCATCACCGGCTGGACACTGGAACTGAATTCTGTCGGCTGCCCCGCCGACCGCGTGAAATTCAACGAAGCCCTGCGTAAAGCGCTCGAGCCCGTCGTCGGCAAGATGTGCGCCGATTGCCAGCGTCGCGCCGTGACCAATCCCCTGCGCGTCTTCGACTGCAAAGTCCCCGAGGACCAGCCCACCATCGAGAAGCTCCCACGCATCTCGCAATTCCTCGACGAACCTTGCCGCAAACATTTCACCGAAGTGCAAGACATCCTGAAAGCTGTCGAGGTTCCCTTCGTCCTCAACGACCGCCTGGTCCGGGGGCTTGATTACTATCAAAAGACTACGTTTGAGTTCACGCACGGGGCTCTTGGAGCGCAGAACGCGATCCTGGGTGGCGGGCGTTATGACGGCTTGTCGGAGGCGCTGGGCGGGCCGGCGGCGCCGGGAATCGGCTTTGCGATTGGCGAAGACCGGCTGGTGATGTCGCTGGCGGAGTCGGCCGAGTCAGTGGTGCGTAAGCCGGATGTTTACATTGCCCCGCTCGGAGCGGGGATGAACCGAGAAGCGGCGCGCCTGGCGCGCGAACTCCGCCGGCACGATCTGGTCGTGGATCTGGGCGACGAATCGTTTCGCCTGAAAAAATCCTTCGAGGCGGCCGACAAGATGGGCGCGCGCTACATCCTCATCGTCGGCGAGAACGAAGTGAAGGCCGATGCTTTTGCTTTGAAGCAGCTCGCCTCGGGTGAGCAAGTGACAGTGCCGCGCGCGGAATTGGCGAAACGAATCTCGCACAGCTCTTAGCTCTTGCATTCCTCTGTGACCTCTGTGGTAACCGCTTTTCGTTTAACCACAGAGGACACAGAGGAACACAGGGTAAAATCATTTGTGCTGGAGGCGACGATGCGAACCATTCCTCTGATGTGCGCAGTAATGATCAGTGTCAGCCTGGCCTTTTCTCAAACGCCGCAGGCCAAGCCCCTCTCACCCTTCGAGCAGGAGCTCGTGAACAATGAAAACCAGTTCATGCAGGCGCTTGCGGAAAAGAATGTCGCCTACGTGAACCAGTCTGTCGCCGACGACTTCAAAGGCATCGGCACGAACGGCGATTTCTACGATCGGGACGAACTGGTCGGCATGGCCCACGAAGGCCTGCCCAAGGACGTTCGTGTTTACGAGGTGCGCGTGGTGCGGCTCAACGATGACTCCGCCGTCGTCACCTATAACCTGATCATCCCCGGAGGGCGTCCGCGCTACCGTCACATGAGCGACACCTGGGCAAAGGACAGCGGCAAGTGGAAACTCAAGTTCGAGCAAACTACCATCAACCTCTGGAGCGCCACCGATTTTGATTAACAGTACTCAGTACTGGGAACTGACTCCATTGACTTGCCCTCCGCGACCTTCTACCATCGGCAACCGGGGCGTGGAGCCATCCTTTCGCACGCGCAACCCACATAAGGAGGTTTTACCGATGAGGCGTTCGTCAGCCATCCTCGTTGCAACTCTGCTGCTCGCCGCTGTGGCCTTCGCGCAAGCGGGGCCGCCCAAACCCGCACCCGAGCTCAAGAAGCTCGACTACTTTCTCGGTACCTGGACCTCGGAAGGCGATACGAAGCCGGGTCCCATGGGCCCGGGCGGAAAGTTTACCGACTCGGGGCACGGCGAATGGATGGATGGCGGTTTCTTCCTGGTCATCCACTCCGACTTCAAGAGTGCCGCGGGCAACGCCACCGGCACCGCCTACATGGGCTACGATCCCCAGGAAAAGGTCTACACCTACGACGAATTCAACACCATGGGAGAAAGCGTTCACGCCAAGGGCACCGTCGATGGTGACACCTGGAACTGGATAAATGAATTCAAAATGGGCCCGCAGACCATGAAAGCGCGCTACACCATGAAGATTCTGTCGCCGGACTCGTACACCTTCAAGTTCGAGATGTCCCCCGACGGAACCAAATGGGACACTGGGATGGAAGGCAAAGCCACCAAGAAAAAGTAGTCAGGAGTCAGTCGTCAGGAGGTGAACCACGTTGTCCAAGCACTGACTACTGACTACCGACTACTGATTCCGTGACCCCTCCGCGAGTTTCTACCATCGGCACTCGGGAGTGGAAGTCTGCTTCGCACGCAGGTTCAAGAAGAGCGGGGTGTTCTCTTGGCGCAACCACCGATCCCGCGACCCGGTCCCGAACACAAGAAACTCGACTACTTTGTCGGCAACTGGATCTCGGAGGGCGAGATGAAGCCGGGCCCCATGGGACCCGGCGGGAAAATCACCCTCACCGAAAAATCCGAGTGGATGGACGGGGGTTTCTTCGTCGTCATTCACTCCAGCTTCCAGAGCGCCTCCATGGGAGACGGCACCGGCATATCGTTCTTAGGCTACGATCCCGAGGAGAAGGTCTACACCTATAACGAGTTCAACAGCCTCGGCGAAGAGATCCACTCCAAAGGCACCGTCGAGGGCGAAACATGGACCTGGGGCGGCGAGCGGAAAATGGCCCCCCAGATCATGAAAACCCGCTTCACGATGAAGATCTTGTCGCCCACCTCCTATACCTACAAGTTCGAAACCTCCCCGGACGGCACGAAATGGGCTCTGGTCATGGAAGGCAAGGACACGAAGAATAGGTAGCCCTTCTTCTGAGCGACCTGGGATCTTTGGTCAGAGGATTCACAAGTCAGGATTCGGCGGCCCTATACCGTGGTTCTTGCTGGCTCCTTGCTACTGACTCCTGACTCCTCCCGCCATTTATAATCCTTGATCCGGCTCACTGCCGCATTCCGACCAGGCAAGGCGAACTTGTGCTCGATTTTTTAGGCGACCTCAGGCGTACTCACATGTGCGGGGCTCTGCGTCCCTCCGACGCGGGCAAGCAAGCCGTCCTCATGGGATGGGTGAACCGCCGCCGCGATCTCGGCCAGATCATCTTTGTGGACCTGCGCGACCGCACCGGCGTCACCCAGGTGGTGTTCAGCCACGACCTGAATGCCGCCGTTCATGACAAGGCCCAGGCACTGCGCAATGAGTTCGTCATCGCGGTCATCGGCACGGTCAAGAAGCGCGACGCCGATACGATCAACAAAAACATCCCCACCGGCGAAGTCGAACTCGTTGCGGAAGAGCTCCGCATCCTGAACGTCTCGAAGCAGCTGCCCTTCTTGCCGGGCGACACCGTGCTCGCCAACGAAGAGATCCGGCTCAAGTATCGCTATCTCGACCTGCGCCGCGACGCCATGCAGTTCAACATCGAACTGCGCCACAAAGTTGCGCTCGCGATCCGTGAGAATCTTTCATCGGTGGGTTTCTTCGAAATTGAAACGCCGTTCATGACGCGATCCACGCCTGAGGGCGCGCGCGATTACCTTGTCCCCAGCCGCGTGCAGCCGGGGATGTTCTACGCGCTCCCGCAATCGCCGCAATTGTTCAAGCAGATCCTGATGATCTCGGGCTTCGACAAGTATTTCCAGATCGTGCGTTGCTTCCGCGACGAAGACTTGCGCGCCGACCGCCAGCCCGAATTTACGCAGATCGATCTTGAAATGTCGTACCCGCAGCCCGAGCGCGTGTGGGAGGTGGTCGAAGGCTTCCTCGTAGCCGCCTTCAAGGCCGCCGACCACGAGATCAAAACCCCCTTCCCGCGCATGGACTACGACGACGCCATCCGCCAATACGGTGTCGACAAGCCCGACTTGCGCTTGCCTGCGTTTACCGACGCGCGCGATTGCTTCGCGCCCGCCGATCTCGAGCAGCTTGCAATTAATAAAGACCTGCCGGTGATTGCCATTCGCATCCCGAACGTGGGTGAGCTCTCGCGCAAAGAGCGCGACGACATCAAGCCGCTGTTTGTTTCGAAAGGTGGGGCGCGCGTCTTCGAAGACTTCAAGCGCATCGAGAACAAATTCGCCGAGGCGGGCGCGAAAGTTCGCCAGAAGGCTGGCGCCGCCGCGAACGATCTGCTGGTGCTGGTGGTCGGTTCGGCTCAGCCCGGAGGCGACACGCATCCCGCGAGCAAACGCAAAGTCACGTCCGCAGAGCTGGCCATCTACGCCTCGGCCGGCATCTTGCGCGTGGCGCTGGCGCAGAAGTATGCCGACCGGCACGGCATTTTCAAGAAGTGCGGCGATCCCGGGAAAGACTACCGTTTCCTGTGGGTGACGAACTTCCCCATGTTTGAGTACGACGAAGGCGAGAAGCGCTGGATGGCGGCGCACCATCCGTTCACCTCGCCGCACGAAGAAGACATGGACAAGCTCGAATCCGATCCAGCCATGGTGCGCGCGCTCGCCTATGACGTCGTGCTGAACGGGACGGAGCTTGGCTCGGGCTCGATCCGAATTCACCGGCAGGATGTGCAGCGCAGGATTTTCAGCGCCCTCGGCATGACGGAAGAAGAAGCGCGCTCGCGCTTTGGCTTCTTCCTCGAAGCGCTGGAGTACGGCACACCGCCGCACGGCGGAATCGCGCTCGGACTGGACCGCATCGTGATGATCCTCGCTGGCGCCGACAGCCTCCGCGAAGTCATCCCTTTCCCCAAAACTGCCGCCGCCAAAGACCTGATGGTGGAGGCGCCGACACCGGTGGCGGAGGCACAGTTGCGGGAGTTGGGGATAGGGATAGTGGTTAAGAAGTGACGCAGGCTCTCCGAAACAGGCCGGCCGCGAGGTATCCTCCTCGGCGCGAATTACTGGTGCCGAGAGGGCTGCGCCACCCGCCACTTGCGATTACCCTGCCGGCGCGTAGTAATTGCTCCAAATCTTTTGCTGCGGGCAGGTAAAAGCAGGCACATCCTCTTCTTTGCGACCGACCATCCAGATGAGAGCGTTGGGAGCGGTCGAAGGATCAGAAATCGGTTTCCCGAGCCTGGTCGAGTACTTCACGTAAACAATCTTGAAGCCGTTGGCGCCGAGGCAGTCAATTAGCCCCTGGGGATTGAATACGTGCAGCCCGTGTCCGTAGTACCCGTTGACGGGGGTGTGCAGCAGATAGTGGCCTCCGCAACGGACCATGCGAATACAGTTTTCCAGGCACTGGGCGGTGTCAAACACGTGCTCTAGAGATCCGATGTCGATCAGGGTTCCGTACTTTTTGTGTTCCGACTCCGGCACCGGCTGGTTCATGTCGTACCGGAGTTCGGCCCGGCTGTCGAACAAATCCAGCGAGACGACCGAGTTCCCTCTCGCCCGCAAGAGCTCGGTAAGAGAGCCGTACTGGAAGCCTGCGGGAACCGGCGGAGAAGGTCTGACGGTTGACCTGACCACATTTGCAAGGCGGCGGACTTTTCCTTCTGCGACCAGGAATCTGCGCAGTCTCGGGAGGAGTGGATTGGATCCGGGGGGAGCATCTCGATCGATGCCCTGGTATCCGAAGGTGAGAATCGGATCTTGGAGGAAGCCGGGTATTCTGAGGATCTCTTCGTAGAACGGAACGTGAAATCTTAAAATCATGCGTACCTCGTCGTTTCCCGAAGAGGATACCATCGGTCGCCACCTCTGCAGAATTGTCAGTTGATCCTCCCTTCCGCATCCTCCACCCCTAGCCATTGCGCACCGATCTCTGTCAGACTAACCACTCAGCGCTGATCTCCATGGGCAAGATTCACGTCCTACCCGAACGAGTCGCCAACCAGATCGCTGCCGGCGAGGTGGTGGAGCGTCCTGCTTCGGTGGTGAAAGAGTTGCTCGAAAACGCGCTCGACGCGGGAGCGACGCGCATTCGTATTCACGTCGAGGCGGGTGGCAAGAGGGTCATCCAGATCACCGACAACGGCTGCGGCATGGTGCGCGACGACGCCATGCTGGCTTTTGAGCGTCATGCGACTTCGAAAATCAAGAACTCGGAGGACTTGCTCAGCGTAGCGACGCTCGGATTTCGGGGCGAGGCGTTGCCTTCGATTGCTTCGGTGGCGCGGCTGCATCTTGAAACGCGTGCCGCAGAAGAGCCTGCTGGTACGGTCATCGAGATCAATGGCGGCAAGATGATCCGCGTGGAAGAAGCGGGGCTGCCGCCGGGGACTTCCATCACGGTGCGCGATCTTTTCTTTAATACTCCGGCCCGGAAGAAGTTTCTGAAGTCGGAGTCAACCGAACTGTCGCATATCGCCTCGCTGGTGACGCACTATGCGCTGGCGCATCCGGAGAAGCACTTCGAGCTGCATTCAGCGACCAACGCCCTGCTGGTGGCGCCGCCGGTGGCGGGCCATCGCGAGCGCGTGTACCAGGTCTTCGGACAGGAGACGCTCGATCAACTGATTTCGCTGGCCGCGGTGCAGCCCCTGGAACGCGTTGGGCTGCCGCAACCGCCGCCGTGGCGCAGGGACCCAGACGAGAACGGCGACAGGCCTGAGCCGGGCGAGGTTCGCCTGCACGGCTTCGTCTCGAAGCCTGAGATTCAGAAGTTGAACCGTAATTCGATTTTTATCTTTGTGAATGGGCGGCTGATTCGCGACCGCTTCATCCAGCACGCGCTCACCGACGCTTACCGCAACATCCTGCCACCGACTGTTTTTCCTGTCGTGCTGCTGTTTCTGGAGATGCCGACCGCGGAAGTGGATGTCAACGTCCATCCCTCGAAGACCGAGGTCCGTTTCCGACAGCAGACCGTGATCCACGACTTCGTGCGCGACTCAGCGCGCGCGGCGCTCATGAAGGCGCGGCCCGTGCCGCAGTTCCTGTCCGAAATTAACGCGCAACCGAGTGCGAGCCCGTCGCTCACGCCGGGCGCTCGCGGCGGCGAAGGCCAGCGCGCCACCTGGCGTGATCTTTATGAACCGGCAGCGGCTGGTTTCTCACTGCAAGCGCCGGCTGTCCCTCCCGCGACCGCACGTCTGGAATTCGAAGGCAGTATCGCGGTGGAAGCGAATGCAGCCGTGTCGCTGGCGCGCGCCCCGGAGGTCACTGTCCCCGACCACGGCTGCGCGCCCCCGATCGCGCAGGAACCGCAGACTCCCCCGACGCTCGAATCGCTGCGCACGCTCCGGCCGCTGGGCCAGATTCGCAATTCGTTCATTCTCGCCGTCAACGAAGACGGCCTCTGGATCATTGACCAGCACGTCGCGCACGAGCGCGTGTTGTTCGAGAAAGTTCTGCGTCAGCGGGCTGCTCAACGAGTCGAGAGCCAGCGGCTGCTCATGCCGCTCGTGCTCGAGCTGACGCCGGCGCAGCAGGCGATCTTCGGCGAGATCGCCGAAGAACTCGCCCGCAACGGCTTCGAAGCCGAACCGTTCGGCACGCGCAGCGTGGCCATGAAGATCGCGCCCGCCGGCGTGGACGCCTCGCAGGTCGAACACATGCTCAACGAAATCTTCGAGCAGCTCGCGCGCGAAGATCAGGCCATCAATCTGGAAGCCGTGCGCACCCGCATCGCCGCGTCGATCGCATGCCACGCCGCCATCAAAGTGAACATGCCGCTCGAACAGAACAAAATGGAGTGGCTGCTCGCGGAACTGGCCAAGACGCAGCATCCGATGACATGCCCGCACGGCCGGCCGGTGGTGCTGCGCTACTCCATGCAGGATATTCAGAAGGCGTTCAAGAGGATTTAGCTGCGAGCTCCGAGCTTCGGGCTGCAAGCAACCCAACGTCCAGATGTGCGAAAGAGCTTGCTCGGAGCCCGTAGCTCGCGGCTCGCAGTCAGCCGCCATCAGCGAGCCAACACCCTTCCATTGTGCTTTAATCAGAGTAATGACTGACTCCGAACTCCAGCAGGCTCGCGCGCAAAAGTGGCATCTCGATGGCCAGCCGGTGCGCACTCTCGACGAGGCGCGGGCGTTTCTTGAGTCGGTTGGATTCTGCCTGATGTATCCGCTGCGTCCGCCGGTGCCGGTGCCGACTTTCGTCGGGGCCTGGGTCGGAGCCGATGATCGCCTGCCCACCTGGCAGCATGTGTTTGAAGATCCACGCGCGAAAGAAGCGACGGAGCTGATGGTCCGGTCGCTGCGCGACAAGGCCGCCTACGAAGCTCCGCTGTTCGACGAGAACAATGCGTTTCTGGTCGCGGCTTCGGTGTTTCCATACTTCTACGCCCTCGTCGGCGAACGCAATCCAAAACAGCCTCCGAAAGGAAACACGAGCGGAGGCTATTCACCGCTCGCCTGCGACGCTTTCGAACTCATCCGCCGCCGGGGCCCGATCTCGAAAACGAAACTCGGAGAAATGTTGGGCGGCGCGCTTTCCGTCTCCGGTCTCGATCGCGCGTTGGGCGAACTCTGGGCCAGGCTGCGCATCACGCGTGTGGACTACACGGTAGAAGAAGGTTCGGTATGGGACGAACTCTCGCGCTGGGCGCCGGATGCGGTGCGCGAGGGCGTGGGCGTGTCGGTCCCGGAAGCGCTCTCGGCCCTGATCTCAAAGTACCTTGGTTGTGTGGTCGCCGCCGACCAGGGAGAGGTCGAGACTTTCTTTTCGAACTTCGTTCCGCGCTCCCGTGTAAAAGAAGCGATCAACGCGCTGCTTTCCGCCCGTGAACTGAGCTTCGTGCATGTAGGCAACCGCTCGCTGTTGCAAGTCACTCCGCCGAAGCAGGCCTTCATTCCCCGGCATCCACGGCCGCAGCGGGTGGGCTGAAACGATTAACCGCAGAGTACGCTGAGCACGCAGAGTACAACATAGCTCCGGATCATCTCGGCGATCTCTGCGTCCTCTGCGGTTATCTTCCGATTTCTAGTCCATGTACAATGCTGCCTTCGCCCGATGACCGACGCTTCCCCACGCAAGCTCATCATTGCCATTGACGGCCCCGCCGGTGCCGGCAAGAGCACCATCGCTTCCCGCCTCGCCCGCAAACTCGGTTACGTCAACCTCGAGAGCGGCGCGATGTACCGCGCGCTCGCCTTGAAAGCGATCGAATGGGACGTTTCATTCGACGATGAAGAAGCACTGCTCAAGCTGGCGCAAGAATCGCGCATCGAACTCGACCCGAGCATTGGGGGGAATAGCGTGCTGCTCGACGGACGCGATGTTTCGGCCCGTATCCGCGAACGCGACGTAACCGAAGCCGCCTCGCGCGCCTCGGTGCATCCCAAGGTCCGTGAGTGGATGGTGGCGCGCCAACGGGAAATGGGCTTGGGCGGCGGCGTGGTGATGGAGGGCCGCGACATCGGCACCAAAGTATTTCCAGACGCCGACGTGAAGATTTTCCTCGATGCCGATCCGATCATCCGCGAGCAGCGCCGGCTCGAGCAGCAGAAGGTCAAGGGCGCGCCCGCCAAAGCCATGGCATCCGAACTTCGCGAGCGCGACCTGCGGGACCGGACTAGAACCGCCTCGCCACTGGTCGCCGCCCCGGACGCAACCGTGATTGACTCCACGCGCCTGAGCGAAGACGAGGTGTTGCAGAAGATTGAGGAATTAGTGGGGGAAAAGCGAGTGGTTAGTGGTTAGTGCGCCAGGGTGGAAGGGGTTCACTAACCACCAACCACTAATCACCAGCTATTGCCCATGCGGGCTTTGTGGGTATTCTGGCAAGTCCTTCCCCTGTTAAACTCTTCCTTCAGACATGAGGTCCACAGCATCCTTCTTGTGCGTGCTGCTCCTGGCCGGGCCAGGGAGTGCGGGAACCGCTCGCGCCCAACAATCTCCTCCCGATGAAAAGCCGGCCGCGCAAACGGCGCCACCCCAGCTCTCCACCCCTGAAGAAAAACACCTCCGCAACGTGCGCCAGCTCACCTTCGGCGGCCAGAACGCCGAAGCCTATTTCTCCGCTGACGGCAAGAAGCTGATCTTCCAATCCACCCGAGACGACCTGCAGTGCGACCAGATTTTCATCATGAACGCGGACGGCACCGGCCAGAAGATGGTCTCGACCGGTAAAGGCCGCACCACGTGCGGCTACATCTATCCTGGCAAGGACAAGATTCTCTACTCCTCCACCCACCTCGCCGATGCGGCCTGCCCGCCGCGCCCCGACTATTCCAAGGGATACGTCTGGGCCGTATCTCCCGGATACGACATTTTCACGGCCAGGCTCGACGGATCCGATCTCAAGCAACTCACAACGACTCCCGGATACGATGCGGAAGCGACCATCTCCGAAGACGGTAAGGAGATCGTCTTCACTTCGCTGCGCAACGGCGATCTCGATATCTACAACATGGACTCCGGCGGCAAACACGTAGAGCAGCTCACGCATGAACTGGGCTACGACGGCGGGCCGTTCTTTTCCCCCGATCGCAAGTGGATCGTCTACCGCGCCTATCATCCGAAGAACGATCAGGAAGCCACCGAGTATAAGGATCTGCTCAAGCAGAATCTGGTCCGACCGACCACGCTCGAGCTCTGGATCATGAAGTCCGACGGCAGCGGCAAGCGCCAACTCACCAACCTGAACGCCGCCAGCTTCGCGCCGTCGTTCTTCCCGGACGGAAAACGAATCATCTTTTCGTCTAATCTGGGGTCCACCGGCGGCATGGGAAACTTCGAACTCTACGCCGTCAACCGCGATGGCACCCGGCTTGAGCGCATCACCTTTAGCGAGGGCTTCGATGGCTTTCCCATGTTCAGCTCCGACGGCAAGCAACTGGTCTGGATCTCGCATCGCAACGGCAAGGCGCCGCGCGAGAGCAATGTATTCATCGCGGACTGGGTACAGTGAGGTCAGAGGTCAGAGGTCAGAGGTCAGAGGTCAGAGGTCAGAGGTTAGATTGCAGAGGTGAAAAGCGTTCCTAATCTGCGACATCGCCGCCGTCTTAGGCTTTCACCTCTGCAATCTAACCTCTAGCCTCTGCAATCAGATTCTATGAAATTTCGTCAATGGGCAATCGTCGGGCTGCTTTTCGTGCTGGTGATCCTCGCAGGCGCGGCCTTCATTGCCACGGAAGAAAGGCGCTCTGCCGCTCAGGGCGCGCCTGCAGCGTCCGCCCAGACCGACCTGGTGGATGTGGCCCTTCTGAAGACCGCCCGCGGGCTGGCTGCGCTGGCTATTACCTCCGACGAACAACGACTCGCACAGGAGGCGGCGCGCGTCGCCGACCACGAGGTCGATCTCGCATTTGCCGATGCGCTGCGCGAGGCGAGGGAGCACGCCAGCGATCAGGATCCCAAGTACCGCGAGCTGAATGCACGAATCCGCGACGCGCAGCTGGCTCTCGACGAAGACAAAGCAGAGATTGCCCGGCTCAAGGCGAAGCTGGCTTCGGCGAAGCCCGCCGAACAGGACAGCCTGCAGGACCAGATCGCTCTGCTCGAGGCGCAGCAAGCGCCCGACGAGGACGAACTCGACGTCGCCCAGCAGGACTTGATCCGGGCGGGAGGCGATCGGGAGGGGGCAATCCAGCGGCAACGAGAAGCGCACGAGGCGAATGAAGACCATCTGGCTCAGAGCCCGCCCGCGCCTTCCCAGGGGCCACCGGTTGAACTGGCGGCCGCGAACCTTGCCGGACAGGTCCGAGCCTGGATATGGCTGAAGAACAAGCGCGCGAGCTTGGAGGCGGCGCGGCAGCAGGTGCAGGATTTGGGACAAGGTCTTCTGGCCCAGCACGACGCCCTCGAGCGCCATGTAGGTACCGAGCAATCACAGAAACAGCAGACGCGAGAGCAGGCGACTGGACTCCGCGAAAAGGCCGCTCGCGGCGCGGCCTCCAAAGAGGCTGCCGCAACGGCGGTCGAGTCGTTTAAGCATTTTTCCAATGACCAGAAATTGCTCTCCGGTCTCAGCAAACAACTGCAGGACCAGCAGGAGCTTGGCGATATCTACCGCAACTGGATCGAACTGACCGCGAGCCAGCAACGTTCGGCTCTGCACGGCATTTTGCGGTCCCTGCTTTGGATCCTGCTCATTGTCTTTTTCGTCTACCTGGCCAGCCGCCTCGTCGATCGGGTCTATTCCGACACCGCCCCGGAGAAGAAGCGGCTGCTCACCCTGCGCGCGGTTTTGCGATTTGGATTGCAAGCAGTCGGAGTTCTGCTGATCGCATTCGTGATTTTCGGCGCTCCGAATCAGACGCCGACGGTGCTCGGGTTGGCTGGTGCGGGACTCACGGTGGCGCTGAAGGATTTCATCGTGGCTTTCTTCGGATGGTTCGTCCTGATGGGCCGCAACGGCATTCGGGTGGGAGACTGGGTCGAAATCAACGGCGTGGTCGGCGAGGTCGTCGAGATCGGTCTGCTGCGAACCGTGCTGCTCGAAACCGGCAACTGGACTGACACCGGCCATCCCACTGGCCGCAAGGTCGCCTTCGTCAACAGCTTTGCTATTGAAGGACACTTCTTCAACTTCTCGACTGCCGGGCAGTGGCTGTGGGACGAACTGCAGGTGCTGATTCCGCCGGGGCAGAATCCCTACCCGCTCGTGGAGGCGATCCAGAAATTGGTGGAGGAAGAAACGCGCGCCGGCGCATCTCTCGCCGAGCAGGAGTGGCAGAAATCCACCAAGAATCGATTGCAGTCACTGTCCGTAGTTCCGGCCATCCATCTGCGGCCGACCGCCACGGGGGTGGAGATGCAGGTACGCTACATCACCAGCGCGCATGAGCGGTATTCCATGCGCTCGCGGATGTACGAAAAGATCGTCGGCCTGATGCACGGCGAGGCCAAACCGCAGATTTCTGCGGGTCCGGCGCAGTAATTCTGCTTTTCTTTGATTGACTCCACCTCGCAAGCGGCCCTACCATTGGCACTCTTGGGTCGAAGCCCCTACGATGATCGGCCAGACGATCTCCCATTACCGGATAGTCGAGAAGCTGGGTGGCGGCGGCATGGGCGTCGTCTACAAGGCCGAAGACACGCGCCTCCACCGCTTCGTGGCGCTCAAGTTCCTCCCCGACGAAGTGGCCCGCGATCCCCAGGCGCTGGGACGCTTTCAACGCGAAGCCCAGGCTGCTTCCGCCTTGAACCACCCCAATATCTGCACCATCCACGACATCGGGGAGCAGGATGGCCAAGCCTATATCGTGATGGAGTTCCTGGACGGCGCGACCCTCAAGCACCTCATCGGCAACCGTCCGATGGAATTGGACGCGCTGCTTTCGCTTGGCATCGAGATTTCGGACGCGCTGGATGCGGCCCACGCGCAAGGAATCGTTCATCGCGACATCAAACCGGCGAACATTTTCGTGACCAGGCGCGGTCACGCCAAGATTCTCGATTTTGGACTGGCCAAACTCACTCCGGTCGCCAGCCGAAGCGCAGAACTCGCCGGCGTCACCGCTCAAGCCACGGCCATGAGCGAGCAGCACCTCACCAGCCCAGGCTCCACCATGGGCACGGTTGCCTACATGTCGCCCGAGCAGGCGAAGGGCAAGGCACTCGATGGCCGCACCGACCTGTTCTCCTTCGGCGCCGTCTTGTACGAGATGGCGACCGGCACGCTGCCTTTTCGCGGAGACACTTCGGCCCTCATTTTCAAAGCCATTCTGGATGGCGTTCCGACTTCGCCCATTCGCCTCAATCCCGACCTGCCGCCTCAACTCGAAGACATCATCAACAAGTCGTTGGAGAAAGACCGTAACCTTCGCTACCAGCACGCGGCCGACCTGCGCGCCGATCTGCAGCGGCTGAAGCGCGACACGGAATCCGGGCGCGCGGTTGCCGCCAGTTCGGGAAACGTAGCGGTTGCGCAGGAATCGAGTTCCCAATCTGCTGGACAGCCGGCGGTACCGATCTCTTCCGCCGCAGCCGTTCCCGCATCCTCAGTTTCGGCGAGTAGTGCGCCCATTCCCGCGGCCGCCGGCAAAGGACGTTGGCGGTTTGTGGTCCCCACGGCGCTGGGCGTTGTCGCTGCGCTAATTGCAGCTGCCCTGTATTTCCGCCCAGCGCGAGCGGCCAAGCTCACGGAGAAGGACACGGTCGTCCTTGCGGACTTCGCCAACACCACCGGCGATCCGGTATTCGACGGCACGTTGAAGCAGGCGCTGGCGGTTGACCTGGAACAATCACCCTTCCTGCGAGTAGTTCCTTCTTCTCGCGTGCAGGAAACGCTCGGCTTCATGGGACGCTCGCCCAACGAGCGTCTGACTGCCGATCTGGCGCGCGAACTCTGCCTGCGTGCCGGTAGCAAAGCTACGCTTTCCGGATCCATTGCCAGCCTGGGCTCACAGTACGTTCTCACTCTGAACGCGATCAACTGCCAGACCGGAGATTCCCTGGCGCAGGAGCAGGCGCAGGCCTCCCGTAAGGAGCAAGTGCTTTCCGCGCTGGGAAGCGCTGTCGCCAACTTGCGCGGCAAGCTGGGCGAGTCGCTGGCGTCGGTGCAAAAGTTCGATGTGCCCATCGGCCAGGTCACCACTTCATCGCTGGAAGCGCTCAAGGCCTTTGCCATGGGCGACGCCGAGTTCGACCAGGGCCGCGAAATGGAGTCGCTGCCGTTCTACCGCCGCGCGGTGGAACTGGACCCGAACTTTGCCTACGTGTACGCCCGCATGGGGACGATCTACGCGAACGCCGGAGAACAGGAGCCGGCCAAAGAAAATACTCGCAAGGCGTACGAACTCAGGGACCGGGTGAGCGAGCGGGAGAAGCTGTACATCACCGAGCATTACTATCAGACCGTCACCGGCGAGCTCGAAAAAGAAATCGAGACCTTGCTGCTTTATGCCCGCACCTATCCCAACGACTCGATTCCCACCAACAATCTCTCAGTCGGTTATGAGCAAACGGGCGATTTCGAGAAGGCTGCAGAAGCGGCGCGCGCGACCCTTCGCATCGAGCCAAACTCCGCCAATGGGTACACCAATCTGGGCTATGCGTATGCGGCTTCGGGCCGGCTCGATGAAGCACAGCAGACACTTGATCAGGGACTGAGGTTGTTTCCCAATGCCGAAAGCAATCACTGGAGTGCCTACTGGCTGGCGCTGGCGACTGGCAAGCCCAATGTAGTGGAGCGCGAACTGACCTGGGCAAAGGGCAAATCCGGGGAACATCGTTTCCTGAGGTTGCAGGCGCAAGCTGCGATGTACGAAGGAAAACTGCGGCAGTCGCGAGAACTGATCGAGCGCGCCATAGAGCTGGAGAGAAACCAGAACCTCAAGGAGGTTGAGTCTTCCGATCTGGGGTTGCTGGCGCAGGTCCAGGCCGATTTTGGCGTTTGCGACCGCGCCCGGCAAGATGCCGCCATTGTCAACGCCAACCCGACTCGCGACGGGTCAGTGCAGGCCGCCTTTGCGTTCGCAACCTGTGGGGACGCGACGAAGGCGGAGGCCATTGCCGCGGATCTCGCCAAGAAGTATCCGCTGGAGACCTTCGCCCAGAAGTCCGACATTCCTCAAATTCGCGCCCGTGTGGAATTGCAACGCGGGAAAGGCGATAAAGCCATTGAACTGTTGCGTTCGGCTGAGGCTTACCAGTTCGGCTACGTCGAGGGGGGCATTCCCGCGTACTTGCGCGGCCTGGCGTATCTACAAACCAAGCAGGCACCGCAAGCTGCGGCCGAGTTCCAGAAGATCCTTGATCACAGAACAGCGCTGGGCGTAACGGCGTATTTAAGCCTGGCCAAACTTGGCCTAGCCCGGGCGCTTTCTCTCTCGGGCGACGCCGCCAAAGCACGAACGGCCTATCAGGATTTCTTCACGCAGTGGAAACACGCCGATCCCGAAATTCCCCTCCTGAAACAAGCCAAGGAGGAGTACGCGAAGCTGCAATAGGCCAAGCGCTAGCAGCGGACGCACACTTTCCAGGCTAGGAGCTCCCCTGACATTCCCGCAGCACCTGCTCCTTGATTCGGGCCGGCATCCGAGAGCTGTGCAACATCTCGCGCAGCATCGGCAGCGGTAGTCCCTTCGCAAATTCCAACGCACGCGCCAGCGAAAGATGCTCGGTGCGCAGCAGGGCGACCCGTACTTCTCTGCGAAACGACCACTTCGCATGGCGCGCCACCGCCTGTATCAGCATCGCATTGGCGTCCGGACGCAGCACGGCCTGGATCACGAAAGTCTCCGTCAGCCGCGAGTTTTCGAGCGCGATCTGCATGACCCGCGCGTCGCCATCGAGCAGCATCGCGCCTGCGATCCGCCCCGATCCCCGGCGGGCCAGCGCCAGGCGCTCGCCGAGCGTCACCGACTTGAGCCGCGAAATCAGGACATCATCGGCGGCCACTTTGACGTCAGTGGGCACGCCGGGCGTGAGGGCGATCTCCATCAGATCGAACGTGTAGAACTGCCGGATCAGCGGCACCGACACATGCCGCGGCGTGTGCGGATGGCTGGCCAGCGCCAGCTTTGCCTTCCGCAACTTGAGCACGGTGCCGTTTTTCGCAAGCTGTTCCAGCACTTCCACCGGCAAGTCCGCCCGCTGGAGCAGTGACAGGGCCAGGTCTTCAGTCAGGGCAGGATTGGCTGCCGCGCGCAGCATTTCTTCGCGTGAGATGTGGAGAATGGAAGCTTCGAAGGAAGGAGGGACCGCCGGGACTCGAGGCGCTTCCGCGTTTTCGTTATCCCGAATCATGCGACTTAACTCTCTGCCTGCCCCGCCTTGCGCGCCACGGCGAGCGCCCCTTCAACCGGCTCTACCAGCTCACTTCGTATTTCGAGGCCCGGGAAGCGGGCATGTAAGTGATTGTAGAAAACCTGGCGCACCTCGGTGGACTGACGAAAGACGCTGCCCGTCATGGCCACTGGTGCATGGGGTGGCTGCGGCACAAGACGGTGGATGACCATGGCCGCAAGGTCAGCCAACAGCGTGCCGGCCTCTGTCAGCAGAGACAGCGCCAGCGGATCGTCCGCTTCTGCTGCCCTTAGCACCACCGGGAACAGCCGCGGGAATTCCGGTGGAGGCAGTGCGTTCGCGGTCTGCACCAGTTCGTCGAGGGAACCCAGGTCCCACTCCTGAAGGACCATCGTGGTCAGCGTTGTGTCTTGTCCCGAATCGATCGCGTGAAGAACGGCCGAGACGGCGCGCCACCCAATCCAGTGTCCCGAGCCTTCGTCCGAGATCGCAAATCCCCAGCCGCCTGCGCGCGCCGTGCGGCCGGCCGCATCGCGTCCGTACACGATTGAACCCGTGCCTGCGATCGCGATGACTCCTGCACCCGAGCCGAAGGCTGCTTCCAGCGCAATCACCGTGTCGCCGACAACCTGAATGGGGCCCGGAATCAGTTCGGCGAGAATGCTGTGGACGGTCGCGGCGATCTCGGGCCGCCCGGCTCCCGCGGCGCCGATGCAGACACCCCGAATCTGGCTGGGAGAGATCTTCGCCGTGGCACACACTTCGCGCACCGAGGCATGCAGCGCTTCCCGCGCCTGAGCCTCACCCATGCGGATGACGTTGCTGCCGCCCGCGACGGCCGTGGCCAGGATGGTCGTCTCGTCACCTAACGCGCACCGCGTTTTGGTGCCCCCGCCATCGATTCCCAGATAGAACGCCACGCGCTAGTTCTACCACACCCATGTGGAGCGGACATTCATGTCCGCAAGGGTTTTACCTCTGCAATCTGACCTCTGACCTCTGTCATCCCCTGTACAATGCTGCGAATCACGGGAGACGCGGCAACCCGCGTCTCTACCACAAGGTCGGAAGGCGCCGCACTTTGAGACTGAGTCCGCTGGATCTCGCTATCATCGCCGTTTACCTGGCGGGGATCACGCTGTTCGGACTGCGCTTTCGCAAGCGGCAGCGGTCGATGCGCGACTATTTTCTCGCCGACCGCAACATTCCCTGGTGGGCGCTCGCGCTATCGATCGTAGCAGCGGAAACCAGTACCCTGACCATCATCGGCGTCCCCGGCATTGCCTACGACTCGAACTTTACCTTTCTGCAATTGGTCATGGGTTACGTGGTCGGACGCATCATTATTAGTTTTGTTCTCCTGCCACATTATTTTCGCGGCGACCTCTACACCGCTTACCAGCTCATCGAGCGCCGCTTTGGTCCGCAGCTACGCACGGTGACGGCGGCGCTGTTTCTGCTGACGCGGGCGGCGGCAGAAGGAGTGCGTGTTTACGCCGTGTCCATCGTGGTGTCGATTGCGCTCGGCACCGGCGAGATCGCCTCCATCGCGATCATTACTCTGCTTACGCTGGTCTACACATTCGAGGGCGGACTTGCCGCGGTCATCTGGACCGACGTTGTGCAGACCTTCATTTATGTTGGTGGAACGCTGGTAGGGTTGGTGACGATTCTGCATCTGGTGCCGGGAGGATGGAGTTCCGTGCATGATATCGCCAGCAGTCTCCACAAATTTCAGGTTTTTGACACGCCCATCAACCTACGATTTCCCTATCTGGATCTATCGAAGCCTTACACGCTCTGGGCGGGCATCATCGGCGGAGCGTTTCTGACCACAGCCAGCCATGGCACCGATCAGCTCATCGTACAAAGGCTGCTCGCCGCCCGGAACCAGCGGCAGTCGGCGCTGGCGCTGCTGTCGAGCGGCGTGGCGATTCTCTTCCAATTTGGATTGTTTCTCCTCGTCGGTGTGATGCTGTTCGCCTACTACCAGGTGCCGTCGTCTACTTTTGGAAAGGCCGACCGCATTTACCCAACCTTCATCGTCAGCCACATGCCGCGCGGGATCGCGGGTCTCCTCGTCGCGGCAATACTTGCGGCGGCGATGTCGAACCTGAGTGCTGCGCTTAATTCGCTTTCTTCGAGCTCGATGATGGATTTGTATTTCCGCTTCCGGCCGAACGTGGATGAAAGCAGGCGGCTTCAGATCTCGCGGCTGGCGACGGTGGTGTGGGCGGTGGTGCTGTTTGGGTTGGCGGTTATCGCGTTGCATCGCGTTGGACGTGTAGTGGAAGTCGGGCTGCAGATCGCCTCCGTTGCCTACGGCGCGCTGCTGGGAGTCTTCCTGCTGGGCGTGTTGACCAAGCGCGCCAATCAGAACGGCGCGATCCTCGGCATGTCGTGCGGCTTCGCGGTCGAGCTCTACCTCTGGCTCGGCTCGCACGTGCCTTTCACTTGGTGGGTAGCCATCGGAACGATAGTGACGTTCGGCGTTGGATATGTGGCGAGCTTGTATTCGCAGGAAAGTCCGGAAAAACCAGAATCTTAAACCGCAGAGGTCGCGGAGCTCGCCGCAGATCTGCGTTCTTTGCGAAGCCTCAGCGAACTCTGCGGTTAAAATCTTTTTCCAGTATCAACCAGGATGAATCAAACATCCGCCCGCCCCGAACTCGCCCGCGATCTCGGCCTCTCCCATGCTGGAGCCGTGGTCGTTGGCACCATTATTGGGAGTGGCATCTTTCTTGTTCCCAGAGAGATGATGCAGGCCGTCGGCTCGGCCCGGCTGGTGTATCTCGCCTGGATGGTCGGCGGCGTTCTCTCGTTCTTCGGCGCGCTTACGTATGCCGAACTGGGCGCCATGAAGCCGCAGGCGGGCGGGGAATATGTCTATGTGCGCGACGCCTACGGCCCGCTCGCCGGATTTCTCTATGCCTGGACCTGGTTCCTGATCGCCAAGCCCGCCTCCATCGCCACCATCACCACCGGCCTCGTTCGCATCCTGGGCACGTTCGCAGTCTTCTCTTTCTTCTCGCGTCCGTTTTTGACGCACTTCTTCACAATCACCTACGGGCAACTGGTCGCTATCGCCGCCGCGATTCTCGTTTCGTGGTTGAACTACATCGGCGTGCGCAAAGCGGGCGAGTTCCAGTTCTTGTTTACGCTGCTCAAGGTCGCAACCATTCTTGGCATTGTGGCGGTGGGCTTTTTATACAGCGGCGGATCGTGGTCGAACTTTTCGACGGAATTCATCGGCGCCAAGGGCGGCGTGGTCGGATTCTTCGCCGCCCTGGTGGCTGCTCTCTGGGCCTACGACGGATGGAACGATCTGAACATGGTCGCCGGCGAGATCCGCAATCCCCAGCGCAACGTTCCTCTGGCTCTCATCTGGGGTGTGGCCACTGTTGGCCTACTCTACATCCTAGTCAACGCCGCCGTGCAGTACGTGCTTCCGGCAGCGGCGGTGGCGGCCTCGGAACGCCCTGCCTCGGACGCCGTCGCGCTCGTTCTGGGACGCCTCGGCGCCAGCCTGGTTTCTGCCGCGATGGCCGTTTCCATGCTCGTCACCTTGAACGGCACCATCATGAGCGGAGCGCGCGTGCCCTTTGCCATGGCCCGCGACGGATATTTCTTCCAATCTCTGGCGGAGGTCCATCCGCGCTTCCGCACGCCGTCGATCGCCATTGTTGTGCAGTGTGCGTTAGCCATCATCCTTCTCTTACTGGGAGGAAATTTTCGGCAGTTCTTCTCCCTCGCAATCTTTGCCGAGTGGCTCTTTTACATGATCGCGGGCAGCACGGTCTTCGTATTTCGCTATCGCGAGCCGCACGCCGACCGGCCCTATCGGGTGTGGGGCTATCCGCTGGTTCCAGCGCTGTTTGTGGTGGTTGCGTCAGTACTGCTCTTCTTCACTTTCAAGGGCAATTTGCCCAATTCCGCTTACGGAACCCTGGCCATTCTCGCTGGTATTCCAATCTTCTATTTCTTCGCCTGGCGCAAGCGCGTAACCGGAAAGTAACCACCAAAATCGGTTGCCCATACCTGGTGGTTACCAAAGGACACGCGCAGGCGACACGTTTACCCCTGCCTAATCATCCCCTAATGTGAAGACTCCAACCCCGAGTGTTCTCCCCTGCCCGGGTCCCCGTTTGGAGTCAAGGCATGCCTACGTACAATCGCGGGTTTCGGCTCGGCCTTTTGCCCGAGAAAAAGTGGGACTGGCGGACCTTCGCAGCTAGCTACGGTCTGCTTACCTCGTTCATTTTGCTTTTTCTGCTTTTCGGGTTGCTCATGCCGGAAGAGCTGCAGACCAAGCTGAACTTTCACGTCACGGAACTGATTCCGAGACCGGCGCTGAGGCCCGAGCCGCCTCCGCCGCCCAAGCCTCTGCCCGTGCATGCCAAGTTGTTGAAACCCGCGCCCGTATTTGAGGCCCCGAAGCTGGTCGTTCCCAAGGAAATTCGCGCGACCAAGTCTCACCCGGAGGTTGAGCCTCCCAAGGTGGCGCTGAACAATTTCGCACCGGCGACCCTGAAGCCGATTCCTGGCGGAGCGCGTCCCGTGCTGATTCACACCGGCGACTTTACGGGCAGCTCGGTGAAGCCCACGGTCAATGCTCCTATCCCGAAAGTGCAGACCGGCGGATTTGGAGACCCCAACGGTCTCAAGCCCAATGAAAACAGCAAGCCCAACGCCAAGCTGGTCGCGGCCGCTGCCGGATCGTTCGACATGCCGGTCGGACCGGGCAACGGCAACGGCTCGGGCGGAGCAAAGGGCATTAAAGGAACCGTCGCCAGCGCCGATTTTGGAACTGGGATCGCGACTCCAGGAAAAGGCGATGGCCGCAGCAGTGGCCGCGGAGTGCAGGCCTCCGGCTTCGGTGCGCAAGAGGTCGCGCAAGTCAAGCCCAACACGCAGCGGACTTTGGACAGCGGTCCGCCTACGACTCCGGTTGAAATCACCTTCAAGCCCAACCCGGCTTACACCGAAGAGGCTCGCAATCTGAAGCTCGAGGGTGAGGTGCTGCTCGAAGTTCTGTTCGGCGCCAATGGACAGTTGCACGTGAATCGGGTGGTCCGCGGTCTGGGCCACGGGCTCGATGACACCGCCATCGCAGCCGCCAACAAGATGCGTTTCAAACCGGCTATGCGGAACGGCCAGCCAATGGACTCCACGGCGATTGTGCACGTGCTGTTCCAGCTGGCGTACTGAAATTTTGGAGATGAGAGTCATGCGCACTTTGAATTGGATGATCCTGGCCCTGCTAGTCCTGACCATGGCGGCAGTCGCCCAGCAATCGGCCCCAGCAACTCAGACCTCGCAGCCTGCTGCGGCGAGCCAACCGGCTCCGGCCCAGCCTGCCGCGCCCACCGTGCAGGCGGCGCCCGTCACCATGGATCAGGTCGTGGACCGCGTTATCGAGCGCGAGAAGGGTCTCATCAAGATGCTGACCCCGCGCACGCCCGTGGTCGAGACCTATCTGCAGAACCTCACGCAAGACACGCAGCTCGGGCCCGTCCCCAAGGATGACCGCTACTTCCTCGGTCGCATGGACCTGAGCGACTCCATCGACCGCTCCGACTATCTGAAAGACAACAAAGACGGCGGCATGGAGAAGCGCCTGCTCGGCGGCTTCACCAAGATGTTCAAGTTCCAGTATCAGCCGCTCGGCTTCTCCTGGATGATCTACGCCGACCGCAACGACTTCGACCGCCAGCACTACGAATTCCGCTACATCCGCCGCGAGTTCACCGGCGACGTCCGCACCCTGGTTTTCGATGTCACGCCCAAGAAAGATGCCGGCAAAGGCCGCTTCCTCGGCCGCATCTGGGTTGAGGACCAGGATTTCAACATCGTCCGCCTGAACGGCACCTATACTCACCCTTCACGCAACAGCTACTACTTCCACATGGATAGCTGGCGCCTGAACCTGATCCCCGGCTACTGGGTGCCAACTTACATCTACAGCGAAGAAGGCGACTTCACTGCCGGCGCCAAAAACAAGATCGCGTTCAAGGCCCAGACCCGCATGTGGGGATACAACCTGAGGACCGGCACCGCCAACGACGAGCTGACGCAGATTCGCGTGGACAGCGTAAAAGACGAAACGCCGGGCGCGCAGGATGCCTCTCCGCTCGCCGCTCAGCGCGAATGGCAGCAGCAGGCCGAAGACAACGTTCTCGAACGCCTGGAGCGCTCCGGATTGCTGGCGCCCGAAGGCGAACTCGATAAAGTTCTGCAGACCGTCGTCAACAACCTGCAGATCACCAACAATATCGAACTGGCGCGTCCGGTTCGCACGCGCGTGCTGATTACTTCCCCACTCGAGACTTTCAGCGTGGGCAACACCATTGTCATCAGCCGCGGCATGATCGACGTTCTGCCTGACGAAGCCAGCCTGGCTTCGGTGCTTTCGCACGAACTGGCGCACATCGTCCTCGGACACAATCTCGGCAGCCAGTACGCCTTCAACGACCGCATGCTCTTCTCCGACGAGAGCACGTATCAAAACTTCGGATTCAAGCACATTCCGGAAGAGGAAGCAGCTGCCGACAAAAAAGCGATCGAGATGCTGAAGAATTCGCCCTACGCGCAGAAGCTTGACGCCGCCGGCCTGTTCATCAAGGTCCTGCAGACGCGCGCTCCGCAACTGGCCGCGCTGCTGCAAGCCCATCTCGGCAACAACATCGCCGAAAACGGCACCGTCACACGCATGGCACAGCTCGCCACCTCGGCTCCGGCGCTCGACTGGAACAAGCTCGACCAGATCGCCGCCCTGCCCCTCGGCGGACGCGTAAAGCTCAACGCCTGGGACAACAAAGTCGAAATGGTCAAAGCGCAGCCGGTAGCCATCACCTCGGCCCGCGACAAGATGCCATTTGAAGTGACGCCCTTCTTCCCGCGTTTGACCCGTTACGGTGCCAACGCTGCACCCGCTGGTTCGGCGCCCGCCACGACGGCGAGCTCCGCTAACGCCACCACCCCGACGAACTAAGTCGGCTTACAAGTTGATGGAAGCGCAGGCCGGGGCCGGAAGCAATTCCGGTATTCCCGGCCCTGTGTCTTTCTGAGGCTTGTGTGGGACGGGGCCTGTGTGGGACGGACACTCCTGTGCGTCGCCTTTGACTCTGGCCTGCGTGCGTAGCAGATCAGCCCTCGCCGTTCCTCCGCACAATTGCGATGTTCCCCTAACTACTGATTTTCATTGCACTTACTGGTGGAGACGCGAATTATCACCAGATTATTTTCAGTGCATCGACATTCTTTCCAGTCGGAACAAAGCTGGGCGCACTTCGAGCCCGTGGTTTGGGGCGTGCCCCACGGATGTACTAGCGGGTTGAAGAATTCAAAAACCAAGGAGAGGTTATGCGACAGCTCATGATCGTGGCAATTTCGATTGCCGCGTTAGTGGTGCCGGCATTGGCTCAACAGGAAACTCCAACTGTGGAGGTCTTTGGCGGCTACCAGTTCAGTCACTTCACTCCCTCAATCAATGCCAGCGGCTGGAATACAGCCGTTACCGGAAATATCAACCGCTGGTTTGGCGTTACCGGTGACGTCAGCGGGAGTTATAAGAATGGCGGACACATGTACACCTACATGGTCGGCCCCACCTTGTCGGCCCGCACCGAGCGAGTAACTCCATTTGTTCATGCTCTGTTTGGGGGAGCTAGTGCGGGCGGCGGAGGAGACTCAGCGAACGCTTTTGCAATGGCGTTCGGCGGCAGCCTGGATATCAACGCCGGCAACCATCTCGCATGGCGGATGGTGCAGGCGGACTGGCTCCTGTTCCGTTCCGGAGGAGAGATGGACAAGAAGAATGTCCGGGTCTCGACCGGTCTCGTGCTTCGCTTCTAGACGAGGAAGGGCACGACTTACGTCGTGCCCTCTCTTTTCAGATGGCCACATGACCTCTAGTTCCCTGTGACCATGTGGGGCGGACACTCTTGTCCGCCGTCTTTGACCCTCGATGTATACTTCCCCACCGGGGTGGGCTCCAGGAGAAACAAATCATGCCTGGTCAGTACGATCTCGTCATCGTCGGCGGAGGTCTAGGCGGCGCAGCTCTGGCTCGCAGCATGGCGCAGCGTGGCGCGCGCGTCCTGGTGCTCGAGCGTGAGCGCCAGTTCAAGGACCGCGTCCGCGGCGAGTTCATGACGTCCTGGGGCGTAGCCGAGGCCAAGACTCTCGGAATTTACGAGTCGCTCACCGAACGCGTCGCCCACCAGATCCCCTGGGTGGATTTCTACTCAGGTCCTATCCTCACCGTGCATCGCGACGTCCTCACCACCACGCCCACTCAGCTTCCCTGCCTCGGGTTCTACCATCCCGCGATGCAGGACCTACTGCTGACCGCAGCCTCGGACGCCGGTGCCGAAGTACGCCGCGGCGTCACGGTCGGCGACGTGCGGCCGGGCGCGCCCGCAACTGTGGTAGTCGGAGCAAACGGTCGCACTGACGAAGTTCGCGCACGTCTGGTCGTCGGCGCCGACGGCCGCTCCTCCACCGTTCGTGCCTCCGTGGGCTTTCACATAAAACGCGATCCCGATTGCAACCTGCTCGCCGGCATTCTCATGGACGACATCCGCGCTCCCGAAGACACCGCTCATCTCGTCATCAATTCCGATCTGGGCCAGGTCGCGGTCATCTTCCCGCAAGGGCAAGGACGCGCCCGCACGTATTTCTGCTATCACTACACGCAGCCGCGCCTGCAGGGCGCAGATGCTCTTCCGCGTTACCTCGAAAATTGCAAGCGCGTGGGGATGAATTCTTCTTTCTACGAAGGCGCGAAGCCCGCTGGACCACTGGCCACCTTCGACGGCGCCGAGGTCTGGGTCGAGCATCCCTATCGCGACGGCGTGGCTCTCGTCGGAGACGCGGCCGCCGCCAGCGACCCCTCCTGGGGACAGGGCCTGGGCATGACTCTGCGCGACGTCCGTGTGCTGCGCGATCACCTTCTCACCACCGAAGATTGGAACGCCGCCGGCCACGCCTACGCTGCCGAGCACGAACGTCACGCCCGCGCCACTCAGCTCGGCAACACTTGGTACACGCAGCTTTATCTCGAAACCGGACCCGACGCCGACGCCCGCCGCGCCCGCGCCATGCCGCTGATCGCTCAGGACCCCACTCGCCAGCCCGATACTCTCTTTTCCGGCCCCGACGTCCCGCTCAACGAGCAAGTCCGAAAACGCTTCTTCGCGGAAGAATGAGAATGGCGGGTGAGTAACCTTTCAGGGCGTGGTGTGTGGGCTAACCGCCCTGTCCCATTGGAACGCGCCTAGGGGTTGCTACTGGAGAGGACAGTCTCCTGGAAAAACACGTTTTGCCATTTGCCAGCCCGCTTCATCCACATTGAGGCCGCGTAATCGTTGTTTTTGAAGCCGGATTCTTTGTACTTGCCGGTTACCGTGACTTTGTAGATGAGCAGGACGATATTCGGTGCTATGTGCTTTGCTCGAAAGTCAGTCGCCGAATAGTCAATAAGCGTCAGATTCTCCAGGTTAGCCAAAATTTGGGCTCGGTCCTTAATGCCATCATCCGTAATTTCAATGAAATCCGCCGAGAGGAGGTCGGCAAGTTTGGACCTGTCCTTTTTCTTGCTCAGCTCCCACGCCAGCATTTCTTTCTCGATAACCTGGTTTTGAACTGAATTTCCTTTCTGTGCGGGCCCATTCTTCGCCGTTGCCGCTGTAGTCTGTTGCGCGTTAGCTTGGAAACGGCAAAGGAGCAAGACGCCGGAGAAGACGAAAGCCAAGGCTGCAATCCGCATTTTTCGCATTTTTGGCCCCCTTTACGGACCCGGAATATATACCTCGCTACCGTCTCCGTCAAACAGCGACGTCCGGTCTACCGGGTAAGCAGACACAAACCCTTGCACAAGCATCGATGCCGTGGGTCGTGCATGCTCAGACCATGTTGTCGAGCGGTTCGGAGGAGGTTACGGGCTCGGGACTACGGCCTGGGCTTCATTGGAATACGCACTCTCCATTCCGCTCCCATCAACTGCCGTGGCCACGTAATAGTAGGTCTGTCCGGCCAGGACCGAGTCGTCGCTATATGCAGCAGTCGCATCCAGCGCCGAATTGATCTTGCTGTATGGACCTCCCGTGGCGCTGCCGCGATAGACGTTGTAGCCGACAGCCCCGGTGCCAGCATTCCAAGTCAGAGAGACACCGTGCTGCGGAGGCGCGATGCCATCTCCACCTAGAATCTCGGTGGGAGCATTCGACGCAGTACTGGTGATGGAGAGGGTAGCAGTGGCGGTGCCGGAAGCTTGCGGAGCAAACGTTAGGGTAAACGGCACACTTTGCCCGGCTGGAATTGTCAGGGGAAAGGAAACCCCGGTTAGCGAGAATTCCACACTACTCAGGCTTGCAGACGAAACGACTACGCTTGCACCGCTAGCACTCAGGCTGCTGGAATGACTTGCGTTGGTGCCCACCGTCACATTGCCAAAATCCAACGCCGTGGGAGTGAGAGTAAGCTGACCCTGAGCAGCGCCGGCGCCAGAGAGCAAGACGGCCATAGTCGAGTTCGAGGCGTCGGAACTTACCGTGATGCTACCGCTTGCGTTGGCAGCCGATTGCGGCGCAAACACCGCACTGAAGGTCACACTGGCACCAGGATTGAGCACAAGCGGAACATTCAGCCCACTGATGCTAAATCCAGACCCTGTAACTGTCGCCTGCAAGATGGTCACGCTCGCCCCACCCGTGTTCGTGAGCGTGTCCATCAAGGTCAGGCTACCCCCGACTTGGACGTTTGCAAAATTCAAGCTACTGGGATTGGCGGTGAGTTGACCGGGACTTGTGCCCGTACCGGTGAGAGCCAGCGTCGCTGTGCTGTTCGAGGTAGGAGAGCCTTTTCCATGAGTCTTGCCCTTCGGAACCGAACATGCCAAAGAGAGGCTGCCAGTGATGCTGCCGCCGGCCTGTGGCGCAAGAGTCGTGGTGAGGCTCATGCTCTGACCCGGGGCCAGTGTCGCCGGCAAGCCGAGCCCGCTGATGGTGAATCCTGTCCCTGATAGTATCGCCTGGGAAATCGTCAGATTCGAGCTTGCAGTATTGCTCAGAACCACCGATTGCGACACGCTGCCGCCGATCTGAACGCTGCCAAAGCTCACGGCGGAGGGATTGAGGACCAGTTGTCCGGCGGCGGTTGCGGTAAATAGAAGGACACTCACTAGAACCAATCCGCAACCCACACACGTCCGTGGGGAACCGAAACGCTTCACGTCGCTTCTCCTGCTCCGTGCTTTAGGCAACACGGCGGGGGATATGGAGCAGCTGCACCGTCTCCTGCGACCCAACAGATTTGGCGCAGGCGCGGTGTATGAGTCATTCTTCGGCCGACGGCCGGCTCTGGGTAGATCACGAACGTGTACGACGATGCGGTCCGGATGCGGACGAGGGGGTGCCCAACGGGACAGGTGGCCTGAAAGTTACGAGCCACAATACACTCCCTTGGTCAGCAGCAAGGGATCGAATGCAGCGTGGGCAGCGGGTGATACTCAACGCCTAGCAGAGCTTGGGCGGGGGGCCCGGCTCTACGGACAACTAATCGGGGCGGTTTGAGTTAGCAGGCGGCGGACGGCGCTCTACTGCCTGTCTCTCCCGATTGGGAGAGACAGGGCAGGAGGATACAAAGATGGCGGCTGGCTCTAGTTCACCGTAACGGTGACAGCCGCCGATGGAATGCCGTTCGCCACCACTTCCAGCGAACTGGTTCCAGTTTCCGCGCCCGCCGGCACATCGAAGTTGGTCGATACGATGGCCGTGCCGGTGGCGACTCCCATGCTGCTGTGGTTGTGCGTTCGGGCGTAGAAGACGTGACCGCTGGCGCGGTTGGTGATCCGCACCAGGGGATAGTTAGTACTGGTTTCAAACTCGTCTCCGAACGCAGCCGCCTGCGACAAGCCGTTGAACTGCATGCCCGCGATGGAGTAAGTCGAGCCGCGCGTGATCGTGCCCGGAAACATGGTGATCGCCGGAGCCCACGCGGGGGAGTACGTTCCCGTGGAGTTGTAAACCCGAACGCTACCGCCCGCGATGATCACCTGTCCGGTAGGTAGCACCAGCAAACTGCCGTAAAAGGCGAGCGTGGGATTCAAGTTCGTGCCATCGAACTCATACAGTCTTCCCGAGTTGCCCGCAACGAGCACGTTGCCATTGGGCAACAGTGCCGCCCAGGAATCGCCCGCGTTATCGCCATTCGGGAAGTCGGGCCCGACCGTCCAGGTGCCACGGCTACCCAGATAACGTCCGGGATGAAAGATGGCAGTGTGTCCCGGGCCTGCTCCGTTGTTGCTGTAGGAGCCGGTCGCAAAGACGGTGCCATCGGGACGCAGGATCGCCGGGCCAACTTCTCCGGGCGGATAGTAGCAGCCGGTGGGATACGGGATGCAGCCTACGACATCGGTCGGAGAATGCAAGTCAACGATCGTGCTTCCGGCCGAGACCCATTTCAATTTGGTGGGAAGGTATCTCTCGGCATGAGGCGCCTTCTTCACGTCGAAGGTCAAGACCGTCCCGTTGGGCATGAGGGTCCAACCCTCTTCGGCGTTGAAGTCCTTCTTGTTGGTCGAAGGCACTGCCGTCCAGGTGAGCGTGACCGGATCAAGAACGGCCATGTCCATGGTGACCTTGTTGCCCAGCAGAAAGAGGCCATTGGGCAGCACAACCGAGGGTGAATCGCCGATCGTGCTCCAGCCCGCCGGAGGCGCGACCGAGGTCCAGGCATTCGCCTTGGGATCGTAAATCGCGCCTTTGTTGGTCAGGACGAAAGCGCCGTTATTGTATTCGCCGCCCTCAATGAGCACGCGGCCGTCGGCGAGCACGGAGGAAGCGAAGGCGTCAGGTACGTAGCCCGCCGGCAAATTGGCAAGTTTCGTCCAGGTTCCGTTGACGTAGCTGCCCGTGTTGTCGGGAGTCAGCTTGTACCAGGTGGCAGAACTGTTGCCCTGGAACATCACCGTGCCATCGGTCAGCAGGAAACTCATCCCGACACCTGCCGGCGGCTGGTGCACGAGCGTCTGCAGCGATTGCGCCAGCGAGATGCCAGAGAGCAGAAGTGTAGCGGCCGCGAGCAGAAATTTCTTTGGCAAGACAGACCACCTTTCTTTAAAGCGCCGCCAGCAAACGCAAGAACCTTCCCTGGGACTGAAGTGATTCCTGGTTTCCGACATCTTCGGGGGGCGCGAAGACGGCGACGCAGCGGGGCACAATCCTATCAAATCCGTACCCCGCGGGCAAAGGCAGCCGATGGCAAGAAAACATTGGGCGCATCAGAAATTGTGAACCATCTCCTGCTGAGTGAAATGAAGGTTCAGGCGAGCGATGGTGATCAGAGGTTTACTTCGAACTTGAGGGTGCTGAACTTGCCCTTCAGAATACTGATGAGAGCCTGGAATTGAGGGTGCGCTCGCAAGGTTTTAAGGGCTGGGTCGCTTTGAAAAAAAGGCCAGCAGGCAAAGCCAGTGTTTACACTTCGTTCCAACCATTCCAGAGCCTTCTGCGTTTCACCCAGAATCGCATAGATACCTGCGATCTGGTAATACGTGTGATGCGAGTGCCCGAAGGAGCGAGCCGCCCCGCACGCCCGCCGGATGCATTCCAATGCAGGATCAGCTTCCCCGCGCAGAGCGTGCAGTAGCCCGTGCAGGGTAATTACGAGGGGTTCATCGGGAAGGCGTGCCATGGCCATGCTCACCAAATGGGCTGCGGATTCCAGGTCTCCCGTGAGTAGTGCCGGCAGTGGCCGGTAGTAGAGGGGATAGATATGTCCGGGACTCTCGCGCGACCAAAGCTCTACTTCACGGAGGGCCTTCTCATATTCTCCACCCCAAAGGTAGGCATGCAGGATACCGTGGCCCACGTGGCGACGTGGATTTAGGCGCCGTCCTCTTTCATAGAAGGTCATGGCTTCTTCTAAACGTCCTACATGGGCGCAAACTGTGCCGAGCCGATTATGCGCGTGTTGCACGTTCGGCTGGAGCGCGAGTGCGTGCTGCAATTCTGTGATCGCCTCCAGGTGGGCAAAATTCCGTGCCGGACTCCAAAGAATGTAGGCTCGAGCTAAGTGAGCTTCGGCGAGGATAGGGTTAAGCTCCAATGCTTGCTGACAGTGGTGCTCAGCCTTCTCCAGCCACAACGGGTTGGAGTCGGATTCAAAATACTTGACGGCGCACACATAAGAAAGCACAGCATGGGCAAGAGCGAGCTTCGGATCGCGGGATATGGCCGCCGTGAGCTGTTCTACCGCCTGGTCTCTCACCTTTGGATCATCGGCAGAGCTGTTGCCCAGGCCTTGCATCAATTCGTCGTACGCGGACGGATCCGTGCTGTAGCGATCGCGGCTCCGCGGAGCGGACGAACGGAAACGAAGCTTCAGCAGTTCGGCCACGCGCGCTCCCATCTGGTCTTGGACCTCGAAGACACTTTCCAGACGGAAGTCGTATTTCTGGGTAAAGGCGATCTTCTTCGCCTCCGTGTCAAAAACCTGGATTGACACGCGCCACTGGGGGCCCAGCTTTTGTATGCTGCCTTGCAACACGTAACAGACGTCCAACTCGCGGCCTGCTTGGATCGGGTCGATGCCACACCCGTAGTTCAGAATCGTGGCGGTAGGTATTACAATGAGATTTTCCAGGTTGCCGAGCGTCGTGATCAGAGCATCCGCAAAACCCAGAGAAAAGGATTCCCTTTCTTCTACGCTGCTCAACAAAACGAAGGGCAATACGGCAATCGACGAGTACGGTTCGGAAGGGACACGAGAATCTCTCCCTGTCGTGGGGTGATCAGCTTCCTTGACCGAACCGATGAAGCGGTAGCCGCGGCGGGGCAGAGTCTCGATGAAGCGTGGAGACTGGGCTGAGTCGCCGAGCACTTCCCGCAGCCTTACCACTGCTTTATTTAGGCTGCGATCGAAATCAACGTAGGTGTCGACGGGCCAGAGCTCGGCCCGCAGTTCCTCCCGCGCGACCACTTCTCCCTGACGTCCCACCAGGAGTTTCAGAACTTGGAAGGGCTGTTGCTGTAGCTTGATCCTCATGCCCGACTTTCTCAACTCGCCGGAGCGCAGATCGAGCTCGAAAGTTCCGAAGCACGTCACATTCGGGGATGACACGGAAAACACCAAGTGACCCCCACAGGCTCCCCAGTCTAGCATTTTCCTGGCTTGGGAATAACAAGGTGCCGGAGGCGTGTTTTCAATAGCTTATCCCGGAACATATATGTCCTACGCAGGTGCATTGACCCCGCTGACGTTCCGCCGCAAAGTGGAGCCCACTCGCGAGCCTATGTGGACCGGGATTATCCCGGACCAGAAAAGTCCAATACTCGCGAGACAGGAGGATTCCCATGAGAATTGTGGCTACAAATCGAGTGCGACTGGCTATTTTGCTCTGCACGATTGCGGCTGCCGGGACGGCATTCGCCATCAGTAGTGATTTCAAATATGTCGGGACGATTCCGCTCTACGATCCAATTGGCGACCCCGCCTCGGTGGAGGTGTTTGAGCTTACCCTGCAACCGGGCGATGTCTTCCCCTGGCATTTTCACCCCGGTCCGGCGTTTGTGGTCGTGCAGCAGGGGACCATCACCGAACAACACGCGTGTAAGCGTCCGCGCAGCTGGTCGGAAGGGGTAGCCTTCCAGGAATTGCCCAACGAAATCCACCAGGTCATGAACAACGGCACAAAACCTGTCAAGCTCTACGTGACGCTGATTTACCCGAAGTTCGCCGATGCCGATACCGTGTTTCTCAACAACACTCCGACATGTAATTGAGTTGGACGTGTGACGCAATTACGGCGTCCTAAAATGGATCGAACGGTTACACATCGAATGAGCGTCCGCCTTCGACAATTGACCTTCTTGTTGTGGGCTAAACCGTTACTAGGAGGATTTGTGAAACCAGTGCTCGTTGTTCTTTTGTCCTTTGCGATTGTGCTCTCTGCTTTACCCGCGCCTGCCGAACATGCGTTTACGCCTGATGCGATTCCGTATGGTCCGGCTCCGGCGTTTGTGCCTCCGGGTGCGCAACTGGCGGTGATCGAAGGCGACCCGATGGCCTCGACCGGAGACTTTACGGTCCGTCTGAAGATGCCGGACGGATATCGCATCCCGCCGCACTGGCACCCCAAGCGCGAGAATGTGACCGTGCTCTCCGGCAACTTCAAGGTCGGTATGGGCGATGCGTTCGAGGAGAGCAGGATGATGACGTTCGGGGCCGGCAGCTTTGCCTATCTTGATCCCGCTATGCACCACTACGCCATGGCCAGCGGAGAGGTCGTGGTCCAGGTCCACGGGATGTCGCCTTTTCAGTTTAACTACATCAATCCCAAAGACGACCCGAGCAAGAACAAGTAGTTCAATCGTCCTGGGGCAGCGAGGAGCGCGATTCCGTGTCCACTATCCGCAAGTCCGCACGCGCTGCAGACGTTCCTCAATTCGCTGGTACTGTTCCCGCCGGACGATACCGCGTCGAACCTGGACCCAGGCGATCCCACAAAAACAGGCTTCCCACAGTTCGGTCACGGCAGCATCAAGTTGACGGATGATCCGGCAGACCCGGAGTAACTTACCCGCGAGCATACTCTATCCTTGCCTCTCGTGTTCTTCGAGAGGCAAGGATTGGTGTCTTGATACAGCTGCGAATCATGCCCCCAGCGCATGGAGGCGAGGTCGAGATCCTCGTCGTAGTCGGGTGGCATGCCGTGTCTCGACTTCGGAGCCTGCTGCGATTCAACAAGAAAATGACAAACCCATGACATCGCCCTGACGGCGCCTTGCTACGCTGGCCAAAAGCTGCAAGAACCACGTCGGAGGCGCTTATGTCACGTATTTGTCTCGGTGTTCTGGTAACGCTGACCCTGCTCACCGCGGGATGCGGTGGTTATGGATCGAACAACATGGGTGGCGGCGCGGGAGCGCCCAATATCACCAGCCTCACGCCCAATATGGCCAACGCCAACGATCCCGCGTTCACGCTGACCGTGAATGGCAGCGGCTTCGGCACCGACTCGGTGGTGTACTGGAACGGGGCCGCGCTTCCCTCTGCCTATGGCACAGGGACGAAGGTGACGGCGCAGGTGCCCGCCATGGATGTGATGAATGCGGGAATGTTTCCGGTGTACGTGCGATCGGGCGGGAAGAACTCGAACATGATCAACTTCACGGTGCAGTAACGCGGTGCGTCAAAAGAACGTGCTCTTAGAAATGTGCCCGCAGATCGGCGAAGCGCTCCACCACCAGCAAGCGCTGCGGAGGCGGGGCCGACGCCAGTTCGTCATGCTCGAGAATCCAGGTTTTGCCGTGGGGCACGAACACCGCGTGCAGGCCGGCAGCCAGCGCGGGATTGATATCTGACTTCGGGCTGTTCCCGATCATCCAGGTGGAGTCGGGCTGCAGCGCGTATTTGGCGATCGCTGATCGGTAGGTCGTCTCTTCTTTCTCAGGCACGATTTCGACGGCCGCAAAGTATTCCTTCAGACCTGAGCGCTCGACCTTTCCCGCTTGCTCGACTGGATTGCCCTTGGTCATCAAGATGACGTGGTGCCGCTCGGCAAGATAGGCGAGGGTTTCCGGGACCCCGACGAGAATCTCGATCGGATGGTTAGCGATCTGGTGCACGAAACTGTGGATGCGTTCGTGCAGTTCGGGCGTGACCGGATCGACTGAGAGCTTCTCGAAAGTCGCGACCAGCGAGTGCGCAAAGCTGTGCAGTCCGTACCCGCGCTGCAGGATGGATTCGCGCTCGGTATCGTTGAGTACCTCGCGAACCTGTTCGGGCGTGTACTCGCGATGGTTCAGGAATGAGATGAAGCGGCCGATGGCACGCTCGAAGTAGATGTTGTTCTCCCAGAGCGTGTCATCGGCGTCAATGAGCAGGGTCTGGGCGCCACCCTCCCGGGGCATGTATGCAATGATAGCGCCTCCGGGCAGCGCCTCGTGTTTGGTAAAATTAAAAGCATTCAATGAAAAATCACGGGCTCGTTCTGGTACTCACTCTTCTGATGTCCACTTCTGGTTTCGCGCAGCATAAAAAGACCCGCAGCATGACCGGCTCGGCGGCCAAAGGCCCGGCCTCGGCGGGATTGAAGATCGCTCCCGATCTGGAGCAGCGGCTCGCCAAGTTCCGCCGCGTCCGCATGCCTTTCAACCGGGCCGGTCTGACGGTCCGCGAGCAACAGTTGGTGCGGAAGCTGGTGGAGGCTTGCGGATATCTCGAAAGCATTTTCTGGCGGCAGAGCGATCCGGAAGCGCTGGCGTTGTATCAGTCCCTGGCCTCGAGCACGAATCCGCGCGACGTAAAGCTGCGCACTTACCTGAAGCTGAACGCTTCCCGTTTCGATTTGATCGACGAGAACAAGCCGTTCGTGGGGACGGATCCGATGCCATTGGGGCGCGGATTTTATCCGGCGGGCCTGACACGCGAACAAGTCGAGCAGTACGTCAAGGAACACCCGGAGCAGAAAGCCGCGATCTACGACCAGTTCACCATTGTCCGGTGGAAGGACGGGAAGCTGGAAGCAGTTCCCTATCACATTTTCTATCGTCCGTTCCTGGAGCCGGCGGCGAAAGCGCTGCGGGATGCGGCCCAGCTGAGCGATGATGCAGCGTTTGCGAAGTTTCTTGAATTAAGATCCGACGCGCTGCTGAGTGGCGATTACTTCCCGAGCGATCTGGCGTGGCTCGATTTGAAGAACCCGAAGTTCGACATCATCTTTGCGCCCTATGAAACCTACATGGACAGCCTGCTCGGAGTGAAAGGCTCGTACGGAGCGGCGGTCATGGTGCGCAACGAGCGCGAGAGCAAGAAGCTGGAACTCTTCGAGAAATATGTAGCCGACATTCAGGACGCCCTGCCGCTAGCGCCGGAGGACCGGCCTTCGAAGCGCGGCCTGGAAACACCCATGGAAGTGATGGACACCCCCTTCCGCGCCGGTGATCTGACGCACGGATACCAGGCAGTGGCCGACAATCTACCCAACGATCCGAGGGTGCACGAGCAGAAAGGCAGCAAGAAACTCTTCTTCAAGAATTTCATGGACGCGCGCGTGAACTACGTGATTTTGCCGGTCGCGCGCAAGCTGATGGAGCCGAAGCAGGCCGCCAAGGTCAGCGGCGAAGGCTATCTGCAGAGCACCATCATGCATGAGATCTGCCACGGCCTGGGCCCGGCGTTCGCGCGCACAGCAGCCGGGAAAGTCAGTATCCGCGAGGCGATCGGCCATCAATTCAGCGGACTCGAAGAAGCCAAAGCCGACGTAGTCGGGATGTTCAGCTTGAAATGGATGGTCGATCACGGCGCGCTGCCCAAGGAAAAACTGGAAGAGTTCTACGCGTCATACGTCGGTGGAATCTTCCGCACCGTGCGCTTCGGCACTGCCGAGGCCCACGGCCAAGCGGAGATGATGGAGTTCAACTATCTCTCGGAGCGTGGCGCAATCCGCCGGAACGCGAACGGCCGCTACGCGATTGACTACGCAAAAATGTCGGGAGCTCTGGCTGATCTGGCGAAGGAACTCCTGGAAATCGAAGCCACCGGCGATCGCGAGCGTGCCGAGAACTGGTTCAAGAAGTATGGGCAGATGCCGGGGGAGTTGAAGACTGCTTTGAAAGCGGCGTCGAATGTGCCGGTGGATGTGGATCCGGTGTTTGAGTTTGCGGAGAGGGTGAAGTGAACGAGCTACTAGTTGCTAGCTTCTAGCTACTAGCGAGCAGAGCCTTTCCTTTCGCACCTTCGAACTTTACGAATTGTCATCCCGAGCGAAGCGAGGGATCTGTAGTTCGCCTGCAGCGAAGTAAATCGGGGCAGTCGGTACGGCCCCCGGCAACCGCTCGCCAGCAGCCAGCAGCTTCTTCTTCTTACACCCACTCCACTCTCGGTGTATGAGGAATAATCCCCGCCTTGTGCCCCATATCAAGCAACCGCCGGACGGCTTCGCGCCCGTCTTCTCCGTAGTCCAGGGTGCGCTCGTTCACGTACATGCCGACAAATTTGTCGGCGAGTTGGGTGTCGAGATCGCGGGCAAACTGCATGGCGTAGGAAAGGGCTTCGTCGCGATGATCGATGGCGTACTGGATGCTGTCGCGCAAGGCCTGGCTGACGCTGGCGATCGTCTCGGCCCCGAGCGCGCGGCGAATCGCATTTCCGCCGAGCGGCAGCGGCAGGCCGGTCACTCGCTGCCACCATTTGCCTAAGTCAACTACGCGCTGCAATCCGGCTTTGGAGTAGGTGAGCTGCCCTTCATGGATGATGAGTCCGGCTTCGTACTTGCCTGCAAGCACTTCGGGGATGATCTGATCGAAGGGCACAACTTCCACTTCGATTCCCGGGGCAAAGAGTTGCAAGGCGAGATAGGCGCTCGTCAGTTTGCCTGGTACGGCGATCTTCTGTTTCTTGATCTCGGTCTGGGAGAACGGGCGCGGCGAGACGATCATCGGTCCGTAGCCCTCGCCCACGCTGCCTCCGCAGGACATGAGGGCGTAGTCGTCCTGAATGTACGGATAGGCGTGGAACGAAACCGCCGTCACGTCGTAGACACCTTCCTGCGCCTTCTGGTTCAGCGTCTCGATGTCGCAGAGCGTGTGCGTGAAGCGCAAGCCGGACACGCGGACCTTGTTCGTCGCGAGGCCGTAGAACATGAAGGCGTCGTCGGAGTCCGGGCTGTGAGCCACGGTGATTTCGCGGACGGGAGCGGAAATGGTACTCATAAATCAGCTCTTAGCTCTTAGCTGTTAGCGCTCAGCTTTCTGTTCCAACGTTCGGCGACGGCGGACGCTATCAGGATCTTGATGACTTCCGCGAAGACGAACCAGTAGAGGCCGTAGCGGATAGCCAGCGACACCGAGTGCGTCCAATATGCGAGCCAGCCTAGTCCTCCGGCAAAGAGCACACACTCGGCAGCGAAACCGGCGAGCGCTGCCCATACGAGGCGGCGCGAAGTGTGCTCGTAAATCCAACCTGCGGTGAACGCCACCAGCGGGTAGGCCATGAGGAATCCGCCGGTGGGTCCCAAGATCTGGGCGATACCACTCAAGCCCAGCGGCGAGGGGCTGAACACCGGCAGCCCGGACGCGCCTTCCACAAGGTAGAGTGCAAGGGTGGCGAAGCCACGGCGCGAGCCCAACAGCAACCCCACTAATAGGACTCCCAAATTCTGCAGCGTAAGAGGAACTGGCGTAAACGGCAGCGGCACGCTGACGCGCGCGCACAGAGCTACCACCAGGCTGGCGCCGATCACGATGGCCGCCTGCCTGATCCATTCTGCCGACCGCGTATGTTGGTCGAGAATTTGCGTCGCTACTTTTGCCATCGTCAATCCTTTCCCCGATTGTCCTCGTGGTGAATCAACCTTCCGCAGGAGGCTGCTGGTGCGGCTCGTCGAGGGGCGGCTTCTGGCTGGTTGCCGGCCTTTTCATCTGATGCCGGACCTGCACGTACAGCAAACCCGCCACCAACACGACCACCACTGCACTGGCTCCGAGGATAAGGAACCACCAGAGCATCCGCACAGCAACTTAGGATAGCAGAAACGCCCTACCCACAAAGGCAGTTGGATCAAACGCCAGCGGTTCACTTTGCGGGCTATGCGGATTTCTTCTCCGCCATCATCTTGTTGCGGCGCTGCGCCTGAGTCGCCACCATGCGTTCCAATCGCTGGCGGGCGAGCTTCGAGCCGGTGGCTACCTTCTCGATGTTGCCGAACAGTTCGGGGTTGTTCATTTTCTGGCGGATCTCCGTCAGAAACGGATGGATCTTGGCGAAAATGAAAAACATCTCGCCGCTGATGCCGGGTTGCAGGAAGAGCTCTTGGTTGACGGCCCCGTGCAGCACGAGCGATGAGGCCATATCCCAATAGCCGCCCACCTGACGCAGCCAGGCGTTTTCCTGGCCGGGAAACGCGTTGGCGACTTTCACGAAATCGTCCGCGTTCTGGGGCCAGAACTCAGCCGTCCACCAATGTCTCGCCTTGCGCATCTCGGCCTCGCGGCGGAGATCGTAGAGTTGCATGACCACCTGCGCGTCATGTGCGGTGGCTTTTTTCGCCATAATGTTGCCTCGTTTTCGAATTGTCTACACAGCCTGTGGCGCGCCGGCTACGCCTTCAAGCGCGCGCTCATAGTCACACTCTTTGTTCGGGCACGCGATCACCGGACCGTCCTTGCGCATGCGCTCGACCAGGTATTCGCTGCCGCAGTCGGGACACTTCTCGGGGATGGGCTTCGCCGCCGAGGTGAACTTGCATTTCGGGTAGCGCGAGCATCCGTAGAACGTGTTGCCCTTGCGCGCGCGCTTTTCGACCAAGTCACCCTCTTTGCAGTCCGGACACTTCACGCCTATGAAGTTCTGCTTCACGTACTTGCAATCGGGATAGCCGCTGCACGACGTGAACTCGCCGTAGCGGCCGTGACGGATGATCAGGTTGCGGCCGCAATCCGGACACTTCTTATCGAGCGGGATGTCGGGCACTCGCTTGCCCTGGTCAAGCCGTCGCGTGGTTTTGCAATCGGGATATCCGGTGCAGGCCATGAACTGGCCGAAGCGTCCGCGCTTGAGCACCATGACGCGGCCGCAGTTCTCGCAGTATTCCTCCTGCGCGGTCTCCTGTAAGTCGGCGGAGTCGAGATCGGGCAGATTGATCGGATTCTCTTTGGTGAAGGTGCAACTCTCCGGATTCTCCTTGTCGTAAGTGCTGCACGCGTAGAACGAGCCGTGCTTGCCCCACTTGATCACCAGGGGCGCGCCGCAGCGCTCGCACTTTTCGTCGGTCGGTTTCTCCATACGCTTGATGTTCTCCATGTGCTTTTCAGCGTATCGGAGATCCTTGGCGAACTTTTTGTAGAACTCGGCGAGCGTGTCGGTCCACTTTTCTTTGCCCTCTTCAATCTCGTCGAGTTCTTCTTCCAGGCGCGCGGTGTATTGGAAGTCGAAGATGTCCTTGAAGTTCTCGACGAGCAAGTCGGTGACGACGAGGCCGATCTCGGTGGGCAGAAACTTCCCGCCCGTCTTAGTGACGTACTGACGCTCCTGGATGGTGCTGAGAATGGTGGCGTAGGTAGACGGCCGGCCGATGCCGCGCTCTTCGAGCTCTTTGACGAGCGACGCTTCGTTGTAGCGCGGCGGCGGCTCGGTGAAGTGCTGTTCGGGCTTCAATTCTCTTAGCGTCAGCCTCTGGCCCGCTTCGAGCGGCGGCAGCTTGTGCTTCAGTTCCTCGTCTTCCTCGTCCTTGCCTTCCTTGGACTCTTCATAAACTTTCAGGAAGCCGTCGAACTTCATGACCGAGCCGGTAACGCGGAACCAGAAGACGTCGTCGCCGGACTTGGCGTCGATATCAACCGTGGTCTGATCGAAGACCGCCGGGTTCATCTGCGAGGCCACGAAGCGCTGCCAGATCAGCTTGTAAACCTTGAATTCGTCCTCCTGCAGATACTGCTTGACCTGGTCGGGATGGCGGATCGCCGAAGTCGGACGAATAGCCTCGTGCGCCGCCTGCGCTTCCTTCTTCTCTTTATATGTGTTTGGCGACTCGGGCACATAGTTGGAGCCGTATTCCTTGGAGACGTACTCGCGGACTTCTGCGATCGCGTCGGGCGAGACGCGGGTCGAGTCGGTGCGCATGTAGGTGATCAGGCCGACCAGTCCCTCTTCGCCCAGTTCGATACCTTCATAGAGGCGCTGCGCGATCATCATGGTGCGCTTCACGCTAAAGCGCAGCTTGCGCGACGAGTCCTGCTGCAGCTTGCTGGTGGTGAAGGGCGGTGTAGCGTTGCGGCGGCGCTCTTTCTTCTCAGCAAATCGGACGACCCAGTCCGCCTTTTCGAGCGCTAGCCGGATTTTCTCGGCTTCCTCGCCGTTGGGGATCTCGATCTTCTCTTCGCCCTTGCCGAGGAAGCGGGCATCGAAGGCCGGAGGCTTGGCGGCGGCGAGATGGGCGTCGATCGTCCAATACTCTTTTTTCTCGAACGCCTTGATCTCGCGCTCACGGTCAACAATCAGGCGTAACGCGACCGTCTGCACGCGTCCGGCGGAAAGGCCGCGGCGCACTTTGTCCCAGAGCAGCGGCGACACCTGGTAGCCCACCAGACGGTCGAGCACACGGCGGGCTTGCTGCGCGTCCACCAGGTTGCGGTCGATGCCGCGCGGATGCTCGAAGGCGGCCCGGACGGCGCGCTGAGTGATTTCGTTGAAAGTCACGCGCCGGATGCGCTCTTTACCGGGCACTTCCTTTTTCTTCTGCTTTTTCTTCTTGTCTCCATCGCCCAGTTCGTCGGCCAGATGAGCGGCGATGGCTTCCCCCTCCCGATCCGGGTCAGGCGCCAGATAGATGTTGTCGGCTGACTGCCCCAGCTTTTTAAGCTTGGCCAGAACCTTCTCTTTTCCAGGGATAACGACGTATTCCGTTTCGAAATCGTTCTCGACGTCCACCCCAAGATTGCTCTTGGGCAAGTCTTTTACGTGGCCGAGAGAGGCCTCAACTGTAAATCCCTTGCCCAGATATTTCTGGATGGTTTTCGCCTTGGCAGGCGATTCGACGATGACTAGGCCCTTGGACAATGGTTCCTCGGTTTGACGGTTCTTGGATTTGAAGCTAGCACGAATACGGGCGACAGCGCAAAATGGTGCCTGTGCTCTCAGCTCTCAGCCGTCAGCTATCGGCTTTCACTTTTCGCATCAGCGAAGACAACATCCGTTTGACTTCGACCACCTGTATTTCAAGACGCTGGTAGTCCAGATCGCGCAAGTACCCTGGGTCGTGGGCGAGCAGAAGTTGGTATTCAAGTTCGCTTGCGGACCCCATCGCGATCTGCAGAAACCGAGCCATCTCTATATCCCCTTTTCTGCAACAACCTTCCGCGATATTCATCCCTATCGATGCCGAGGATCGCCTCATTTGACTTGTCAAACCGTACCTTTCTTCCCGAGGAGAATCTCTGCTGGATGCGTAGACAGCCAGAGTCAAGATGTGCGACTTCTCCCAGACTTGAAGATTGCGGAAACTCTGCATAGGGTCCCTCCGAACTACTGAAAACTAATGGCTGAAAGCTGACAGTCGACAGCTAAAAGCTCTTCACAAAGTTCTTCCCCGGCAACTGCCTCACCTTCCCATTCAGTTCCAGCTCAAACAGAGCGGCGAAGATTTCGGAGGAAGACATTTCGGTCTCGAGCGCTTCTACGAGTTGGTCGATATGAGTGGACTCATCTGCTTTCAGCAGTCTAAGGATCTTTCTCTCGTGAGGCGAGGTGGCGTCGTCGGGGAATAGAGATGCATTCTCTGGCTTCGGGGATTCATTCTGCATTGAACTCAGCGACTCCTGCACGTCGGCGGGGAGCTCTTCCCAGACGTCTTCCCAGGTCGCCACCAGCTTGGCTCCCTGCTTGATCAGAGTGTTGGGGCCCCAGGAGTTCCTGTTGGTGACGTTGCCGGGAACCGCGTACACGTCGCGGTTCTGTTCGAGAGCGCAGCGGGCGGTGATGCGCGTTCCACTGTATTCGGCGGCCTCCACCACCAGAACGCCTACCGACATGCCGCTGATGATACGGTTGCGGATGGGAAAATTCTGGGGCGCGGCGAAGGTTCCAAGGGGAAACTCAGAAATCAGCGCGCCGCCGAGCGCCAGGATCTGCTCGGCGAGCCGCGAGTTTTCTTTGGGGTAGATCACGTCAATGCCCGTGCCGAATACCGCCACCGTTTTCCCATTGGCGGCGATCGCGCCGCGATGAGACGCGGCGTCCACGCCACGCGCCATGCCACTGATGATGACCAGTCCGTGGGCGGACAGGTCTTTTGACAAGCGCTCGGCCATTCCGAGGCCGTAGGGAGTGGGATGACGCGTGCCCACCAGCGCAAGCCCCGGCTGCGAGAGCACGTCAACATTCCCGCGCACAAACAGCACCACGGGCGGATCGTAGATTTCCTTCAAACGCGGCGGATAGGCGGGATCGTCGAGCGCAATGATTTTTGCGCCGCTCTCGGCAGTCTTGGCGAGTTCCTGCTGTGCCAACTCTAACGACTTGCCAGTAGCCAGCGACTGCGCCGAGACGGCTTGCATCCCGGTCGCTTCGAGTTCTGTAAGGCTGGCTTGGAAGACCCGTTCCGCGCTACCAAAGTGCTCCACTAACTTCCTCACTCGGGTGGGGCCCAGGCCCGGGGTCAACGCCAGGGCCAGCCAGTAGGAAGCCGATTGCGATGCAGAATTAGAGGTGGTAAGGGCAGGGCTCGACATGATGCCCGGACTCTACCGTCAGCGCAAGCGGGCTGTCTGTGAGGACGCGCACACCGCTTTTGTTAGAATTCGCAAATACATGAGCCGGTTGAGGATTTCGGCCATTTCCTATCTGAACACCGCGCCTCTTCTCTGGGATTTCGAACACGGAGAAGCGGGCGCCGCCTTCGATATTTCCTACACTATCCCATCCGCGTGTGCCGAAGCGCTACGGGCGGGGACGGCTGACATCGGCATCATCCCGGCCGCGGCTTACGCAACCATCCCCGATCTGGTCATCATTCCGGACGTGGCGATTGCAGCGCAACGCGCCGTGCAGTCCATCCTGCTCGTCAGCAAGGGTCCGGTCGAACAGGTGCGCACGGTGGCACTCGATACTTCTTCGATAACCTCGGTTGCGCTGATGAAAATTCTGTTCGCGAAGTGGCTGGGAGGCGCGCGTCAATATGTTCCGATGGCTCCCGATCTCGACCATATGCTCGCGAACTGCGATGCGGCGTTGCTCATCGGAGACCCCGCGCTGCAGGTGGATCGCACGCGCTATGTCACGCTTGACCTCGCAAAGGAATGGATTGCGCGTACTGGCAAGTCGTTTGTCTTTGCCTTCTGGGCAATTCGCCGGCAGGCGCTCGGGGGACGAAACCCCGCCGCGATAACTGACACGTTCAAGAAATCGCGGGACCACGGTCTGAGTCCCAAGAGTTTGGAGACTACCGTTCAGGAGTGGAGTCCCCGGCTAAAGCTGCCTGCCGAGATCATCCGCACGTATCTGACGCACAACATACACTATTATCTCGATCCTCCCTGCCTGGACGGACTGCAACTCTTCTACCGCTATGGGGCGGAACTTGGGGTGCTGCCACCGCCTCCCGGACTTGAATTCCTGTAGCAGCGATACTGGCGCATAGCGCCCCCTTGGGCTACAGCCCCCTGACCGTCTAAAATAAGGAGTTACGCGGGGGAGGGGATGTCCCTGACCAAACAGCAAGCCTTGGAGATGTTTCAGTCCGATGACCTCATCGGCATCGGCATGGGGGCCGACGCGGTTCGCCGCCGGATCCATCCCGAGGGCGTGGTCACCTACATCATTGACCGCAACATTAATTACACCAACTTCTGCACCGAGTACTGCACCTTCTGCGCCTTCTACCGGCCGCTGAAAGGACCGCGGGCTAAAGAGGGCTACATCCTCGATTTCGACACCATCTACGACAAGATCCGCGAGACTGTCGAACTCGGCGGCACGGGAGTGCTGATGCAGGGCGGGCTGCATCCCGATCTCAAGATCGAGTGGCATGAGCAGCTGCTGCGCGGCATCAAGCAGCGCTTTCCGAAGATCCACCTGCACTGCTATTCGGCTTCGGAGATTCTGGCGATCGCAGAATACAGCACTTTGAGCGTGCGCGATACGATTGCCCGCCTGCGGGATTCTGGGCTCGATTCCATCCCCGGCGGCGGCGCCGAGATTCTCGACGATGAAGTACGCTATCGCATCGCCCGCCTGAAGTGTCTGACCGACGACTGGCTGCTCGTGCATCGGACCGCCCATCAACTCGGCATGCGCACTACCGCCACCATGATGTTCGGCGTCGGGGAATCGTTCGAGCACCGCGTCAATCACTTCCAGCGGCTTTATGAATTGCAGGAAGAGACCGGCGGATTCACCGCGTTCATCCCCTGGAGCTTCCAGCCCGCCAACACCGCGCTCGGCGGCCGACACTGGGACGAAGCTACGGCGGTCGAGTATTTGAAAGTTCTGGCTATCTCACGGATGTATCTGTCGAACTTCCTCAATGTGCAGTCGAGTTGGGTGACGCAGGGATTGAAAGTCTGCCAGATGGGCTTGCGCTTCGGCGGCAACGACGTCGGCTCGGTGATGCTGGAGGAAAATGTGGTCCGGGCGGCGGGCGTGAACAACTGCACAACCGAAGAAGAGTTGCGCCGCATCATACGCGATGCCGGCTTCCGGCCGGCGCAGCGGGATACGCTGTATCGGACGTATTTCCTGAACTGACGAACATCAGACTTCAGCCCGCCAACCGATCGCACCATGAAACGCTCTCTCATCCTCATCTTCTGTTTGTTGTTGGCTCTTTGGGCGCCCGCGGGAGCGGAGGAACCCGCGAACACCGCCGCCCTCGCCGGCATGGTTGTGAAGGAGCCCGGCGACCAGCCGCTCAAGAAAGTGCTGCTCCACCTGATCACGGAAGACCAGAAGCAGGGGAGCAACTACACGGCGGACACTGATTCCGAGGGGCGGTTTCGCATCGAGAAGATTCAGCCTGGTCGCTACCGGCTTCTACTGGAGAAGAGCGGATTCCACCAGATCAACGTGCGCGGCCACCAGGCGGAGGGCCCCATCCTGAGTGTGCAAGCGGGGCAGGAGATCAACGATCTGCTCTTTCAAATGCTGCCGTCGGCGGTCATTACCGGCCGAGTCGTGGATGAAGACGGCGATCCCCTCCCCGGCTACGGAGTCTCGCTTCTGCGTAAGCGTCCGGGCAAGTCGCGCGAGCCTGAGCTGGTTGGAGAAGAACGCACCAACGACCTGGGCGAATATCGTTTTTCGAGCCTCTTCCCAGGCCAATACTTGGTTGCGGTTGTCCCCCTGCCTGACATTCGCAACTTCGTTCACAGCAGAGACTCGCCTGACACTCCGAGCAAGCCCGATCTCGCCTACCTGACCACCTACTATCCGGGTACCAGCGATGCCGCACAGGCTGGAGCCATCGATCTCCATGCGGGCGACGAGATGCCCGTGAACTTTGCCCTGGTTCCAGCGCGGTCCTATCGCATTCGCGGGATTGTGACCGGCATCCCTGCGAACCAGAAGCCCATGGTGCAACTGATCTCCAAAGGTGTGAGCCAAACCATGAACGGCGCAGATGTCTCCGCCGACGGCCAGTTCGAGATTCGGGGGGTTGCGCCGGGCTTGTACTTCATCACAGCATTTGCCGGCGCTGAAGGCCAGATCCTGAGCGCGCGCCAGAGCGTTACCGTCTTGGCCGCCGACGTGGAGGGCGTCAAGCTCATCCCGGTTCGGCCCTTCACGCTCTCCGGCCATCTCCGATTTGAAGGTCAACCGCCGAAGGACATTGCACAGTACACAGTCTCCCTGCGCGGCACCGATGACGCGAGTGGATCGATCTACGTGGTTCCAGGAGGCATTTCGGGCGCAGGAGTAGATCGCTTTGGCAACTTCTCGTGGACGGATGTGAATCCCGGCAGCTATGCCGTGCAGGTGGACGACCGCGAACACCCCGAGAGTGGTTTTCTGAAATCCGTCACTCTCGGAAACAGCAATGCGGACGCGGGCTTTAGCGTGACCGGTCCAGCTACCGTCGAACTGGTCGTCAGCTCCAAAGCTGGAATGCTGGAAGGCGTTGCTCTGGACAAAGACAAGCCCGCCTCCAACGCGACCGTAGTGGCCGTCCCGGAAGAGAAATACCGTAAGCTTCACGAGCGTTTTGGGGTTGGCTCTACCGATCAGAATGGGCGTTTCGCGATTCATGGCCTTGCTCCCGGGGGTTACACCGTCTTCGCCTGGCAGGACTTGGACGACGGGCTCTACTACGACGCGGGCTTCCTCAAATCGCAGGAATCGAATGGCGCCTCGCTCAAGGTGGAAGAAGGCTCGCGACAGAAGATTGAGTTGAAGCTCTCGATGGTGTCGGAAGAGTGGCAGTAGGACACCAGGTGTCAGGCGTCAAGCCCCAGCAATAACTAGAACTGGTTTCAAGAATCGGTTTTGGGGAGGGCACGGCTTTTAGCCCTGCCGCAAAAGCCTTGGCAAGACTGGGCTTTAGCCCCTGAGGGCCCGAGTTTCGAGCGTCCAACAGCATTCTTGAAACCAGTTCTACCGGTGCGGGCCCGCTAGCGGCCATCAGGTACAATGCTTGTTCGCCCTCGCCGTCCAGCTGATTCATGACCTTAACCCTCACATCTGCCGTGTTCGCACTGGCGCTTGCCCCTAAGGGTGTGCTGCCTTACATCCGGCAGCATTTTCTTAATACAACGTTTCAGGGGCTCTACCAGATCAACGCCTTCGACCTGGCGTTGCTGATTCCCTATTTCATCGTGCTGATTGTGCTGGCCGCTTATGGGGCACACCGCTACTGGCTGGTCTATCTTTATTACAAGTACAAGAAGAATAAGACCACCGATCCGGCGGCCTACTTCGAAGACCTGCCGCGCGTCACCGTGCAGTTGCCGATCTACAACGAGCAATACGTGGTGGACCGGCTGCTGGACGCGGTCTGCAAGCTGGAGTATCCGCGCGCAAAGCTTGATATTCAACTCCTCGACGACTCGACCGACGAGACCATCGACGTGGCGCGCGGACTGGTGGAGCGCTACGCCGCGCTGGGACATCCGGTGACGTACCTGCACCGCGACAATCGCGAGGGCTTCAAGGCAGGCGCGCTGGCCGAGGGATTAAAGACCGCAAAGGGAGAGTTCGTCGCAATCTTCGACGCCGACTTCGTGCCGACGCCGGACTTTCTGCTCAAGTGCGTCCACCATTTCACGAATCCGAAGATCGGGATGGTGCAGACGCGCTGGACGCACATCAACCGCAACTATTCGTTCCTCACCGAGGTGGAGGCCATCCTGCTCGACGGCCATTTCGTGCTGGAGCACTCCGGGCGGGCGCGCAGCGGCGTCTTCTTCAACTTCAACGGCACCGCCGGGATGTGGCGCCGCGTCGCCATCGATGAAGCGGGCGGCTGGGAGCACGATACTCTGACCGAAGACACCGACCTGTCTTATCGCGCGCAGCTCAAGGGATGGAAGTTTATTTACCTGCAAGACGTAGAGTGTCCGGCGGAGCTGCCGGTCGAGATGACCGCGTTCAAGACACAGCAGGCGCGCTGGGCCAAGGGGCTGATCCAGACTTCGAAGAAGATTCTGCCGAAGGTCTTCGTGAGCGACGTTCCGCGGCCCGTCAAGGTCGAAGCCTGGTATCACCTGACCGCCAATCTCAGCTATCCACTGATGATTGTGCTCTCGGTGCTGCTGCTGCCGGCGATGGTGATCCGCTTCTACCAGGGCTGGTTTCAGATGCTCTACATTGACTTGCCCCTGTTCATGGCTTCGACGTTTTCCATCTCCAGCTTCTATCTGGTTTCGCAGAAGGAGCTGTTTCCCAAGACCTGGCCGCGCGCGTTTCTCTACCTGCCATTTCTGATGGCGCTGGGGATCGGCCTGACGGTCACGAACACACGCGCCGTGCTGGAAGCTTTGGTCGGCAAGCAGACGGCCTTCGCGCGGACGCCCAAGTACCGCGTGGAATCGAAGAAAGACAAAATCGGCGCCACCAAGTACCGCAAACGGCTGGGATGGGTGCCGTGGATTGAACTGCTGATTGGAACTTACTTCGCGTTGACGGTTTACTACGCCATCGACAACGAAAACTACATTACGGTTCCCTTCCTGCTGCTGTTCGTGATCGGGTACTGGTGTACAGGCCTGATGTCTCTGCTGCAGGGCCGCTTCGCCGGACTATCGGTCAGCTCAGAAACGCACAGCAAGCCGTTTCCAGTCGGCGTGTGAGCGGCACGGGGCTAACCGGCAGGATTCACGTCGGTATCACGCTTTTGAAAACGCGGGGCCATACCGTGTGGCCAGAAGGACTGTCGTTTGCAAGCTGCTTGGCGGTTTGACTTGGGATGTAAGCACTCCTAACATGTGGGCAGTTTCTGCGCGCCGCCCATGATCGGTCAGATCATTTCGCATTATCGCATCGTTGAGAAGCTGGGCGGCGGCGGGATGGGCGTGGTCTATGCGGCCGAGGACATCGCCCTGGGCCGCCAAGTGGCGCTCAAGTTTCTTCCCCCGGAGCTGAGCGCCGATGCCGCGGCCTTGCAGCGATTCCAGCGCGAGGCGCGCGCTGCCTCTGCGCTCAACCATCCCAACATCTGCACCATTCACGAGATCGGGCAGCAGGACGGCCAGTACTTCATTGTGATGGAGTTGCTGGAGGGACAGACGCTTCGCCAGCGCATCACCGGCAAACCGCTGCCCATCGATCAACTGCTGGACCTGGGGGTCGAGATCGCCGAGGCGCTCGATACCGCTCATGCGCAAGGCATCATTCACCGCGACATCAAGCCCGCCAACGTCTTTGTCACCAAGCGCGGGCATGCCAAGATACTCGATTTTGGTCTAGCCAAGCTGGCGCCGGAACACCCCCAAGTTGCCGAATCCCTCGGCGGAGCCACCCTGGGCACGGTCGAAGCCCAGCTCACCAGTCCGGGAACGACCATGGGCACCATCGCCTACATGTCACCGGAGCAGGCCATCGGCGAAGACCTCGATGGTCGCACCGACCTGTTCTCGTTCGGAGCGGTGCTCTACGAGATGGCTGCCGGGCAGCCTGCATTCTCCGGCACTACCTCAGCCGTGGTATTTGATGCCATTCTGCACAAGGCGCCCGCGCCGGTGGTCCGCTTGAATCCTCAGCTGCCCGCGGAGCTGGAGAGCATCGTCAACAAGACCTTGGAGAAGGACCGCCAGCTGCGCTACCAGAACGCCTCCGAGATCGGCGTGGATCTGAAGCGCTTGCGGCGCGAAATTGATTCTGGCCGCACGGGCGCTGCGTCTGTGTACCGAACCGCTGCGATTCCTGCCACGCCTACAACGGGTACCGCTGTGGCGGTGCCTCGCTCCCGCGGACTGCTGGTCGCCATCGCTGCTGCCGTGCTGGTTGCCGTCGCGGTGCTGGCTTATGTCTTCCGTCCCACCCTGCCGCCGCCCAGGATCACTGGCTACAACCAGATTACTCACGACGGCCAGCAGAAGAATTTCTTTGGACAGGTCGCGACCATCGTTCTTACGGACGGGCCGCGACTCTACTATGAGGAGAACATCAACGGCCGTTTTGTGATCGCTCAGGTTTCTGCCGGGGGCGGTGAGTCCGTCCCGATGTCGACACCGTTTCCCAATGTTGCTCTCAACAACATTTCTCCCGACAAGGCGGAGCTGTTGATCGGTAGCTTTACCGGCTACGAGCTCGACCAGCCGCTCTGGGCCCTGCCGGTACTGGGCGGCTCTCCCCGGCGCCTCGCCGATGTGACCGGCGAAGACTCCCTCTGGCTGCCGAACGGGGAATTGATCATTCCCCATGAAAGAGACCTCTTTCTCGTCGGCGGCGGGGGCAGCTCCCGCAAATTCGCGACGACAAACGGTGCTCCCTACTGGTTGCGCCTCTCTCCCGATGGGCGAGTCGTCCGTTTGACAGTCAACGACCCCACCTCGATCTCCCTCTGGGAAGTCTCCACCGACGGCACTAACCTCCATCCTCTGCTCCCGGAGTGGGCCGGAGCCGCCGGACCATCGAACGGTAACTGGACGCCGGACGGAAAGTACTTCCTCTTCCAGGCCACGCGCAATGGTAGAAGCGATATTTGGACGATCCGGGAAAAGGGCGACCCCTTGCACAAGGTGAGTCATGAACCGGTACCGTTAACAGCGGGGCCCATGTCCTTTTATTCACCTCAGCCGAGCGCCGACGGCAAGAAAATCTTTGTTGTTGGCGAGCAGCCCCGCGCTGAGTTGGTTCGCTACGACGCCAAGTCCAGGCAGTTCGTTCCCTACCTCGGGGGTATTTCTGCAGGTGAGGTCAGTTTTTCCCGTGATGGACAGTGGGTTGCCTACGTATCCTTCCCCGACGGAAACCTGTGGCGCAGCCGTGTCGATGGCAGCGAAAAACTACAACTGACTTCGGCTCCACTTTTTACCGCGCGGCCCCGCTGGTCTCCAGACGCAAAGCAGATTGCGTTCTTGGACGTTGAACCTAGCATGAACGCGCAAGTCTATGTGGTACCGGCGGCGGGTGGAGTCGCCCGCGAACTGGCTGCGGCCCATTTCCTTACCGTCAACCTTGACTGGACTCCGGACGGAAGCTCCATTATCTTCGACGACGCAACGGAAATGAGGCGGCGCACGATCCGCTCCGTCGATTGGAAGACCTTGAAGGTCTCTACGGTGCTGGAATCTGACCAGATGTTGTGGCCCACTCTTTCTCCCGACGGGCACTACCTGGTGACCACCTCCGTGGACGGCCAAAAGCTGATGTTGTTTGACTTCACCACTCGGAAATGGTCGGAACTGGTCAGCGCCACCATCGGTTTCACCCAGTGGTCGGCCGACAGCAAGTATGTGTACTTCGACACCGGTTCCAGCACCGACCCCGCTATCAACCGCGTGCGCATCGCCGACCACAAACTGGAACGCGTGGCCAGCCTGAAAGACTTTCGCCGGGTCGTCACTCCCTGGATCTCCTGGAGCGGCCTCACCCCCGATGGCTCCTCTTTACTCATGCGCGACATCGGCACGCAGGAGATTTACGCTCTCGACTTTGAAGCTCCCTGAGATCCTTACTCGCGTCAGAATCGTGTGCGTCCCCTCCATGCCAAGCGGTTGGAAGCCGCGCCCCTTCAAAGCCGCGCGCACGAATCATGCAGGCTGGATGTCGCCTGCCCGCTACTGCTGCGGACACTCTTTCTGCTCTCACCGGCGCTCGTTCCGATCTCGCACCAGCAAGTTCCCGGACGAACGCCAGCAGAAACAAGACAGGGCGCTGCCGTCAGATGCCTGCTTCGAAGCGCGCGTTTTCGCGGCACAGATTCACTGCACCAAACTAACTAACAATCGCGTTTGCGTAGCGCATGCTACGCTGATAAGGCTCTGGTTTCTCAGCATGCACCTCCGCGCGAGGCGTTGCAGGGAACCAATCTAAAAAAACTGTTACGCACGGTGGAAGCGCTGGCGGATCTGGGTCCGGAACTGACGGCGGACCGTGACTTCAGCCAGACCGCGCGCACCATGCTGACGGCCGTTATGGAAGCGGCGGGCGCGCGCGAAGCTGTTCTGTTCTCATTCGGAGAGAGGCCCTCGCTGCTCACTTCGGTAGGAGCGCAAGGCTTTGCGCTGCTGCCCGAGCCGTCGTTGATCCCTCTGCTTCCCCGCCACGTCCACACCTTGAGCGCGGCCATTGGCCCGCTGCTGCTGAACACCGGCACCTACGATATCTTCTTGAGTTCGAACGGCAACGTCGCGCCCGAACTGTTCAAGTGTATTTGTCCCCTTAAGGTTCGGAGCAAACTCGTGGGAGCGATTGCTTTGGGACGGCGTCCGGGCGACGCTCCCTACGAAGAAGACGCGCTCGACGCACTCCAACTGGTCAGCAGTTACGTGGCGCTGGCCATCCACAATCACACCTTGAGCCAGACGCTGGCGCAACGGGTCTCGGAGAACCTGCGGCTGCTCGCGTCGCTGCACGGCTTTTACGACAATGCGCTCGAAGCCTTCGCGGCCGCCATTGACGTCAAGCACGTAAACATTCATGGACACTCGCTGCGCGTCGGACGGTATGCCCAGGCGATCGGGGAAGCGATGGGGATGGAGTCCGGCGCGGTCGCCTCGCTGCGCTCAGCCGGGTACCTACACGACATCGGCAAGGTGGCCGTGGACAAGCGCCTGTTCAGCAAGCCCTCGTCGCTCGATCCCGAGGAGTTCCGCGAAATGGCCGACCACACGGTGGTGGGGCATCAGATCGTCAGCAATGTGCAGTTCCCTTGGCCGCAGATTCCGGAAATTGTGCGCTGGCACCATGAGCGCGGGGACGGGACCGGCTATCCCGACGGGATGCACCAGGAAGAGATGCCGCAGGCGGTCCGCATCATGGCCTTGGCCGACACTTTCGACGCCATGATCAGCGCGCGCCCTTACCGCGAACCGTTGCCACTGGGGATCGCATTGCAGGAACTGATCCGCATGACTCCCGAGAAGTACGATGCCGACGCCATGCAGGCCCTGCTCATCCAGGTACGGCGCGATGCCGTGGGAAGCAACCGGGTCCCGGTGCTGGACTCGGGCGCAATAAGCGTGTCCGCGGGTGACGTCGACCTGCTGGCTTCTACACTCCAGCACAAGATCAGCCAAAACAAGGCCTACCTGACGTAGAATCCGGAGTTCGTAGTTCGCGATTACCCACAATCCCAGTCCTGCGCTCACGATTCGCGAGCCCCGACCTACGGCCTAAGAGCTACGACCTACGAACATTGCCCGGTGTAAAATCGAGGCTCCGCCAAGGGAAGGCACGGTCCTTGTACCCAATTCGCCGGTCCTTCATCTAATAGGGGTGCTGCGGAAATCAGGATGGACTTGCGAGGGGAGAATTGATGGCCGTCAGTGAGCAGACTGTAGCCACCGGCACACAGCTCGATCTACTCAGTATCAACACGATTCGCACGCTTTCGATGGACGCCGTGCAGAAGGCGAACTCCGGACATCCGGGGACGCCGATGGCTCTCGCGCCCGCGGCCTACACCCTTTGGCAGCAGTTCCTACGCTACGACCCCGAAGACCCGCTCTGGCCGAACCGCGACCGCTTCGTGCTTTCCAATGGACATGCGTCCATGCTGCTGTATTCGCTGCTCCACCTGGCGGGTGTGCGTGCCGCAAATTCAGAGGGCGAGGTGCTCGCCGAACCGGCGGTTTCGCTCGACGAGATCAAGCGGTTTCGCCAGATCGACAGCAAGACGCCCGGACACCCCGAATACGGCCTGGCCACGGGAGTAGAGACGACCACCGGTCCGCTGGGCCAGGGCGCGGGCAACAGCGTGGGCATGGCCATCGCCGGCAAATGGCTGGCGGCACATTTCAATCGCCCGGGATTTGAGCTCTTCAATTACAACGTCTGGGTATTCTGCGGCGATGGCGACCTGATGGAGGGCGTCTCGTCGGAAGCGGCCTCGATCGCCGGACACCTGAAACTCTCGAACTTGTGTTGGCTGTATGACAACAACCACATCACGATCGAAGGCAAAACTGACCTCGCCTTCAGCGAGGATGTGGCGGCAAGATTCAAGGGTTACGGCTGGGATGTAACGCACGTCCATGATGCCAACGATGTCGAACAACTGACCAACGCATACCAACACGCGCTCGGGATCCAGGACCGTCCCAAGCTGATCATTGTGGACAGCCACATTGGCTACGGCGCTCCCAACCGGCAGGACACGAAGGAGGCACACGGCGAGGCGCTGGGCGAAGAAGAAGTCAAATTGGCGAAGCGTTTCTACGGTTGGCCGGAAGACGCCCATTTCCTGGTGCCGGACGGAGTCCGGGAGCGATTTCGCGACGGCATCGGCAAGCGCGGCAAGCAACTCCGGGAGCAGTGGGCGACGCTCTTCAACAAGTACGGCGAGCAGTATCCCGATCTGGCCATTCAACACACTCGCATGCAGCGGCAGCAGCTTCCCGATCAGTGGGACAAGGATCTGCCCAGCTTTCCGGCGGATGCAAAGGGATTGGCAACGCGGGAGTCGTCGTCCAAAGTTCTGAACGCTTTGGCGAAGAATGTCTCCTGGTTGCTGGGCGGCGCGGCGGATTTGTACCCCTCCACCAAAACCCGGCTCACCTTCGATGGCGCAGGCGACTTTGAAGCGGGCGAGTACCACGGTCGCAATTTTCACTTCGGCATCCGCGAACACGGGATGGGCGCGATCGTCAATGGGATGACACTGTGCAAGCTCCGCGCTTACGGCTCGACCTTCTTCATCTTCACCGATTACATGAAGCCTCCCATGCGGCTCTCGGCCCTGATGGAGATACCGGCGATCTGGATCTTCACGCACGATTCCGTCGGGCTGGGCGAAGATGGCCCGACTCACCAGCCGATCGAGCAACTGGCGACGCTGCGGGCGGTTCCTCACCTGACGATGCTGCGGCCGGGCGATGCCAATGAAGTCGTGGAGGCCTACAAGGTAATCATGCGGCTCCAGCACAAGCCGGCAGTTCTGGTGCTGACGCGGCAGGCCCTCCCGACGCTCGATCGCTCGAAGTATGCCCCGGCGGCCGGCGTGGCTCGTGGCGCCTATATCCTCGCCGATGCCGAAGGCGGAAAGCCGCAGGTTATTCTCATCGGCACCGGCAGCGAATTGAGTTTGTGCGCCGAGGCGTACGAGAAGCTGAAGCAGGGAGGCATCCGTGCGCGCGTCGTGAGCATGCCGTCCTGGGACATTTTTGAGCAGCAGGACCAGACTTACCGCGATCAGGTGCTTCCGCCCGATGTCACGGCGCGGCTGGCGGTAGAAGCGGCCGCGACCCTCGGATGGGAAAAATACGTGGGCTCGAAAGGGCGCATCATCGGCATGCGTTCCTTTGGCGCTTCTGCCCCCTTGAGAGACGTGCTAAAGAAATTTGGATTCACGGTCGAGGCGGTCGCACAAGCAGCCCGTGAATTGGTTACAAAGTAATATATCTGTAACGTCGAGCGGCTAATCTGTCGTTTGATGCGAGTAGAAGGAGAAGGCCATGAATCCCGTCGAAACTCTGGAAACCAGCAAAGCCGTCAATCCCCTGAAACAGCTTCAAACGCTCGGCCAGTCCATCTGGCTCGATTACATCCGCCGCGACCTGTTTACCAGCGGCGAACTCAAGCGTCTGATCGAGGAAGACGGCCTGCGGGGGATGACTTCGAATCCGGCGATCTTCGAAAAAGCCATTGCCGGCAGCACGCTCTATCAGGATTTTCTCGACTCGCTGGCGGCGCGCACCGATCTTGATGCCAAGGGCCGCTACGAATTACTGGCCATTCGCGATATTCAGAATGCGGCGGACCTGCTTCGTCCCGTCTACCAGAGCGCGAAACGGCGCGATGGCTATGTGAGCCTGGAAGTTTCTCCCTATCTCGCCAACGACACCAAGGGCACCATCGAAGAGGTGCGCCGCCTCTGGAAGGCGGTTGCGCGCGAGAACGTGATGATCAAGATCCCGGGAACTCCCGAAGGGATACCGGCGATCCGCCAGACCCTGAGCGAGGGCATCAATATCAACATTACGTTGCTTTTTGCCCAGGATGTCTACGAAGAGGTGGCGCAGACCTACATCGGCGCGCTCGAGACGTACGCCGCCGGCGGTGGGGACGTGAGCCGAGTTGCAAGCGTCGCCAGCTTCTTCATCAGCCGCATTGACACGCTGATCGATTCACTGCTGAACGAGCAGATCAAGAAAGAGACAGATCCGGCGCGCAAGGCGAGGCTGCAGAGTCTGCTGGGGAAAGTCGCGATTGCCAACGGCAAGCTCACCTACGAGGCCTACCAGAAGATCTTCTCGACCCCACGCTGGAAGGCGCTGGCAGCCAAAGGCGCGCAGACGCAGCGCGTACTGTGGGCCAGCACCAGCACCAAGAATCCCGCGTACCGCGACGTGATGTATGTCGAGGAGTTGATCGGGCCGGATACGGTCGACACAGTTCCGCCGGCGACGCTGGAAGCTTTCAAGGATCACGGCAAGCCGCGGCTGAGTCTCACCGAGGATCTCCCCGGAGCGCGCAAGACGATGGCTGACCTGGCGACCGCCGGCGTTTCGATGAAGGAAGCGACCGACAAGCTCACCAAAGACGGCGTGAAATTGTTCGCCGATGCCTTCGACTTGCTGCTGCAAGCGGTGGAAAAGAGCGCGAAGCCAGGGGCGCCTCGGGTCAACCCGCAGAGCGCGAGGCTTCCGTCCGATCTGGACGACGCGGTAAAAAAAAACCTTAACGACTGGCGGGCCGCTGGAAAAGTAAGACGCCTGTGGCAGCGCGACGCTTCGCTCTGGACCGGCGAGGATGAAGCAAACTGGCTGGGCTGGCTCGACATCACCGAGCAACAACTAGCCCAGATTGGCAAACTGAAAGAGCTTGCCGCGGAAGTAGAAGTGAAGAGCGGCCGCTTCCGCGACATCCTCCTGCTCGGCATGGGCGGGTCGAGTCTCTGTCCCGAAGTGCTGGCACTCACTTTCGGCCACCAGCAAGGCTTTCCGCGGTTGCACGTGCTCGATTCCACCGATCCGGCTCAGATCAAGCACATCGAAGAAAAGATCGACCTCGCCAATACTCTCTTTATTGTTTCCAGCAAGTCAGGCAGCACGCTCGAGCCCAACATCTACAAACAGTATTTCTTCGAACGCGTGAAGCAGGTAGTCGGCGCAGAAAGAGCGGGTAGCCGCTTCATCGCGATTACGGATCCCGGCTCGAAGATGCAGCAGGTTGCCGAGCGCGATCGCTTCCGGCGTATCTTCTACGGGCTCCCCTCGATTGGGGGACGGTATTCGGCGCTCTCGAACTTCGGCATGGTGCCGGCGGCGGCCATGGGACTCGATATCGGAAAGTTCCTGAACCGTACCGAAGAGATGGTGCAGGCTTGCAAACCGATCACACCCGTGGCCGACAATCCCGGCGTAATGCTGGGGCTGATTCTGGGCACAGCGGCAACCATGGGCCGCGACAAGATCACCATCATCACTTCTCCCGGGATTTTCGATCTGGGCGCGTGGCTGGAGCAGTTGATTGCCGAATCCACGGGCAAGCTGGGCAAGGGCATTATTCCCGTGGATCGCGAAGCATTGGCGGCGCCCGAGGTGTATGGCAACGATCGCATCTTCGCCTACGTCCGGCTGGAAACGGCGCCGGATGCCTCGCAAGACGCCAAAGTAGCTGCGCTCGAAAAAGCCGGCCACCCTGTGGTCCGCATTGCGATGACCGACACTTACAACCTCGGACAGGAATTCTTCCGCTGGGAGATTGCGACGGCGGTGGCTGGTTCGGTGCTCGGCATCAACGCGTTCAATCAGCCTGACGTGGAAGCCAGCAAGATCGAGACACGGAAGTTGACTACCCAGTATGAGACGAGCGGCTCCCTTCCCGCCGAGAAACCGGTGCTGGAAGAAGGTGGCATCAAGCTCTTCACCGACGAGAAGAACGCTGCCGCGTTGGCCAAGGCCGCAGGTGCTGATCGTTCTCTGAAAAATTATCTGCGTTCGCATCTGGCGCGTCTGAGCGCCGGGGACTATTTCGCCGTGCTCGCCTATGTAGAAATGAACACCGAGCACGAGTCGCTCTTGCAGGAATTGCGGACGGCCGTCCGCGACCGCAAGCGCGTCGCGACCTGTCTCGGTTTCGGGCCGCGCTTTCTGCATTCCACCGGACAGGCCTACAAAGGCGGCCCGAACAGCGGCGTCGTCCTGCAGATCACCTGCGACGATGCGCAGGATTTGCCCGTTCCCGGACAGAAGTACACTTTCGGGATCGTCAAATCCGCACAGGCTCGCGGCGATTTCAACGTCCTGGCGGAACGGAATCGCAGGGCGCTGCGCGTTCATCTCGGTCCGGATGTGAAGGCGGGCCTGGGCAAGCTGGCCGAACTGGTGAAACAGGCTTTGGGATGAAGAGTCGGCACAAAGATTCGGGAGGGCATGGCTTTAGCCGTGCCGAAACGCGTTATTAAGCAAGATGGGGCTTTAGCCCCTGAGCGACGGCCAAGGAGCAGGAATGCAACTAGGAATGGTGGGGTTGGGGCGCATGGGCGCCAACATGACGCGGCGCCTGATACGTGGCGGTCACCAGCTCGCGGTTTCGGATCTGAGTGCCGAGGCCGTCAAGCAATTGGTTGGCGAAGGCGCCATGGCGTCTTCTTCTCTGGAAGATCTGGTCAGCAAGCTGAAAGCTCCGCGCGCGGCCTGGGTCATGGTGCCGGCGGGTGGTCCGACCGAGAAAACCGTGCAGGCTCTGTTCTCCAGCATGCAGGCAGGCGATACCATCATCGACGGCGGCAACTCCTTCTTCAAGGACGACGTGCGCCGCGCCAAAATGTGTGCGGGAAAGGGCGTGCACTACGTGGACGTCGGCACCAGCGGTGGCGTCTGGGGACTGGAGCGCGGTTACTGCATGATGATCGGCGGACCGAAGGAAGCAGTCAGCCGCCTCGATCCGATCTTCAAAACGCTGGCGCCGGGCCGCGGCGATATCCCGCGCACTCCCGGCCGCGAGAAGATGGGCGGCACCGCCGAAGACGGTTACATCCACTGCGGGCCGTCGGGCTCCGGGCATTTCGTCAAAATGGTCCACAACGGCATCGAGTACGGCATGATGCAGGCCTATGCCGAGGGCTTCGACATTTTCAAGAACGCCACCAGCAAAGAGCTGCCGGAAGACATTCGTTACGATTTGAACCTGGCCGACATCGCGGAGGTCTGGCGGCGCGGCAGCGTGGTCAGCTCGTGGCTGCTCGACCTGACCGCGATCGCGCTCGCCGAAAGCCCCAGCCTCTCCGAGTACAGCGGCTTCGTGCAGGATTCGGGCGAAGGGCGTTGGACCATCCAGGCCGCGATTGAGGAAGCGGTGCCCGCCGAAGTGCTCACCGCGTCGTTGTACGCGCGCTTTCGCTCGCGTCAGGAGCATACCTTCGCGGAGAAAATGCTCTCCGCCATGCGGCAGAAGTTCGGCGGACACGTCGAACCGAAATCGCAATCCAAAACGGCTTAGCAAACGCCCACAACTTCGACGATAGGAACGCGATGACTCTAACAGAAACTCTACCCACTGCCGCGAAACCGCGCGTCGGACGCGTGGCCGACCCATGCGTGATGGTGATCTTCGGCGTTTCGGGCGACCTTACCCGGCGGAAGCTGGTCCCCGCCCTCTACAACCTGGCCAGCCAGCAGTTGTTGTCGCGCGAGTTCGCCGTGGTGGGCGTGGGGCGCACTCCCATGACCAATGAGCAGGCGCGCCAGAAGCTCTCCGAGGATTTCAAGCAGTTCGCCACCGGCGCGGTGGATCCGGATTTGTGGGAAGGGTTCGTTCGCCGCCTGCATTACGTAAGCGGGACTTTCGACGATCCCGCCACCTACGACAAGCTGAAAGAGACTCTGGCCAAGGTGGAGAAGGACCACTCGACCCACGGCAACGTGTTCTTCTATCTGGCGACCGCGCCGGAGTTCTTCGGCGACATCGTGGAGCGGCTTTCTAATGTGGGTCTGATGACCGAGGCGAACGGCCAGTGGCGGCGGGTCATCATCGAAAAGCCGTTTGGCCACGATCTGGACTCGGCGCGAGCCCTCAATCAGCAGCTTCTCAAGGTCATCGGCGAGCGGCAGATCTACCGCATTGACCATTATCTCGGCAAAGAAACGGTCCAGAACATCTTGGCGTTCCGCTTCGCCAACGGGATTTTCGAGCCCATCTGGAACCGGCGCTACATTGACAATGTGCAGATTTCGGTGGCCGAAACCGTGGGCGTCGAAAAACGCGGCGGTTATTACAACACCGCCGGCGCCCTGCGCGACATGGTGCCCAACCACATCATGCAGCTCATCAGCTTGACTTCCATGGAGCCGCCGATTTCATTCGAAGCCGACGCAGTACGCGATGAGCAGGCCAAGATCCTGCATGCCATTCAGCCTTTCACGTCCGAAGACGTGCTCAGCAAAACGGTTCGCGGACAGTATGGAGAAGGCGTCGTGAACGGCCAGCGTCTGCCCGCTTACCGCGCCGAAGAAGGCGTGCCGCCGGATTCACGAACCGAGACTTTCGTCGCCATGAAACTGCTAATCGACAACTGGCGCTGGGCGGGAGTTCCCTTCTACCTGCGCACCGGCAAGCGGCTCCCCAGCCGGAACACGCATGTGGTGATCGAGTTCCGGCGCGCACCCTTCGTGCTCTTCCGCGAAACGCAGGTCGAAGACCTGACGCCCAATCAGCTCGTGCTGCACATTCAGCCCGAGGAGGGCATCTCGCTGCGCTTTGCCGCCAAGACGCCCGGGCCAACCATGCGCCTGGGCGAAGTGGACATGGATTTCAACTACGCCGACTACTTCGGTCAAACTCCTTCCACCGGCTACGAGCGCCTGTTGCACGACTGCATGATCGGCGACGCAACGCTTTTCCAGCGCGCCGACATGGTGGAAGCGGGATGGAGCATCGTCACTCCCGCGCTCGACGTCTGGAAAGCGCTGCCGCCGCGCAATTTCCCCAATTACGCTTCCGGATGCTGGGGTCCGAAAGAAGCCGACGAACTGCTGGAACGCGACGGCCGGCAGTGGCGAAACTTCGAGAAATGACAGGGCAATTTCGTAATTTGGTAATCGGGTGATTTGTAATTTGTGTCTGTCTGGCTGGCGGTTGTCCGGCTTGCGAATGGGTACCTGGGTCAGGTTACAAAATTGCCAATTTCCTGTGTCTTGCATCCGCATCATCGAAGTGCTATCCACGTCCGCCGACCTCTTTCGCGGCGCTGCCGAGGAGTTTGTCCGCATGGGCCGCGCGGCCATCGCTGAGCGAGGGCGATTCGTGGTCGCGCTCTCCGGCGGATCAACGCCCCGCAGTCTCTACTCCCTGCTCGCCAAAGACTACGCGGATTTTTCCTGGAGCCGGACTTTCCTGTTTTTCGGCGACGAACGCCACGTTCCGCCCGACCATCCCGACAGCAACTATCGCATGGTGAGTGAGGCGCTCCTGACCAAGGTGCCCGTTCCCGCCGGTAATGTCTATCGCGTGCCGGCGGAGAATCCCGATGCCGCAGCGGCTGCCTCTGCATACGAAGCAAGACTCTGCAGCTTCTTCCAACTGCAGCCGGGCGAGTTCCCGCGCTTCGATCTGATCCTGCTCGGCCTGGGTCCGGACGGCCACACCGCTTCCCTCTTCCCGGATTCCGAAGGACTGAAGGAACAGTCGCGGCTGGTGATTGCGAACTGGGTGGAGAAGTTTAAGACTCACCGCATCACCTTCACCTTCCCGGTGCTGAATCATGCGACCGACGTCATCTTCCTGGTAAGTGGAGCCGACAAGGCAGACATGGTCCGGCAGGTTCTTGAAGGAAAGAACACGCCGCCGTTTCCGGCGCAACAAGTGCAGCCGGAGGGCAGGCTGTTGTGGATGCTGGAGGAAGCCGCGGCGGCAACGCTGAGACGTAAGCGCGGGACATTCCCTTCCGCGTGAAGCCGTCGAGATGGATCCCAATAACCCCGGTTATCGGGATAGCCGCGGTTTGGCTAGGGCACTTACGGGTGATACGCAAGGAGCGATCACAGATTTTCAGGCCTTCCTGGAGGCGGACCGATTCGAAGAGTGTAAGAAACAGCGTCGAGACTGGATAAAAGCGCTACAGGCCGGTCAAAACCCGTTCACTTCTGAGCTGCTTAAGACTCTGCAGAACCAGTAAAAAGACTCGACCGGAGGTTCCCAGTCCCCCCACTTACGCCGCGTGCCCGCGCCAATCTCCAATTTCGCGCAACCCTTCCCCGACCGCGTGCTCGAAGAGTCTTACCTTGTGGCGAGAGTGTTCGAATTCGTGGATATCGGCCCAGACCTCCGCTTGCCATGATAGATCGTGGGTCGCAGCCTCGCCGCAAGTGGCGCAGCGGGTGTGGAAGGTGACGCCGGCTTTGGGCGCAAACGGAGTGTCCGGGAGCTCGATAAAGACGCAGCGCACTTCTTCGATCTCTTCGTTCGGGCCCAGGATGTGCTCGTAGCGGAGCAGGTATCCGAAGCCGAGCTTGCGGGCTTCCGTCTCGGCTTCCGCGCGGGTGTGGAAGGGTCCGTATTCGGCGCGTAGCTGCTCGGTCGAGTCGCAGGCCATCCAGAAAGTCTCTGTGTATCCCATACCTACCTCAGCTTCTGTGGGGACTTAACCTAACAAACGGGTCAAACGGGTCCCTAGAGATTCAAGCAATTTCATTACCGAGATCGGTGCCGACAGAGTCTTCCCTGGGTTTGCCACGAGGCTCGGCTCCAGAAAGAGAACTCTCTGAAAGCAAGATACTTAGAGAGTTCTCCTTAGAAATGACGTGATGCTTGGCAAAAAGCCCCGTCAAGCGTCCGGTGTGAAATAGGTTTCCGTCGCAGAAATCGGGGCGAAAAGTTTCGCTCCGGACTTCGGTTTCTGGAGGGCGGATTGGGGCCTGATGCCGACTGGCCGCCTGGGAGCAAGAGCTTTGACGGAACCAGCGGTGCTCCTCACCGAGCCGCGGCACGGCGACCGCCCCCTAGGGAGTCCCGCGCGCCGCGGCGGCTGCCCTGGCTCGACGATCCGGAATTGGGGCTCCCTCCGCCCGATGGGCTTTCCAATCGCTGCGCGCCGGCAGAGGCGCCAGCCCGAGTTCCAGATGCCAACTGGCCCCGCCATGGCTGGCGACATAGAGCGCGAGCTCGAGCCGGGTCCAGACCCCCAGCTTGTCAAAAGCCGTGCGCAGGTAGTTCTTCACAACCTGTTCGCTGGTGCCGAGCACGCCCGCAATGTCGCGGTTGGTGAGGCCCTGCCAAACCAGGGTCGCGACCTGAATCTCCTTGGTGGTTAGCCGATCGCGCGGTTGCATGGCTGCACCTGCTCCTTAATGAACATCGCAGTCGCGAGTTTCACCCGCTTGCGGCCTTCCTTGATGCCGGCCCGCAAGAACAACGTACGGAGGTGCTGCTTCACGGTGCGCGGGCTGATATTCAGCTGGCTGGCGATCTCTTTGTTGCTGCAGCCCTGGACGAGCAGGCGCAACACCTGCTGGTCACGAGGTGTGATCTTGATTTCACTTAGGTTGATCATGGAAGTTTCGTCTGCTCCTTCGGTTCAGTCATGGGGTCGCGACCCGCTGGAGACCAGAAGCACGCTGTTCGCCAAATATTCGCTGGTGCTGAAGTCCTTATGAAAGCTTAGACTTACACGCTGTTCATGAGCTTTCCTTGGAACTTGGTTAGAGTGCCCTCATGAATCGTTTCCCATAGTGGAATCCGGAAACGGGAACCAAGGGGTACGTCCCGCCAGCGCAACGGGTAACAGGTGACAGGTCAGAGGTTTCGGTGAGATTGAACTGGCCTTCTTACCACTTCTCACCTGTGACCGGTGACCTATCCTGCCGTTTTCCTGCTCTCTGGCCACCCATTTGCACTAGAATGGAGGCAGCCCGGGCTGCCCTCCACTCCGACTCCCATGTCCTCTAGCCGGCCCAAGCTGAAGCTGGACGAGCAGTCCTTTCAGGACATGCTGGCCGCCGCCTTTACGATTCAGGAGCACAACGCCAAACGGAGACGCGCCGTGCAGCCGCCGCACGTCTGCGGACAGTGCGGCGCACCGGCCAAAGAAGGTGAACCGCTCTGCGGCAAGTGTTTGGGGGAGCAATTTCGGCCGGGCGAGCAGATGCAGCGGAAGTGGGCGTCGCTGTGGCTGATGAGCCAAGAACAAGGCCTATGGCCGGATCACCCAACCACGGATCGCTCAACCGATCCCTCCACCGAAGAACAGGAAAGCGGCACGCACGAGGCTCAGGCCCTCCGCTTTCCGGATGTGCCGGAAATCCCGGATCGAGCGGAGGAGACCACTGCCCTGGTAAATGAGGAAGAGGAAGCCGCCAGCGAGTGGCCGGGCGCCGCCCTGGCGGACCTCAGGCAAAGTGCCCTGCCGGCAGAGGTGACGCCAGAGATCGAATCGCTTGTAGTGGAACGAAGCGACGCAGATTCCAGTGCGGCACCCTGGAACCTTCGCGACCTTCGCCTGAAGCTGCGCTTCCACCGTGCGGACTTATACCTGGTGGTAGCCATCATCGTGTCCACGTTTGCGATGCTGTGGGTCCTAACGGCAACGCCCGCTCCGGGCGCGCCGCGCAAGCCGCGCCTGCGTCC
>JBASRS010000014.1:0-17843 GCA_049273945.1 Terriglobales bacterium | reverse complement strand
GTATTGTTCACGACCAGCAGGTCACCGGAGCGCAGCACATCGGGAAACTCGCGGAACATGCGGTCTTGCCAGCTTCCCGACTGCCGGCTGAGGTGCAGCATGCGCGACCCGGCGCGGTCGGCGAGCGGCTCCTGGGCGACTCGCTCAGGCGGCAGGTCGTAGTGGAAGTCGGAGACCAGCACCGGGAGATTATAGGGTTTGGGGGGGTGGTCGGTCCGGGCATCGGGGGGCTTCGGTGCCGGAGTGGCGCCTACTTTTACGAATCTTGACGTTCGATTGTGTTGTAAGGTTTTCAAGACCTGCTGTACCATGACGGCGGGGCTTGGGGAGAAGATGGCGAGCGAGCGACAACATCGTCTTGCGATCGTCGAATTCGGACGTCTGCTGCACGGCAATGGCTTCGTCGCAGCAACGGACGGGAATCTTTCCGTGCGCCTGGATGAGCGCCGCCTGCTGGTTACTCCTACCTACATGAGCAAGGGCCGGATGAAGCCTTCTGATCTGGTCATTGTGGACAACGACGGCAACCGCCTGGCGGGCAAGCGAAACGTCTCCAGCGAGATCGGCATGCACCTGCTGATCTACCGTCTGCGCCCGGATGTGCAAGGCATCGTCCACGCCCATCCGCCTACCGCCACCGGTTTTGCGGCCTCTGGACTTGATCTCAACCGGCCGCTGGTCTGCGAAGTAGTCGTCGGCCTGGGCGAGATTCCACTGGCGCGCTACGGCACCCCCGGTACGCCCGAGTTGGCGGAGGCTCTGGCGCCGCTGATTCCCGGCCACGATGCCATTCTGATGGCCAACCACGGCGTCGTGACTTACGGCTCCACCCTCGAAAACGCCTACATGAAGATGGAAACCGTCGAGCACTTCGCCCACATCGCACTGGTTGCGCACCTGTTAGGCCGCGAACAGCCGCTCGGCGAAAAGGAAGTTGCAAAGCTTTGGGCCGTGCGCAACCGTTACAACGGAGGCGGGAAGTGTGCCTCGCCCCACTTTCCGGCTGGGGGCGATGATCTCGGACGCGAAACCGAGCCGAAGGAAACCGCCGGAATCCGCCGCTAGTATTGTGTGGGTCGGACACTCTTGTCCGGCGCCGTTGCCTTTGATCTTGGTTTGCGCTCTCGGCACAAATCAAAGGCGACGGGCAGGAGTGCCCGTCCCACACGTGCGGTTGGGGCGGACACTCCCTTAGCTCAGCGCAGGCTTTGTCCGCCCTCACTCGCCGCCAATCCGGAATCTCATCCCCGCCCGGAAGTTCGCTGTCAGCGCCGGATAGCCAACGACTTCGTTGTAGTGATCGTTTAGCGCATTCTCAACGTTCGTGTAGGCGGTGATGCGCGAGTTGATGGCGTACCATCCGCCCAGATCGACGCGCGCGTATCCGGCAGCATGAGTGATCTTGAAACCGAGAAAGTCAGAATCCGGACGCCTGCCTACAAAGCTTCCGCCCAGGTTCGCCCCCCAGCGCGATCCCAGGTAGGTCACCCGGAGGCTGCCGGCATGTTTGGGCCGGCGCAGCAGTGGCTCTCCGGCGGCCAACAACGGATCACAAAAATTTTCCGGCGTGCAGAGCGGAGCTTCGAGTATCTGCGTCGAAGTGTAGTTGTACGCGCTGTTCAACGAGAGACGCGATGTTAGCCGCCCCGCAAACTGCACCTCCGTCCCGTGCGCCATAGCCTTGTTGATGTTGATGTACTGGCCGCGGAACCGCTCATCACAACACGTGTAGTCGATCTGACGGCGGAAGAGGTTGTCGTAGTAGACGGCGCTCAGCGAAAATCTGCCCGCCATCAGACTCTGCTCGAATCCCGCCTCGAAAGCCCGATTCTCCTCGGCTTTCAGGTCAAGGTTCGGCTTGGTGAACGCATCGTTGGCGAACAACTCCTCGAGGCGTGGTTCCTTGATGCCTTGCGCGAAGGAAAAGCGGAGCCGTGTGCCCGAAAGGAATTGTCCACCCCTAAGGACCAGCGCACTCAGAGCGATCCGCGGCACCCCCTTGTTGCCAAACGTCTCGTTATGCACAAAACGCACTCCGGCCACCAGCGACAGACGCCGCCACGTAATCGCTTGCTGCACGAAAGCTGCGTGATTCAGCTGCAATCCGTGGCTTGGAGCGGCGACGTCGCCGAAGAACCCGTTTTCGTCTTCAAACTCATAGCCAAACGTTGTGCGCGCCCACGCGCGTTCCACGTAGTCGCCTTGATAGTCAATTCCCGCCCGGTTGAAGGTTGCGAGCGTGTGATATGGGAAATCAAAGGGGCCGTATAGTGGCGACACACGGCCAGGGTCAAAGACGTCATCAATGTTCGTCCGAAGGTGGCGGTATTCGAAGCCGGTCAAGTGATGGGCCCAGCGGGAAGGTCCGGCGACAGTCAACTCAGCGCTCGCCAGCAGGTTGTTCTGCCGAGCGCGGGTATCGCTGTCCGGAGGGAGAAGACGCTGGTTGTTGAAGTCCCAGATCCCCTGCACCCCGGTCCGGCTATTCGAATGGCGGGCGCGAATTCGCAGCAGAGCTCGGGGATGTAGTTGCAGTCCAAAGTTTCCACCCTGCAACGCATTGAAGTAGTCTGCATTCAGCCCTTGCCCATGGGTGCGGAATTGGTCCGCAAACGCGTTGTAATCGAAGCGCGAGCGAGCGCCCGCGACCGAGACATATCCGTGCGCGGTGCCGAAATTTCCGCCGTCAGCGCCGAAGCGAAGTTCTGGGAGTGCGGTCGTGCCATTGCGCGTGAAGACCTGCAGCACGCTGGTCATCGCATCGGACCCGTAGAGCGTGCTTTGGGTCCCACGCTGAAATTCCACTCGGTCCGCTTCGGCGAGCGGAACTGCGCCGAAATCGAAAGTGCCGCCAGACTCATCTACGGTCACGCCATCCACCAGCACCTTGTTGTAGCGCGAGTCGCCGCCGCGCACGAACAGCGACCCGAGCCCGCCGCGCTGCCCGGCAACGTTGACAACCGCTCCGGGAAGAAATCGCAAGGCATCGCCGAATGACACCGGCTGCATGGTCGTGATCTCGTCGCCGCTCAAGAGCGACACGCTGCTGGCCGTCTCCTGCTCAGGAGCGGGCGTGCGCGTCGCGGTTACGATTACCGTTTCCGAGGCAGTCGCAAGCTGGAGGGCGACGGTTACCGCGGAAGATGACGGCGCCACATCCGCTCGAGCAACGGCGAATCCGGGCGCGAGTACTTCGACGCTCAGCGGAGCGGAAGTATCCACGTCGAACGTGGCAACGCCTTCGCCCGAGGTCGTCCGCCCTTGCAGCGGCGCTGACTCACTGGCACGGTACAAAGATACCTGCGCCCCGGCAACCGCCGCCGAGTGTGGATCGACAACTTTGACATGAAGCTCGCCAGCGAAGGCCGGCACGAACAGCAGGAAGAAAACCAGAGACAGAAAAGCCAAGAAGCGGACCATACCATCCTCCTTTACACGCGAAAGGGGTTTCTGGGATGGTTCGCGCCGGTCTCCTGGCTTGCGAGTAAGGACTGTCTCAGTCCGTCTTCTGCGTCCGCCCTTCCCAGGAGTCCTCACAAAGCTCCCAGTGGACGTCCGCTGTGTCCTCGCTTACAGTTGCGCGGCAGCGCGGGATTCTCACCCGCTTCCCTCGTAGTCCGGCGTAGCGCCGGCCTACGATCATGCGCGAACCCAATTTTGGAAAGAGCAAAAAACCAGCCCGAAAAATTTACCGGGCGCGGGGCCGCCTGTCAAACCATTTCCCGCTAGCGCTTCCGGATCGGGAATTCATCCGATCCCACGCGCGCCACATTCTCTTCCGCGAACTGAGTCACCCGTTCGAGCGCGGCCTGCAGTTGCGCGTGGTAGGCGGACATCTGGGCATCATCGGCGTCCGCCGGAACGACGGTCTTCCGCCCCAGCCGGACGAGCGCTCTTGAAAACGGCTTCGGAATCATGAATCCATCCCACGTTTTCAGCACCCAGGCATTGCTCAACGCCACGTAGAACGCTGCCATCGGAATCCCCGTAACTTTCGATAGCCCCGCCGGCCCCGGTTTGGCCACATACTTCGGGCCGCGCGGTCCGTCGATGGTGAAGGCCACCGACGCGCCGCGTTCCAGGACGCTCTTCATCCCGAGCAGCGCTCCGGCTCCGCCGCGGCTGCTCGAACCGCGCACCGCCACGAACCCGAATCTCTCGATGATGCGCGCGATGTATTCTCCGTCGAAGCTGCGGCTCACCATGACGGCGATCCGCTGTTTCCTCCACATCCAGGTCGCGGGAAACACCGCGCGATGCCAGAAGGAGTAGATCACCGGCTTCTCAAAAATTGCGTCGGGCGGTGAGGGCTCTTCCTCCCAGGAGATTGCATAACGCAGCGTCGGGCCGATCGTTGCGATGGCAAGATAACCCGCCCACCTGATGAGCCAGAGCAGGAATCTCTCGCGCAGCGAAAACTCGCGCCCCTCGGAGGCAGACTTCGGGGTAGGCTCAACCGCGACGGGAGAAGAACTCACGGGAGTATTTTAGTCGGGAAGTAGGTGAAAAAGGTGTCAGGCGTCAGGAAAAGCGTCTCAGGAAAAGCAGGGACCTATGGGTACCGACAAAAGGCGCGGCTAACTGCTTTCTACGCAAAGGAGTTGACATCGCAACCGGCCAGGCTGCGCACTTCCTGAGACCTGAGACCTGCTCTCCTACGACTCCAGGTACGCCACGATCCACTCTTTCACCCGCCGTCGGCGCTCGTCATTTACGTCGAAGCGAAGTCCCACGCTCTTGTTTGGTTTCTTCCAGGTGACATGCCCACGCACCCAGATGCGCGGCAGGTTCAACAGTCCGAATGAGACTTCGACGAGTTGACCAGGTTCGAGGTGAGCCGTGCCCTTCAGCGACATGCCACCCGAGCTGATCTCCTGGCTGGCGACGCTGAGCCGAGTTCCGTCAGCGGCCACCACCGAAACATCCGTTATGACCGGAACGCGGACATAACGTCGGAATTCGTGCAGCACCAGCGGCCGCGTGGATCGCACCAACTTGAGTGCGGCCGAGCGCTCCAGCGGCTCGTGGAACACGGCGTTGATGCAGTACTTCGAGTAGCGTAAGGCATCCTGCGCGCTTCCACCCAGCCCGTAGATGACAAGCCGGTTGTTAGACGCCGAATTGCGCGCCAACTCAATTGCCTTGCCGACCGACTCTCCCAGAGGAAATACGCAGGCATCGAACTTTTGCTTGCGAAGCCGCTCAGCGTCGGCGGGGGAAAGCGGCACGGTGTCGAACGCAAACTGTCGGAAGCATTCTGTCAGCAGGCTGGAGGAAGTCTCCGGCAGGTTAAACAAGGCAACGCGGGCATTCGTTTTCCGGAGGAATTGCGCCGGGGCAGCGGCGGGGGACGTGCCAAATGTCTGTGTCATGAGTCCTTGGGGAATGAACTCCATGTGAAACCCTATTCTGACGGGCCTTTTGGCGGTTGCAAAGGTTTCGAAGGACATAGGGGGTTGGTCGCAAGGGCATCCTTGCCTATAGCACTTTTGGACCCGGGGGATACCGACTTTCGTGTCCCCCCGGCCCTAATGCCCGAGCTGCCGCCCGGCCAAATTCCTTCAGGTAAGATATTGAGATTCTTTGTAATCGGCCGGCGGCCCGGATCACATTGCGGAAATCATCTCGGCGTTAGGCAGCCGGCTACACCCACGAACGAGTGCTGTAAGGCATGTGTGGGGCGGACACTCTTGTCCGCCGCCCTTGATTTCTAATCACACGACCCTTGTTTTCCTAGGCGTTCTATCTGTCTCGGGGTGCAATCACTCGAACCGCTTCCGGAACTGCAGTCCAAGGCGGCGGACAGGAGTGTCCGCCCCACATAATCATTCAAACTGCTTCCGGAACCGTTCTAACTGATCTTTCACCTCCCCAACGTCTCTCCGCAACGCGGCCACTTCTTCTTCCAACCGAGCCACGCGTTCCCCGTCGCCGGAGTTTCCATCGGACATGGAGGTCACCGGCTCTACTGCCGTGACCGCCACATCCCCGCCGAGCAAATGCCGGTAGCGTGCCTCCTTCGTCCCTGGCTGTCGCGGCAGCACTTTCGCCAGCGCCGGGTCCCGCTGGATCAGCTTCTGCAACGCCGACTGCACGTCATCCAGCGCCTCGAACTGGTGCATGCGCTCGGTGCGTCCGCGGAGTTCGCCCGGCGTCTGCGGACCGCGCAGCAGCAGAACGCAGAGCACGGCAATCTCAGGACGCGTGAAATTAAACACCTCCTGCAGGCGATGCTCGTACTTGGTGACGCGGCTGTCGGCGCCGCCGGCCGGTCCCGCCAGACGCCGCTCCTGTAGCCTGCTGAGCGCATCGCGCACGGCGCCTTCGTCGAGCTGCATCACCGGGTCGCGATTTGATTTCTGGTTACACGCATTCACCAGCGCGTTCAGCGAGAGCGGATAGTACTCGGGAGTGGTGATGTCCTTTTCGATCAGCGAGCCCAGCACGCGGACTTCAGTTTCAGTGAGCGAGAATTCCATGGGTTTCGTTTCGGCGACGTTGAGATTGTAACGGTTCGCACGGAGCGCGTGAGCGTGGGGGCCCGGAAGGGGCGATTGAAGACAGACAACTGTCGGCATCCCCGAATCGATACCGTGATACGAACGCGGGCTTCTTCCGCGAGATGTGAAGCCCTGCTCCAACCCCTCTCAGCATGTACACTGGTTTGCACCCGCATGAATTTCCGCCTTGCCCCGCTGACTGTGCTTGCGCTCTGCTTTACCGCCACAGCCCAGACGCAACACAAACCGACCACGCCGCCCGCGTCGAAACCCTCGGATGATTCGCAGCTCTACAGCAATGCGACCTTCGGCTTCCGCTACCGGATCCCCTACGGATGGGTCGAGCGCACGAAAGAAATGCAGGAAGGAAACGACGCCGCAAAAGGCGAAGTCCTGCTGGCCATCTTCGAGCGTCCTCCGCAGGCTGCCGGAGACACTATCAATGCGGCGGTGGTCATCGCCGCCGAAAATGCGGCCGCCTATCCCGGCCTGAAAAAGGCCGAAGACTATCTCGGGCCTCTGACGGAGCTCACCACCTCGAAAGGCTTCAAGGCCGATGGCAATCCGTCGATCGTAGAAATCAACTCGCGCCCGCTGGTGCGCGCCGATTTTGTGAAGCCACTCAACGACAAGCTGACCATGCGCCAATCCACGTTCGTGCTGCTTGCCAGGGGCCAGATCGTGTCCTTCACCTTTCTCGCTGGCAGTGAGGACGAAGTGGAGCAGGCGTTGGCGGGCTTAAGCTTCACGGCAAAGGGAGCACCGGCGCGTCCGTAGACTGGTGAATCATGAATTCCTCCGCTGCCGCCCGACGAGGACTCGGCGCGCTGCTGGTGGGCGTAAGCTACGCCCTTTCCGGACTGGCGGCGTATGCGATCTTGTCCACCCACCCCGACGCGAACGCTCGCGAAGGCCGGCATCTGATCGCGGGCGCGTTCGCAATCGTAAGTCTGGCCGTGGTAGAACTTCTGATCGCTTTCATTCCGCTGCGCCGAGGAGAGCGCTGGGCATTCTGGGCGGCGGCGATTCCCATGCTTACGCTGGTCATTCCCATGATGCTGTTGGACGCAGTACACGTTCCGCGCGCTCACTTAACCACCACGATGGCTCCCTTCATCGCGGGATTATTGTTGAGCTTTGGTGGGCTGTTGCTCGCCCGCTAGTCGCCGCGCAAGCCCCGATTTGCCCCCTTTCACCGTAAGATCCCGGCCGCGCCCAATTAACTTAAAGAGCACCTCTCTAACGGCAACAAAAAGCGTGAGTTAGAGTCGCGGTTCAGGCTCCGATTTAGGTTGATTTTGTGCTAAAATATCAGCATCTCTGGTGACACCTAAATAGCAGGAATTTCAATAGTTTGAGGTCGCCGAGCAGTCCCGGAAGCGTCCACCCAACCGGAGTGCTCGACCGGCATTTTCCACGGAGCGGAATGGCCACGAAAGAAGTGCAGACCCCAGTCGCGGACACGAAAAACAAGAACGGCAATCACGCCGACTACACGGCCGAGTCCATCAAGGTCCTCGGCGGCATGGAAGCGGTGCGCAAGCGTCCCGCAATGTACATCGGCTCCACCGGCGACATGGGACTGCATCACCTGGTGTACGAAGTCGTGGACAACTCGGTGGACGAAGCGCTCGCCGGACACGCCGACAAGATTGAAGTCACCATTCATCTCGACAACTCGATCACGGTGGTGGACAACGGCCGCGGCATTCCGGTCGACAACATGGACATCGACGGCGAGAAAGTCTCCGCCGCCGAAGTAGTGATGACCAAGCTGCATGCCGGCGGCAAGTTCGATACCTCGTCGTACAAGGTTTCCGGCGGATTGCATGGTGTGGGCGTGAGCGTCGTGAACGCGCTCAGCCACGAATTGGAACTCGAGATCTGGCGCGACGGTTTTACCTGGGAGCAGACTTACTCCAAAGGCGAGCCGACCAGCAAACTGAAAAAAGCGGGCGCAACCAAAAAGCGCGGGACGAAAGTTCACTTCCTGCCCGATCGCGAGATCTTCGCGGTTACCGAGTACAACTTCGACACGCTCTCGCAGCGTCTGCGCGAGTTGGCCTTCCTGAACAAGGGCCTGCTCATCACGCTCACCGACGAGCGCCAGACCGACTCGAAGACCGGCGAAGCCAAGCGCGTCGATTTCAAGTACAACGGCGGCATTGCCGAGTTCATCAAGCACCTGAACCGCGGCAAGTCGGTGCTGCACGATAAGCCGATTTACATGGAAGCCGAGCGCGACGGCGTGGTCATGGAAATCGGTCTGCAGTACAACGACGGCTATTCCGAAACCGTTTTCAGCTTCGCCAACAACATCAACACCGTGGACGGCGGCTCGCACCTCTCCGGCTTTCGCACTTCGCTGACCCGCACCATCAACTACGCCGGCCAGCAGATGGGCTTGTTCAAGGACGTGAAAGAGAACCTCACCGGCGACGACGTCCGCGAAGGACTGGCGGCGGTGATCAGCGTGAAACTGCCGCAGCCGCAGTTCGAAGGCCAGACCAAGGGCAAGCTGAATTCCGATATTGCCGGCATTGTGCAGGCGTTCATCAACGAGCGGCTGGGCGCATTTTTCGAGCAGAACACGACCGTTGCGCGGAAAATCATCAACAAAGCCATCGACGCTGCCCGCGCCCGCGAGGCCGCACGCAAGGCCCGCGACCTGACGCGCCGCAAAGGCGCGCTCGATGGCGGCGGACTGCCCGGCAAACTCGCCGACTGCTCCGAGCGCGATCCCGCGCGCTGCGAGCTGTTCCTGGTAGAGGGCGAATCGGCCGGCGGCACCGCCAAACAGGGCCGCGACCGCCGCTTCCAGGCGATCCTGCCGCTCAAGGGAAAAATTCTGAACGTCGAAAAAGCGCGCTACGACAAGATGCTGGCGCATGAAGAAATCCGCGCTATGATCACCGCGCTCGGCACCGGCATTTCGAAAGAAGACTTCGATCCGACCAAGCTGCGTTACGCCAAGATCATCCTGATGACCGACGCCGACGTGGACGGCTCGCACATCCGCACGTTGCTGTTGACGTTTTTCTTCCGGCACATGCAGGAGCTGATCAAGCGCAACAACGTGTACATCGCGCAGCCGCCGCTGTTCGGCCTGCGCAAGGGCAAGTCGCACACGTACATCAAAGACGAGCGCGAGTTCGTCAAAGTCATGGTGAAGCGCGCGTCGGAGGGTCTGGTGATCCGCTACGGCGAAGGCGCGGCCAAGCTGGAAGGCGCGGCATTGACGAAGTTCATCACCGTGCTCAACGAGTATCTGGGCTTCTTCGACAAATTCAACAAGCGCCTGCGCGAAGAGAAAATCACGGAACTCCTGCCCAAGCTCGATCTGGCGAAGCGCGCCGACTTTGAAGGCGACAAGAAGAATCCGCCAAAAAAGATCGAGAAGCTGGAAAAAGAACTGAAGCGCTTGCTGAAAGAGCTGAGCCTGAAGAGCGTCGAGTCGAGTTTCGACGAAGAGCACAACCTGTGGGAAGTGAAGTACGTGAACTCGCAGGGCGCCGAGCACGTCATCAACTGGGAGCTGGCTTCGACTCCGGAGTGCCGCCAGCTGATCTCCAAGTTCAAGCAGATCGAAGAGTACCTGGAGCCGCCGTTTGTCGTTGAAACCATCGTCAAGGCGCCGGCCAAGAGCAACGGTGACGCCGAAGAGCTCAGCGATGCCGCGCTAGCCGAGGCCGAGAAGGCGCAGAAGAAGACTGGCAAAGTCCCGGCCAAGCGCGCGCTGAAAGAGCCCGAGATCGTCGAAAAGAATACCGCGCGCGATCTGTTCGACTACGTCCTGAATGAAGGACGCAAAGAGTACACCGTGCAGCGCTACAAGGGCTTGGGCGAAATGACGGCCGAGCAGCTCTGGGAGACGACCATGGACCCGGAGCGGCGTACGCTGCTGTCGGTGAAGCTCGAAGACATCGCCGAGTGCGAGACCATCTTCACCACGCTCATGGGCGAAGACGTGGAAGCACGCCGCAAGTTTATCGAAGACAATGCGCTGGATGTGAAAAACCTGGATATCTAGCGTGCCCGTGTGGGGCGGACACTCCTGTCCGCCGCTTTTTGCGGAGAGCAACCAACGGCGGCGGGCAAGAGTGCCCGCCCCACACACGTTACTCCGCATTACCTCTGTGCCCCTTTGTCGTTAAGCCTCCCAACGCAAGTTTCGCCCTGATCTCCGTTCCCTGATCAGACGCGGCAAGCCGCGTCGCTGTGACAAGCGCGTCGGCTTCCCCCGCGCCGACGCGACCGGGCTGCGCCCGGTGGACGGGTCAGAGACCCGTCCCTACACGACACCAAGGGGAAAGGGAACATGTACAGACTTTTAATCGCGCTCTTCAGCCTTACGCTTTTTGCGGCCGCGCCGGACGAGACGCAGCCCGTCGCAATCGACCAATCAAACGCGCCTGCGCTGACCATTTACAACCAGAACTTCTTTGTCGCCCGCGAGCATTTGCCGCTCGACCTGAAGGCGGGAGTCAACAGCGTAAACTTTGCCGGGATCAGCGCGCATCTTGAGCCCGACTCGGTCATCCTGCGCGACCTTACGGGACGTCCGCTGCAGATTCTCGAGCAGAGTTACCGCAACGACCCCGTCTCCCAGGAATTGCTGCTCTCGCTTTATGAGGGCAAGACGATTGACTTCATCACGCAGCGCGGCGAGAAGACGGAAACCATCCGCGGCAAGATCATTCGCAGCGGGTACGTGCCCGCCTCGTACTACCAGCAGCAGAATTATGGCTATCCGCAGCCCAGCATCGGCCAGCCCATCATCGAAGTGGACGGCATATTGCGCTTCGGACTGCCCGGCCAGCCGCTGTTTCCGGCGCTCGGCGGCGACTCGATCCTGAAGCCGACGTTGAGCTGGGCACTTTCCACCACGCAGGCGGGCAAATCGCAGGCGGAAATTTCCTACGTCTCGGGCGGTATGAACTGGCAGTCCGATTACAACCTGGTGGTTGCCGACGGCCCTCGGGGTACCGGCATGAACTCGCTCGATCTGGTGGGCTGGATCACCATGCGCAACCAGAGCGGCAAGACGTTTGAAAACGCGCGCATCAAGCTGCTCGCGGGAGACGTGAGCAAGCTCCTGCCGATGCCAATGGCGAAGGCTGTGTACGCGGCCGAATCTCGGGGGCAGATGGCCGATGCCGCCGCGCCGGTCGTCCGCGAGAAGTCGTTCGACGAATTTCACCTCTACACGCTGGAGCGTCCTGCGACCCTGCGCGACAACGAAACCAAGCAGGTCGAGTTTGTGCGCACGACCGGCATCCAGTCGCAACGCCTTTACGTGTATGACGGCGCGCAGATCGATCAGTACGGCTATTACAACTCCGACCAGATCCGCAACGATCCCGGCTACGGCACGGCATCAAACAAGAAGATCTGGGTCTTGCAGGAGTTCAAGAACTCTGACACCAATCATCTCGGCATCGCGCTGCCCAAGGGGCGGCTCCGGTTCTACCGGCGCGATTCCGACGGCAGCCTGCAGTTCGTCGGCGAGAACACCATTGACCACACGCCTAAAGACGAGATGATCCGCGTCTATACCGGCAACGCCTTCGACATCGTGGGCGAGCGCAAACGAACCAACTTCCGCGTGGATTCCAACGCGCACTGGATGGATGAGACTTTCGAAATCCGCGTGCGCAATCACAAGAAGGAAACGGCGAACGTGCGCGTGGTCGAGCACCTCTATCGCTGGACGAACTGGAAGCTCACCGAACAGTCACATCAGTTCAAGAAACGCGACGCACAGACGATCGAGTTCCCGGTAACGGTCGCGCCCGACGGGGAGCAGGTGGTGACGTACACGGTGCACTATTCGTGGTGAGGTTCGTGTGGGTCGGGCACTCTTGCCCGACCTGCGGGCAGTGTGGAAGATGCTTGCAGGGTCGGACAAGAGTGTCCGACCCACATGAATCATGCCTGGTATTTCACTTCCGGATACATCCGGTCAAACAGCACCCACAACGCCACAATCACCACGAAGACGAGCAAGCTGCCCTCCGGGCCGACCGAGCCTCCGGTGAGCCATTCGGGGCCGTGGAAGGACGAGTTAAGCAGGTGCCCGTGAGACATCCCGCCGCTGTCGGGGACCGAATACAGATAACTCTCGCCCCAATCCCACGACATGTGGAAGCCGATCGCCCACCACAGGTCGCCGGTGCGGCGTAGGGTGAGGCAAAAGAAGAAGCCGATCAGGGCGGCAGCGATCAGGCCGGCTTTGCTCTCGCCGGGGTTCGTGCTATGGAGCGCGCCGAAGCTGGCCGACAAAAGCGCCGCCGCCGGCCAGAAATTCATTCCCTGCGACAGCACCCACTGCGAATAGCCGCGCACCAGAAATTCTTCAAACAGTCCAGTCAGCAGAAAGAACACGGCGTAATACACGGCGAACTTCACGACACTTGCGCCGTGCAGGGCGAGCGAGCCGAACTCGAAGGCTCCGGCGAGGCGCAGCGCCAGCATCAGCACGCTCAGCGACGCGATTCCCCACAGCGTACCCACCCAGAAGTTGCGGCGAAAGGCGCTGCGGGCGGGTAGGCCGAAGTCGCCAAACGGCCGTCTCTCGATTCGAGCCAGGATGAAGCCTGGAACAATCGCGGCCAACATCATGAAGCCCTCCGTGATCATGCCCCACCAGATCGGTCCGCCCGGCTGGGGATGCAAGTCGTGCATAAGATCGCCCAGTAGCCGGAAGAGTATGTAACCGATGCTCAGATAGATCAGCCAGCGCACTCCCGGGTAGATTCCGTGCGGGCCGACGAAGACGTCAAACAGCGGTGACACTGGCGATTCGCGGTGAGCAGATGCGGTAACTGCCGGCACGGGTGGAAGCATCGCCACGACGGCAGGGTCAGGCGGAGAAGGCTCCGGTGCCGAGGGTGGAAGCGGAGTCGTATCCATGAGGGTCCCCGCCATGGTAAAACACTCGGTTTCCCTTGATGCGGCGATTTCTTCAATCCATGTCCATTGGCGGGCCGCAGTTTGCGGCGGCCGCGCTGCTGGGGGTGTATCTGGTGCAGTGCTTGTGGCTGGTGCGGGCGCAAACCCAGCATGCTTCCGGACCGGACTCCGATCAGGCTCTGCGTATTTACCTCGGACTGCAACAATGGAAGGGGGGCGCGATTGCCGGAACGCCGGAGTCGTTGCGTTCGGAAGCCGTGACCGGCATGCCTTCTGCGGCGCGCTCCGGGCATCTTCGGGTGCGCGAGGGATTCGATGAAGACCGCTCCCCCTTCTACTACCTGATGGCGGCCGCGCCGTTTCTCGTGCGTCCCGCATCGTGGACCGCCGGTCTGCCGCTCTGGCATGTGCTGGCGGCGGCGCCGTATCTGTTCTTCGGCGTGATGCTGGGCGGATCGCTCTGGTACGTTACCCGCCGCCTCTATGGAAATGCCGGCGGATACATTGCGCTCCTGCTCTATTGCTTCTCGCCGGCCATGATCGTCAACGTGGCCGGCGCCGGGAATCTTGGGGAGATGGGCGCGGTGTGGGGCGCGTTCGGCGCGGTGTGGACCGCGATCGCCGTCGCGCACACGCTGTACGCTCCGCGCGAGGTGGTGCTCTGGAACTGGCGGCGTATCCTGCTTTTGGGGTTGTCGCTGGCGCTGGCTGCCGGAAACCAGTTCGCACTGGGTGTGCTGGCGCCGGTGGCATTGCTGCTCATGTTGTGGGTGGCGCCGGTGCGGAAGCGCGCCGTGTTTGCTATTTGGGGCGCTGCCTGCGGCGTGGCGCTGGCGATCCTGTTCGCCTTGTACTTCTTTCACCGGGGACTTTTCTGGCAAGGGCTGGTGCATGCACGTTGGCTGGACTTTGAACCGCGCGCATTCGGCATGCCCTTCTCCTACTCGCGGATTGCGCAAGGGATTGTTCGCGGCAGCCCGCCCCTGCTGCTGGCCTTGCCGGCCGCGCTGGTGGCCTTTTTCGGGTGGAGACGCACCCGCTATTTCGGCAACACCGCGCCGCTTGGAATTGCGCTGCTGCTGCTGATCCTGGCAATCGGTGCTCCGAGTTTTCCCGGGCAGGGATTTCATCTCACGGCGCTGGTGTTTCTCTTCGTCCTGGTCGCCGGAGTTTTCGCCGATCTGCTGGAGACGCGGCGCGGTTTACTGGTAATGGCCGCGCTCGCCGGATTGTTGATCGCGGCGGCGGTGTGGAATCTGGTCGAGTTGGCGCGCGCGGCGGGGTCGTGATCGTCCGGAACAGCCGGGTGCGGATAGAATGATGAGCATCTTTTTCCAGATCGCACTATGACGGCAGCAGAAGCGAAGACCATCTACGTCACGCGGAGCGGACTGCCACTCAGCTTCAAACTCGACTGGCCCTTCCGCCTGGCCAGTTCTGGCGCGGACTTTCACGTGCTTCATACCGAGATCACGCTGGAAAACTCCGGCGGCCTGCGCGCGCTGGTAGCCGTGAATCTCTCTGTAACCTTGCGCGAGGTGTTGCCTTCGCTCGAGCCGAAAGACGCCGAGGGGCCGGTCATTAATGCCCTGCGTAAGGATGTGGACCGCAAGCAGATCGAGTTTGCAAAATCAGGCAAGCTGGTGCCGCTGCCGTTTTCCAGCCGCCACTACGACTTCAAGCGCAACCAGTGGGTGTTCGGCAAGGCCACCGACGAAGAAATCGCGCGCCTGATCGAGCGCAAGGTGTACTGGCAGACGCGCTTGGTAGGCGGCGACGTGTGGCTGGGCGACGCGACGGAAGCGCTCTACGTGCAGACCACGACCGATCATATTGCCGAGGTCGCAGCCCGGCTCATGCAGCAGGGCCTGTTCACGATGGCGCGGCGCTATGCGACAGCCCTTCCAGCGCTGATGGATCAGAAAGAGCGCTTCGAGTCAGAGATGGCCCAGGCCCGTCGCGAACTGGAACAGAAGCACGCGTTTGAGCGGGGATAAGGCCCGTGTGGGACGGGCACTCCTGCCCGTCGCCTTTGACTCTTGCCGGTCGCTGCTGGAACCAACACCAACAACAACGGCGGCGGGCGAGGGCGCCCGCCCCACACCCCAACTTACCACACCCGGCAGACGTTCTCCCCCACCATGGGCTGGCCCGCTTGGCAGTGGAAGGCCTGGCGGAACTCGGGCATGTTTGACACGACGCCGTTGGCGCGGTACTTCTCGGGCGAGTGCGGATCGACCGTTGCGCGCAGGCGCTTGTTTTCCTCGCGTTCGTTCGTGCACCAACTTTGTCCGTAGCCGATGAAGAAGCGCTGCGCCGGGGTCAGGCCGTCGATCGGGTCGAGCTTCCGGTCTTTGGTGTCTTCTTTCCACGCGAGGTACGCGAGGAGCGTACCGCCCAGGTCGGCGATATCCTCGCCGTTGGTCAGCTTGCCGTTGATCTTGATGTCGTCCACGATGGTGTATCCGGAATACTGGTCCACCACACATTGCGCGCGCTGCACAAACGCCTTGCGATCTTCTTCCGTCCACCAATTGCGCAGGTTGCCCTTGTCATCGAATTGGCTGCCTTCGTCGTCGAAGGCGTGGGTGAGTTCGTGTCCCATGGTGCCGCCGGTGTTGCCATAGTTGGGCGCCGCATCAGACCTGGCGCTGAACAGCGGCGGCTGCAGAATCCCGGCGGGAAAATTGATGTCATTCTTCTGGGGATCGTAATACGCGTTCACCGTGGGCGGCGTCATGCCCCATTCCGCGCGGTCCACAGGTTTGCCAATCTTGCCCAGCTGACGGCGGAATTCGAACCAGGCGGCGCGCTGGGAATTCCCCATTTCATCACCGCGCGCGATCTCGAGCGCGCTGTAGTCGCGCCATTTGTTCGGATAGCCTACTTTGTTCGCGATCGCCTGCAGCTTGGTCAGAGCTTGCTGCTTGGTGGTTGCCCCCATCCAGGGGAGAGCCTGAATCTCGCTCTGCATGGCGCCTTCGATCTGTTTCACCATCTTGAGCGCGGCCTGCTTCGCTTCCGAACTGAAATACCGGGCCACATAGGCCTGGCCGAGCGCTTCACCCAGATCGCCGTCCACATCGTTGGTGCAGCGCTTCCAGCGGGGAGGGAGCTGTTCCCGGCCGCGCAGAGTCTTGCCGTAGAAGTTGAAGTCCTCCTGGTTAAACGCCGACGAAAGAATGGTCGCCGCGTTGTGCGCGGCGTGCCAGCGCAGGTAGGTCTTCCAGTCGGGCAAACTTTCTTTCTCGACGCTCGCGTTCATGGTGCGGAGGTAGTCGGGCGTAACCACATTCAGCGATTCGACGGCACCCAGGCCGTTCTTGGCCAGATAAACCTTCCAGGCAAAGCCGGGAGCCAGCTTATCCAACTCCGCGACGCTCAGCCGGTGATAGAGCTTCTGCGGATCGCGCCGTTCGACGCGCGTCATCTGGCCTTTCGCCAGCTCGGTCTCGATGCGCATCACGGTCGCAGCTTCGGCAGCGGCCGGTTCGGGCTGGTCGCCAAGCAGTTCGAAGATCTTCTGCACGTGAGCAAGATAGGCCTTGCGCAGCTCCTGCGACTTGGCGTCGTCCTTGAGATAGTAATCGCGGTCGGGCAGGCCGAGCCCACCCTGGTCGGTTTCGGCGATCACCTCGGCGGAGTTCTTGAAGTCCTGCGTGGAACGAAATGAGAACAGCGAGCCGCCGCCGTAGATCGAAGTCGGAAACTGGCTGGTGGCGAGATACTCCGCCAGCGCATTCTTCGATGGGAGGTCTGCAATACGTTTCAGTTCGGGAGCCAGCGGCGCAGCCCCGAGCTTATCGATGGCCGCTTCATCCATGCAGGAGGCATAGTAGTCCCCGATTTTCTGCGTGACCGAGCTCTTGGGGGCATTGGCTTTGGCGGCTTCTTCCAGGATAGTCCGCAACTGCGCCAGGTTGTCATCCTGCAGCTTGCCGTACGTGCCCCAGCTCGCCTGATCGGGCGGAATCGGGTTGTTCTTTATCCATCCGCCGCAGGAGTAGGTGTAGAAATCCACGCAGGGATCAACCGTCTTGTCCATGGCGGAAAGGTCAAGCACCGGCTGGTCGGGCGGCGGCGCGTTCTGCGCCGCGAGAGGAGCGAGCAAGATCAGGGTCAGGGCTGCAGGCAGGAGCGCAACGTTCTTCAGAAACATGTTTACCTCAAAAGAAATCGGCGAACCCTGACCCTAACATCCCGGGCTAGGTTTTATCCACTGTGATCGAACCATCGCCGGTGTGGACGACCAGCCGGTTGCCGCCTCCGTTCAACTTGCCGTGAACGTCCTGACCGTTGAACTTGCCTTCGACCGTGAGCGGAAGATTCAGGGTAATGTGGCCATCGCCGGTGTGCAGGTCAAGATCGGCCGCGAGGTCGGCGGGAATCTCCAGGTTGACGCTGCCGTCGGAGGTGCGCACGTCCCAGGAG
>JBASRS010000010.1:0-3678 GCA_049273945.1 Terriglobales bacterium | reverse complement strand
TGGATCGGGGATGCCGCCGAGATCCGCACGAAGCGAGTAGGCAAGCAGAAGACGGATCGCCAGGATGCGCAGCTGATTCTGCAATTGATGCTCGAAAATCGCTTTCGGCAGATCTGGGTGCCGAACTGGGAGAATCGAGATCTGCGGCAACTGCTGTGGCACCGGCACCGGATGGTGCAGGCGCGCACGCGGATCATGCACCAGCTGCAAGCGGTGGCGCTCAACGAAGGACTGCGCTGCAAGAAGCGGCTGTGGCGGGACGCTGGACGAGAGCAACTGGAGTCGTTCGCATTAGCCCCGTGGGCCAGTCGGCGCCGGCGCGATCTGCTGGCGTTGCTGGACCGACTGACTCCCACGATTGCCGACTTGACGCAAGCCATCGAGCAGGAAGTGGAGAAGTGTCCCGAGGCGCAGCGGTTGCAGACACATCCCGGGGTGGGCGCACTGACGGCGTTGGCCTTCGTGTTGATCATCGGCAGAGCGGATCGGTTTCAGTGTGGCAAGCAGATCGCGAGCTATCTGGGGCTGGTGCCGTTGGAGGTTGGAGGAGTCCAGCGGGCAGCGGCGACGGCTGGGACACATCACGAAACAAGGCAACTCTCTATTGCGCTTCCTGCTGGTGGAAGCGGCCCAAGTTACGGTGCGCAGCGATCAGGAATGGCGCAACAAGTATTTCCACCTGGCGTTGCGGCGGGGACGGAAGATCGCCAAGGTCGCCATGGCGCGGAGACTGGCGGTTCGCCTGTACTGGATGTGGCGCAAGGGATGGAATTACGAGCAGATGACGGAGGTCGGTTCGCACGCGGGACAGCCCGGACATCGCGATGGTGTGCGGTAGAACACCGAGAAATTGATTGGGTATCCCGCTCCCCTTTACGGGGGAGTTCGAAGTAGTAATCATGATCGATGTTGGGACCGAAGAGATGCATGGGTCGGACTGAGTTCCTGACCTGAAACCGATTACGAACGAGCCTTGGGTTGGTATGGCAATTCTTCAACTAGAGCGAAATGGCGCGCTCTTCGGAGTGCACGGGCTAGTGCGCCCCAAAAGTGCTTGACACCGCCGACATTGTTAGAGAGGCGATGTTACGCCAACAATCTCTCGGGATCGCGCCAACTCCACGGCTTTCATTGACTTGCCCGTTTCACCCACGTAAGATTTGCCCCTAATGATCGGCCGGACCATCTCGCACTACCGCATCGTCGAGAAGCTCGGCGGCGCGATAGAGGGACGCGCTCATGGTCCACGTAATCCAGCGAGGTCCACAATGAAGCCACTCTCTTTGCGTGTTCTGCGGTTATTCGGAGAAATGGGGAAGGATCGGCTGGACCTCCACGTGCTATTCGAGGCGGCAGGCAACGAACCAGCCGAACGGCAGGGCGTGCTCGACGCGATCGATGAATTGACCCGCGCAGGTATGCTGGACGCGTGCGGTAGTGACTTCTACGCGCTGACGGAAAGAGGTAAAGGGGCAAGCGCTCAGTCTTGAAGTAGCGGACAATACCTGCCGTACTCGAGAACCGTGGTCCCAGGGAAAAGTCCTGCCTCGTCCCTTGCTGTTACCGATTGTTTACGAAAACAGATGGGATGAGAAGGCCGGTCTCCGGCGGGATGCGATACGCTCCCAAGTTATCGACGCGCTTGAAGCGCAAGAGATAAAGGAGACCGGCAATGAAGAAGATTAGCACCGCAGCGGCACATAAGATCGGAAAAGTTGAAGGTCAGAGACTGACAGTGGGCCTGGATCTGGGAGACCGGTCGAGCTGGTACTGCGTTCTGGATGAAGCCGGAGAAGTGCTTCTGGAACAGAAGGTGGCTACGACACCGAAGGCAATGAAGGAGGTCTTTGGCGGGATGCCGCGCAGCCGGATCGCGCTGGAAACCGGCATGCATTCGCCGTGGGTGAGCCGGTTGTTGAGTGAGTTGGGACACGAAGTGATCGTGGCTCATGCGCGGAATGTGCGCTTGATCGGGGAAAGCCGTCGAAAAGATGATCGCTTCGATGCCCGAACGCTGGCCCGGCTAGCGAGAATCGACCCGGGTCTGTTGGGGCCGGTACAACACCGCAGTCAAAAAGCCCAAGCGGATCTGACGGTCATTCGGGCGCGGGCGGGACTGGTCCGTGCGCGCACGGCACTGATTAACACGGCCCGAGGATTGACGAAGTCGTATGGCGAGCGACTGCGCAGCTGCAGCCCGCGGAAGATGAACCGAGAACTGGCCGAGGGGCTGAGCCCGGAGTTACAGAGTGCCCTACAGCCATTGCTGGAGGAAATCGGATCGCTCAGCGAGCGCATCCGGGAGTACAACGAACGAGTGAAACAAATCGCCCAGGAGAGTTACCCCGAGGTGGCTCGGCTCGAACAGGTGAAGGGAGTCGGAACGCTGATTGCCCTGACCTACGTGCTGACGCTGGAAGATCCCCGTCGTTTTCGCAAGAGCCGTGACGTGGGTTGTTATCTGGGATTACGACCGGGGCGGAGGAACTCGGGGGAGAGCGAGCCGCAACTGCACATCAGCAAGGAAGGAGACCCTTACCTGAGAACGATGATGGTGCAAAGCGCGCACCACATTCTTGGCCCCTTTGGAGCCGACAGTAATCTGCGGCGCTGGGGTCTAAGGCTGGCCGAGCGCGGCGGCAAGAATGCGAAGAAACGAGCGGTGGTGGCGGTGGCTCGGAAGTTGGCCATCCTGCTGCATCGCTTGTGGGTAAGCGGCGAGGTCTACGAGCCGCTACGCAACCAGCGTGTGCTGACCGCAGCAGCGTAGGCCCAAGATTCTGAACTGCCGGGTTTCGACCGCCGAGTTCCGGTGACTGCGTTAATCGCCTGGCCCACCTTCCATCGGAGAGATGGAGCAGAGGTCGCCAAACAGGTGGCAGCACCGACTGAAACGAGAACGCCCAACTTGCACCGAGCGAACATCGCTCACCAAAGAGTGCGGATGGAAGGATGGCGGCAGAGGCGGTCCGGCTCAGGCAAGGTAAGGACGAAACGAAAATCACTCTTGACACTGACCGGCCTTCTCATGGAAGGCGATTACGCTAATGAACCCGTTTGCCCATCCGAGGTCGCGCAAGTTCCCCTGCTCCCCGGTGAGATCCAATTGGGTGCGTATCGGGAGCACTTTGCGACGGCCGCTTGTCCGTCTCAAATAAGTCCTAAATGGCGTACGGATTTGAGTTCGATCCAGTGAATAAGATCCTGCTGTTTCGATGGGAGGGGCGACTTGCGGATGAATCGTTCGCAGAGTCTCAACCAGCGATTCGAAAGTATTGGGCCGCGACCAATCCCAGCGCGGGTATTGACGACTACTCATCCGTCACTGAGTTTGCCGTATCCACCAAAGCTATACACGAGCTGGCAGATCAGGAATTGGTGGGGGACGCGAGCGGAATCCCTCGCGTTATTGTTGCTCCCGCAACGATTGTCTTTGGTATGGCTCGCATGTTTCAGATTCTGGGAGAGCGTAAACGGCCTGACCTGAAAGTCGTACGCACGATGGACGAGGCGTTAGCAGCACTCGGCGTTCGATCCCCACGTTTTGAACCGCTACGGTAACCGCCCGGGTTCAATTGATGTAAACAGATGGGATGAGAAGGCCGGTCTCCGGCGGGATGCGATACGCTCCCAAGTTATCGACGCGCTTGAAGCGCAAGAGATAAAGGAGACCGGCAA
>JBASRS010000009.1:0-45664 GCA_049273945.1 Terriglobales bacterium | reverse complement strand
AAATTGCTGGCAAGCATTAAGAGGGATTTGCGGAAGGTCGCGCATGCTTCGCGATCCGCCGCTAACTCTAAGAAGAAGTAGCTCTTAACCAGCATGTAGACATAATGGGGCAGGAATGTACTTTTGTCAAGTATATAATAATGACTTCAGTCGTGCCGTAAGAGCGCTGAAATACGCCCGGCTTTAGCCGCTGAGGTGTCTGACCTCGGACGCTCCACAAAAGAGACGTGCAAGCATGGCCATCCACCTCCCCCCGCCCCCGAAACCCCCATGGAACGCATGATGACCCAATGGGCCCAGCGCGTTCACTCCCTCTACCACCGCAAACGCTGAAGCCCGTGTAGCGACGGGTCTCTGACCCGTCCAGGCGGGTGGCCCGGGTCTCGGGCCCGTAAGTATAGCCCACGCTGGGTTCTTAATCTTCGCGGAGAAAGAAATGGGGGTGCCCCACGTCTCGCGGTTTTCGAGACGTGGGCGGCACGGTAGCTGGCATCGACGTGGTGTTGGTTATGCGGTCGGCCGCCGACCTTCATCTTGAGGACTTGCCGTTCGTTCACTTTCCCCGGCCCGCCGTCGCCGAACTGCTTACAGGTCAAGAACCGCTTGTACCGAAGTGGGGTCACCCCCCAAGCGCAAACGGAAGCCAAGTCTCTTGAAAATGGTCTGGATTGCTAAATTATCGCGGAGCATTTCAGCCACCAGCCGGTGCAGGTTCTGGTCTTGGGCGATCTTGATGAGGCGACGTACCAGTTCCGTTCCCAGTCCTCGATGCTGATATTGGTCGGAGATCAGGACAACCACTTCTGCTTCTCGATCCGCCGGCAGCTTGTTGAGCCTTCCAACGCCCAATATGCTCAGATCTCCGGCTCGTGGATCTTCGTGTTCCACCACAAGCGCTATCTCGTGTTCGTAATCCCCGAAGCAAATGCGAGCCAGTCTCTCGTGGTCCGTACGCCGGGAAAGACTCAGAGAGGAGAAGTAGCGCAGGTATACCGTGCGGTCGGAGAGCGTCTCGTGGAATCGGACCATCAACGGTTCATCTTCCGGGCGGATGGGCCGGATCGTGACTTCCGTTCCGTCTGGCATGGCCCACGGCGAAACGTACTGAAACGGATAGGACCGAACGACCGGCCTTGGATCTGTCGTTCCCATGTACGGTCTCAATTCTGGCAGCAGGTGGATACCTCCGCCAATCTTATGCCGGGCAACTCAATCGTGCATCAGCCGCGCGCTGTAAGCACGGGACATGATGAAGTCATGCCGCCATCGCAGCGCCTGCGAGCTTCTGTTCTTCCCCAGCCTTTGCCAATTCGATCTCGAGTTCGCCGTTGCAAAGCGTCGCACGGATTTTCTCCGGATCGATCCGCGTCGGCAGGTCGAGGCAACGGAATACACGTTCTGAACCTGGTTGAGAGTGGATGATCGTTCCCGCCTTCCGCTCTGAGCTCTCTTCCCGGTGTACGCTGATAAAGAGGAGCTGTGGTTTGACATGAATCTCAATGTCCTGCGCATCATACCCGGCGAGGAACGCCTTGATCTTCAGCGCATCGGATGTCTCGGATAGTTCCAAAGGAATCGCCTTCATGAGTTGCGCTTCCGCCTGGAGCCAGTCGTCTACGTCATGGCCATACTCAAACCCACGGGTAGTGGACAGTTGATAGGCTCGCCGCGCGAGAAGTTCATGGAGATCGGTCATTCTCTTCAAAAAATGATCTCGTGAAAGAAGCTTGAAGACTGCGGGCCTTTCCGTTGTTTTGATTGCAGTGTCGCGTTTCGTATGGTGACCCTCCTTTTGTCAAGCTACGGTCTAATCGCTACTTTGATGACGCCGCCGCGGCGGTCGCCAAAGACCTGATAAGCCTCTGTGATTCGCTCCAGCGGGAAGGTGTGTGTTAAGAGCGGAGTTAGGTCCAAGCGTCCGTACCGGACCAGTTCCATCAACCGGCGCATCCGCTCTTTGCCACCCGGGCAGAGGGTAGTCACGATCTTGTGGTCGCCCAATCCTGCAGCGAATGGTTCCAGCGGCACGGAGAGTTTTCCCGAGTAAACTCCCAAGCTGGAAAGCGTGCCTCCGGGTCGCAGGACCCGGAGCGCATTCTCGAAGGTGGATTGCGTACCGAGGGCCTCAATGGCCACGTCAACGCCCTTTCCGTCGGTCAAGTGCTTGATCTGCTCGACCACGTCCTGCTTGCTGAAGTCGAGGACGACGTCGGCGCCCATCCGTTTCGACATCTCTTTACGTACTGGATCGGATTCGACCGTGATGATCAGGCTCGCGCCCTTCAGCTTCGCGCCCGCGGTTGCACAGAGCCCGATCGGTCCCTGAGCAAACACTGCAACTGCATCGCCGATCTGGAGATCGGCACTCTCCGCGGCCGAGATACCGGTGGAGGCGATATCGGCCAGCAGCACGACTTGCTCATCGCTTAACCGGTCTGGAATTTTCGCCAGGTTCGCCTGCGCATTCGGCACCCGCAAATACTCCGCTTGAGCGCCGTTGATTGTGTTGCCGAATTTCCAGCCCCCGATCGCTCCACCGCACTGGGACCAGTCTCCGCTCAGGCAGAAGTTGCACTGCCCACACGGCGTGATGGCGCCCACCAGTACCCGATCGCCAACTTCGTATCCAGTCACGCCATCGCCCTGTTCGTGAATAACTCCCACCGGCTCGTGGCCGATAATCAACCCCGGCTGAACCGGGTACTCACCCTTCACGATGTGGAGATCGGTCCCACAGATTGTGGTAAGCGTCACCCGGATTACCGCCTCGCCGGCTCGTGCTCGCGGGATAGGCACTGTTTCCAGGGTGATCTGGTTGGGGCCGCGGAAGACCAACGCCCGCATGGTTGAGGTGGTTCTTTCCTCGTGCTCTGCAAGGAGTCCATAGGAAGCCTGTGCCATGGTGGTTCTCCTCTCCCGCTGGCTGACTGGCTTGCTAGCGGTACCCTGACAACACTCTTTATAGACGCACTTCGGGAAGCCGGCTGTGACCGGAGTCACATTCTTGGGTGACGCCCGACACTGCGGCTTCCGGCTCGAGCGAGTAGAAAAAGATCAGCCTCTGGAACTGGATGCCTAGCCATGAATCACACTGAATATGAGCAAGTAACGTACCCCGTCAGCACATATGTGTGGTGTAAGGGATCGTCGAGTCGACTCGGCCGACACCCGATCTTTGTGTCGAGTCCGGTCAGATTCATAAGAGATGAAAGCGGGTGTTACACCTTATTGGCCTGTCATGATCACGAATGCCCTTTGTGTGACCGCGCGACACGTTATGAGGAGACCGACATAGGGTTCCAGACAGGTTATGTGCCTCCTGGAAACGCGACAACTGAGCAAAAGAAAGAGCCGATTGCAATCTGAGAGCAGTCAACGGAGTTGGTAACTCTAAATGCCTGCAGTGGCGCATTCTGTGATGCCTGCGGTGCAGGCGAATTCTCTGCGCGCTGATTCTCCAGCGGGGCCAGTTGACCCTATCCTAAGCCGAGATTGCGGGCCTCCCCGCTCGCTTCAGACTTCTACGTGGACCACTAATCACGTTGAGTGGGGTATTACTTCCACCCCAGAAACGCCTGCCTCGAAGGCTTCTCCGATGCCTGCCAGAGCTTGACCACCTCGAACACAATCACGGTGGCATACGTGACTGCAATCCAGACGCAGACCGCTTCGACGGGCAGGCCCGACCAGGCTCCGATTCCCAGGCCCATCATTTGTTTCGATTGATAGCCCCACCAGCCGTAGGGCACGGCCAGGGTGGCCTCCCAGAGGAGACTCACGAGCAGGATGAAGAAAAGCGTCAGGCTGAAGGCGCGCCAGTTGATGAATCGCCGGGCCGTCGGGAAAAAACTGGCGGAGGGAATTAATCCGACAGCCACCAGTAAAACGAAATACAGCGGGAAACCCTCGGGGTCCGCCGAGAACTCTTTCTTGTAGACGACGGCAACCACGATCAGCACTGCCGCCACCACCGCGGAGCTCGGGTCGAACCGGAGGAGCCGGGCAATCATCTTCGATTCCCCCGCATAGTCGGGCACGTTATAGGCCGCCAGCCAGAATTCGTCCAGCCAAACATAGATCAGAAGTATCGTGATGAAGCCGGCCAGATAGAAGACGTACTCCTCGACCGGGACCGGCTTCCCCAACGCTGGAGCTCCAACCTGTAAAGTCGCGCCGGGATTGGGAAAGACAAATAGCCGGCTGGCAAAGAAAAAATCAAGCGCAAACCCGCAGGGAACCAGAACCCCGATCGTCCGCCAGAAAGCTTGCCGCGGGATCCTTACTCCTTCATGCGGCACAAACCAGAATGCGATCACCACAATGGGGACGATGAACAGCAGCAGGCTCCAGGTGTAACCATGGGGCGTGGGGTTCGGGTCAGCGATCTGAAGTTTCGCGGGGAACTGTACGGTGTTGAGCGTGATGGTCGCTGGAACCGCCACCATCGCCAGCATGGCAAGAACAAGCCATGGCGCAAGACGAGGACTGGGCGCCGGGTGCGAAACAGGTTCGGACACGGAGGAGGCCCTCCTGAGTTCAGCAGATTTTATCGCACCCTCCAGAGTTCACGAGCAAATGAAAAAGGACCGCTCGCAAGAGCGGCCCTTCGGATCTCAGCTAAGAGCTAAAGGCTAAGAGCTAACAGCTAATCCCCCGCCACCGGCTCTGCAATTTCCGTCTTCGCAGCCCCGTTACCATTGGAGTGCCCATTCCCCCCAGCCGGAGCGATCGCCCCCAGCGGAATGAACCCGGCTTCGTTCGACGTCGCCGCCTTCTCTTTCAGGACAACTTCCCGATAGAGCTGTGCCATGCGCGCGTCGTAGGCCGCGTCGTTCTTTTCCGGCCCGCGCTGCGCGGCCAGCTTCGCATCGCGCGCCCGGGTCTTCTCTTCGCGCGCCGTCTTGGCGATGCCCAGCTTGTCGAGATCGTGCTGCACCTCGTTGGTGACAATGTTCTCGCGCAGGTAGAGAGCGTGCTCTTTGTCTTCGAGATTGACTTTCTTGCCGCCCGCGAAAATTTCGTGACGTCCGTGCTCTTCGTACCACTTGCTGAGCGTGGCCGTCATGTGCATCTTTTCGATGATGTTCCTCCAGCCCACGCCCGTGTTATAGGCGCAGAAGCTGATCTCGCCTTCCTGCGTGGCATACGGGATGATGCACTGCTCCGTCCGCCGGAAGTCGTAGTTGAACAGGTCCTGGAACCACATGCCCGCGACGAACAAAAAGTTCCAGCGATCCTGCCGCCTCTTCATGACGTCGTCAATCGTCCGGTCCGGACCAACCTTGCCGTAGTTCTTACCGGTCGCGTTGAAGTTCTTATCAAACTTCCGGAGCAGATCCATCATCTTGAAATGCGTCGGCGACTGGAACGGATCGTAGTTCTTCATCAAACACAGCGCCATCCCAAAAATCGTCCAGAACTTCGAGCGCGCCGCATCATTTACTTTTGCAATATCCTTGGCAAGCTGATCGCCCTTCAAGAAAGCAGTAACCGGCACCGCCTCCTTAGTTTCTTTGTCAATCATGACCGCCATCCCCGTCCCACAATTCGGATGACAACCGCAAGATAACTGGCCCCAGTCGTTGTTTTTGTCCTGGGAGTGCATTACGTCGGCCCAGTCAGAGAAGGTACTCATGAAGCTGATGGGGAACCAGTCGCGGGCGGGTTCGCCCAGGCCGGTTTGATTTTTTACGTCGTGCGCCAGGTGTGAGAGGGTGTAGCGTTGCGCTTTGCGGCGGTCGTCGGTGATGGCTTCGTCGCGGCCGGTGAAGCTGACCGGTTGGAATGAGAGGAAGCCGATCTTTTTGGGATTGTCGAGCGCGAACTGGATGATGCGTCCTACCTGTTCGTTGTTGATGCCGTTGACGATCGTCACAACGGGCACGATCTCAACGCCGGCGCGATGCAGGTGGTCAATCGCTTTCAACTTCACGTCGAACAGGTTGCCGACGGCGCGGTGCGAATTCGCCGCGTTGCCGATACCGTCAAATTGCAAATACGCATAACGCATGCCGGCTTCGGCGGCTTGCTGGGCAAATTCGAAACTCTTGGCGAACTCGATGCCGTTGGTGGCGGCCTGCACGCTGTTGTATCCAACTTTGCGCGCGTAGCGGACGGCGTCCAGGAAGTATGGCGAGAGCGTCGGCTCGCCGCCGGAGAACTGCACCGACATCTGGCGGCGCGGCTTGATGGTGATCGCGTTGTCGAGGACGGTCTTAATTTCTTCCCATGTCAGTTCGTGGACGTAGCCGACCTGGTTGGCGTCCATGAAGCAGGGATCGCACATCATGTTGCAGCGGTTGGTGAGGTCAACGGTGAGCACCGAGCCGCGGCCGTATTTCACAGTCGATGATCCGTGGTGATGCAGTTTTTCGTCGTTGTGGGCGGCAATGTCGCGGCCGGGGAAAACTTCTTCCAGATGCTGCGAGAATTCGGTGTCGAGCGACATCAGGTCTTCGAAGTGTCCGTGCTTGGGACAATCTTTGACCATCCAGATCTTGCCGTCACGCTCGACGATGGTGGCCTTGATCTCGCCAACCTTTTCGTTCATCAGGACGTCAACCGGGAGATGGCCGTCGAGAATCTGCTGGCGAATTTCAGGCACGCACTTCGGACACAGCGAGTCGGTCGAGCGCGGCCAGCCGAGCGGCGGCTTGGTTTTTTCCCAGGACTTCAGCAGCGGCTTGTCCGACCACTTCGGGGTCGGAGACGGATTGGGAGCAACGCGGTTCAGTCGTTCAAAGACGGCCCATACGCCGGTGGCGGCGAGGGTTACGGCCTTCTCGACATACTTGATCGGCTTGTGCATTCTGCTCTCGCTTTCCTCGGTGCTGCAGAGTTTAGAACTGCAAAGCTTAGAACTTTCCCTCGCTCTCCATTGGGAGCGTAGTGGAAACAGCTTTTCCACGGATGAAACCTGGAAGTTTCGATACGTGGAGTTCGTCAGGGTGATCTTATTGAAGGATAGTGACTTGGCCATGCAAAAGGCAATAAAGGGGAGAAAATGGGGGTTGAGTGGGGAAATGGGGGATTGGACGGACCTAAGTTATTGAAAATAAAAGAACAGGTCTCAGGTCTCAGGTGTTAGGTGTCAGGTTCCGGGGTTTAGAGTCTCAGCGGTACGATCCCTCACACTGAGAACTGGGAACTGAGAACTGTGTTTACTGGGCGACCAGCTTCAGCACGCTCCCATTCAGGTCCACGACGTACACTTCGCCCGCGCCATCCTGTCCAAACGAGCTGATCGTCCGCCCCGAATCGAGCAGCAGCGTGCGCGTCCAGGTATTGGCCGGGGCCTCCGTCAGACTCCAGATTTTGCCGGTCAGGTCGCCGAAGATGTAGGCGTTGGCGAGGCCGGTAATCGCGCCTTTGTAGACATAGCCGCCGATGATGGCGATTCCTTCGCTGTGGCTGTACTCGGCGATCGGCAAAATTTTGCCGGACATGTCGCATCCGCTGGACGGGTTGAAGCAGTGCGCGCCTTCCATCACGTTCCAGCCGAAGTTGCCGCCCTTGGTGATGAGGTCAACTTCCTCCCACATGTCTTGTCCGACGTCGCCGCAGAACAGGCGAGTGCCGCCGCGTTCGAAGGAGAATCGCCAGGGATTGCGCAGGCCGTAGGACCAGATCTCCGGCGATCCGGCGCCGCCTACAAACGGATTGTCGGGCGGGATGACGTACTGCAGTCCGGGAGAAAAGGGCGGATCAACGCCGATGCGCAGAATCTTGCCCAGGAGAACGCCGAGGTTCTGGCCATTGCCGAGCGGATCGCCTCCGCTGCCGCCGTCGCCCAGCCCGGCATAAAGAAAATGTTGGGACCCGGGCTCCGGACCAAAAGTCAGCTGGCCTCCTTTGTGGTTCGTGAACGGCTGCGACACGGTCAGGAGAATGCGCTCGCTCGCAGGATCGGCCTGGTTGGGGTTCCCGGCTTGAGTTTGGTATTCGGCGATGACGGTGTGTCGTCCGCCGCTGTCGGTCGTGTAGTTCACGTAGAAGAGACGGTTCGTACTGTAGTTCGGATGGAAGGCCAGACCCAGCAGGCCTTGTTCCGCGCCGTCGAAGTTCGTCAGGCTTTGGATGTCGAGAAAGTTTCCCGCCAGCAGCGCTCCATTTTCAATAATGCGGATCGTGCCGCGCTGCTCCACGACAAAGAAGCGATTGTCGCCAGGCGGATGTTCGAGAGCCAGCGGATTGCTGAGGCCGCTCACGACGGTCGTCAACGCAAGATTTGGAGGTGGTGGCGGCGGGGGCGGCGGTCCGGAATTGCTGTTGCTGCCGCAGGCGGCCAGGAGAAGCGTCAGGAGAAAGAGGGCGCTGAGCGGGAACGGATTACGGCGGGACATCAGGGTGAGCTTAGCGCAAAGGGCGGGGCGGGGCTAGCCATTGGGTCATCATGCGTTCCATGGGGGTTTCGGGGGCGGGGGTGGCGTTGTCAGGGGCGGAGGGGGCGGGAGAAGCGTTATCGGCTGGCGATTCGGGAGGGGGTAGAGGTCCTTCGACTCCGTGAGGCGCGCGCTTCGCGCTTACCTCACTCCGCTCAGGATGACAGTCTTTTTGAAAATCCGCGTTGGGTTGCGGTTGCTGGAAGAGGTGCCAGGCTTCGCGGTATTGCTCGAAGCGGGGGCGGCGTCCGCTGATGTTGCCTTCGGGATAGAAACGGAGGCTGGCGCTCGCGGGGAAGGCGTGGGCGGGGACTACGTACCAGAGATTGAGTGGGAGGATGTAGGCGACGAGGACGTCGATGTCGGCGGGGGTGTAGTGGCCTTTTTGTTTGCGGTCGGTGTAGGTGGATTGGACCTGGTATCCGTTGGCGTGGAGGGACTCGGTGCACTTGATCTGGACGCGCCAGGTGCGAGAGCCGGAGTCGAGGATGAAGTCGTAACGCTCGCTGTCGCCCCAGGGCTTGGAGACGGCGAATCCGAGGCTGGCGGCTTTGACTACAAAGGCGGCTTCGGCGAGTTCTCCGGTGCGCTTGGTGTTGGGGCGCTTGCGGGGCTGGGCTTGGTCGTTGGCGGAGTCGGACTGGGCTTGGAGAGTGTCTAGTACAGATGATTGCGGAGGCATGACGGCTGGGAGTTCCTCCCCTGGGATCCGACGTTTAGTTTTGCTGGAGGATTTAGCGTAGCACGGGATGGTTGGCGGGAAGCTGCGGAAAGTTTGTTTGGTTCCGAAATGGGAATGGGCGTGCAGTCTGACGAGCTGCGCTCGGTGGCCGGGTCAGAGACCCGGGCCTACACGTAATACTCCGGCACCGCGGATTTCACTCTTCTTTAGTGCTTGCAGGGCTTGGTTGGCTTGCGCGAGATCGAACACCTGGATCTCAGTCTGCAACGGAACTTCGGCGGCGAGGCGCAGGAACTCGCGGGCGTCTTGCCGGGTGGCGTTGGCGACGCTGCGGATGATCTTTTCGTGATAGAGGAGTTTGTAGTCGAGGGCAGGAATTTGCGACATGGTGATTCCGGCGAGCGCGAGCGTGCCGGCTTGGCGCAGCACTCGCAGAGCTTCGCGGACAAGAATGCCCGCTGGGGCGAAGATGATGGCGGCATGGAGCGGCTCGGGAGGCGTGTCTTCGGCGCGGCCGGTCCAGACGGCGCCGAGTTCGCGGGCGTGGGCGCAATGGGCCTCGCTCCTGGTGAAGACGAAGACGTTGCACTTCTGATGGCGCGCGAGTTGGATGACGAGATGCGCGGACGCGCCAAAGCCGTAGAGGCCGAGGTTTTCGCCGGGGCGGATTCCGGTGAGATGGTAGGAGCGGTATCCGATGATGCCGGCGCAGAGGAGGGGGGCGGCGTGTTCGTCGGAGAAGGCGGCGGGGATGGGATAGCAGAAGTCGGCGGGCGCGACGGTGTATTCGGCATAGCCGCCGTCGGCGTCGTAGCCGGTGAAGCGGGCGTTGGGGCAGAGGTTCTCGAGTCCGCGGCGGCAGAATTCGCAGGCGCCGTCGGTGGAGTGGAGCCAGGCGATTCCTACGCGGTCTCCTTCTTTATAGGTGGTGACGTTGGGGCCGCGAGCGTCAACTACGCCGACGATCTGGTGGCCGGGGATGACGGGGCGTTTGTGCGGCGGGAGGTCGCCTTCGACCGTGTGCAGGTCGGTGTGGCAGAGTCCGCAGGCGTGGACGCGGACACGGACCTGGCCAGCGGCAGGGGTCGGAGTCGCGACTTCACGCAAGGCGAGAGGCGACTCTTCTGCGGGGCCCGTCTTCTCCAGCACCATGGCGCGCATGGGGATATTTTAGTTCACATGTGACAGGTCTCAGGTGTCAGGTGTCAGGTCTCAGGATCTGAAGCGATGGTCTCGAAATCGCCCAGGAATATTTCCTTCTCGGTCAGGCGCTCGCATTGCTTGTCGAGGGCGGTGTAGGCGGCTTGGTGGACTTGCTTGAAGCTGTGGGGAGCCTCGCGGGAGGTCCAGCGGTCGAGCGTCAAGTAGCGGCCGGGGCGGTTGAGGTCGCGGACTAGCTCCATTCCGAGGTAGTCGGGGCTTTGGCGGAAGAGCTGGGCCCAAGCGCCGTTGGGGCCGTAGGTTCCTTCGAATGTGGAGATGGCATCGGGTTTGACATGGAATTCCCAGAGGGCGAGATAGTTGCGGTCAGGCATCAGATGAGCTCGCGGCAGGTCACAAGGAGCAATTGTAACCGCGAGATCGTGCCGCGCTGCGCGCGGCTGGACAGCCGAGGGCGGCTGTCCCTACGCGACTGGAGACGGGCGAGGACGCCCGTCGCTCCATTGTTTTCGGGTACAATCCTTCGTCTGCATGAATCGCGAATTTCACAAGAATTACAGCCATGAATTGCAGCGCGACATGGAGGCGCTCGTTTTTGGGTATGCCGGACAGCCGCTGCTCGTCTTTCCCAGTTCCATGGGACGCTTCTTTGAATATGAAGACGCGGGGATGATCCGGGCGCTGGCGCCGAAGATTGACGCGGGACAACTGCAGGTGTTCTGCGTGGACAGCGTGGATACCGAGAGCTGGTACAACAAGGGCGTGCATCCGGGGGCGCGCATCTGGCGGCACGTGCAGTACGAGCGCTACGTGGTAAATGAGTTTGTTCCGTTCTTGAAATGGAAGAACTGGGCTCCGCAAATTGGCATCACGGGATGCAGTTTTGGCGGGTATCACGCGCTGAATTTTTCTTTGCGGCATCCGGATCTGGTTTCGGTTTGCGTGGCTATGAGCGGGTCGTATGACATCAAGAGTTATCTGGACGGCTATTACGACGACAACGTCTACTTTAACAATCCTTGGGATTACCTGCAGGGCATGAGCGATGAGTGGTTCCTGAGCCGCTACCGGCAGATGAAGATTGTGCTGGGGACTTCCGATTGGGACATGTGCCTGGATGCGAACGTGAAGATGGCCGGGCTGATGCATTCGAAGGGGATTCCGCATTGGCTGGATATCTGGGGCGATAACAGCAAGCATGATTGGCCGCTCTGGCAGCGGATGGCGGGGAAGTATTTCTAGTCGTTGGTCGTTCGCGGTTTCGCGGCTGCGCGAACGGTGCGGGGAGAATGCCTTGCGGCGGCCGCGGGAGCGCACAGGGTTTAGGGGTCCTTCGACTCCGTGAGCGCTGCGCTTCGCGCAGCACTCACTCCGCTCAGGATGACAAGAATTAAGAGAGGGTCGTCGTGAAAAAAATCGGGATTATTTTCGGGATGGAGAATACATTTCCGCCGGCGCTGGTGGAGAAAATCAACTCCATGAAGGTGCCGGACGTTGAGGCGGAGTTTGTGAAGATTGGCGGGATCCGGATGGATGAGCCGAGGAAATATGCCGTCATCATTGACCGGATTTCTCAGGACATTCCGTTTTACCGGGCGTATCTGAAGAATGCGATGCTGCACGGGACGACTGTCATCAACAATCCGTTCTGGTGGACGGCGGACGACAAGTTCTTCAATTACGCGATGGCGCACAAGATGGGGGTGGCGATTCCGCCTACGGTGATCCTGCCACACCAGAAGCATCCGCCGGATACGACGGATCAGTCCATGCGGAACCTGATCTTTCCGCTGAATTGGGATGAGCTGTTTGCCTATGTGGGCTTTCCGGCATTCTTGAAACCGTATGCCGGGGGCGGCTGGAAGCACGTATATAAGGTGCATTCTCCGGAGGAGTTTTTTCATTTCTACAACCAGACGGGCGACTTGTGCATGACGCTGCAGCATGGGGTGGAGTTTGGGGAATACTTCCGCTGCTATGTGGTGGGGCAGGAAAAAGTTCACATCATGCGCTATGACCCGAAGGCTCCCTTTCATGAGCGATATGTGAAGGGGAATCCCGCGCCGTCGCCCGCAATGAAGGAACGCGTCGAAAAGGATGCCATTACCCTTTGCCGGGCGCTGGGGTATGACTTGAATACGGTCGAGTTTGCGGTCGAGGATGGCGTGCCTTATGCGATTGATTTTATGAATCCGGCGCCGGATGCGGAGGTTACGTCGGTTGGGCAGGAGAATTTTGAGTGGATCGCGAACGCCGTGGCCGAGCTGGCGGTCAAGAAGGCTTTGAGCGACGAAAGGCCGTATGAGGAGATGCGGTGGGCGTCGTTTTTGAGCGGGCCGAAAGGGGTGGATATTCGGGCGCCTAGACCGCGGAAACGGGTGGCGGGGTAGGCGTAGTAGGTACCGCACGGGGATACGGGGAGAACGGGGGAGATCCGACTGAAATCAGCAAGGTGTATTTTTCTCTCCAGAGAGCAAAGCCAAAAGCAACCGCTGCCGGGCTGCGCCCGGCTTGGACGGGTCAGAGACCCGTCCCTACACTGCTATACTATTAGGACTTCGGCCAGAGTGTCCCCCAGGCCGGCTGTGCAGTTTCGCGATGAAACCAACTTACACGCTCGGCATTGAAGAGGAGTATCAGACGGTCGATCCCGATACCCGAGATTTGCGGTCGCATATTCACGCCGAGATCATCGCGAAAGGCAAGCTCATCCTGCAAGAGCGGGTGAAGTCGGAAATGCATCAGTCGGTGGTGGAAGTGGGGACGTCGGTTTGCAAGAACATCAAAGACGCCAACAACGAGTTGAAGAAGCTGCGGCGGGACATGATCCGGCTGTCGCGGGAGAATGGGCTGCGGCTGGCGTCGGCGGGTACGCATCCGTTTGCCGACTGGCGGATGCAGGAGGTTAACCCCGACGAGCGCTACAAAAACATTGTGCAGGACATGCAGCTGGTGGCGCGCGCGAATCTAATCTTCGGGTTGCACGTACACGTGGGGGTGGAAGACCGGGAGACGGCGATCCAACTGATGAATCATGCGCGCTATTTCGTGCCGCATCTTTTGGCGATATCGTCGAACTCGCCGTTCTGGCTGGGGATGGACACGGGGCTGAAATCCTATCGCTGCAAGGTGTTTGACAAGTTTCCGCGCACGAACATGCCGGACTATTTCCCGAGCTGGGGCGAGTACGAGAACTACATCAAGCTGCTGATCAAGACGAACTGCATTGATAACGCCAAGAAAATCTGGTGGGACATCCGGCCGCATCCGTTCTTCAATACGCTGGAGTTCCGAGTGTGCGATCTTCCGATGCGGGTGGAAGAAACGATTGCGATCGCGGCGCTGATCCAGGCTACGGTGGCAAAGTTGTACAAGCTGCACGCGGCCAATCAGGGGTTCCGGCTCTATCGGCGGTCGCTGCTGATGGAAAACAAGTGGCGGGCGGCGCGCTACGGGATCGACGGGAAGCTGATTGATTTCGGCAAGCAGATCGAGGTTCCGGAGCGCGAACTGCTGGAAGAGTATCTGGAATTCGTGGATGAGGTGCTCGACGAACTGGATTCGCGGCAGGAAGTGGAATACGTGCGCGAGATCATAAAAATGGGCACGGGCGCGGACCGGCAGTTGAAGGTTTACCGCGAGACCGGCGATATGAAGGCTGTGGTGGACTACATCATCGAGGAGACCGAGGTGGGCCTGGGCGAGGCAGTGAGCGATGTCCCCACAGCCAGGGCCGTCTGACGAGTGGATGAAGACCGCAGAGACACAATCCAAACGACAACTGAATAAGCTGGCATTTGATCCGGAACTGACGCCGGGAGCGCGGAACGCCGTGCAGGTGTGCCTGCGGGTGCAGCCTTCGGAGAAGGTTACCGTCATTACTGACTGGGTAACGCTGGAGATTGCGGCGGCGCTGGTGCAGGAACTGGAAGCCGTGGGCTGCCGCTACAACTCCTGGGTTCTGGAGGATGTAGCGGCGCGTCCGCTGACGTATTTGCCGCTGCCGATTATCGAGGATCTGGAGACGAGCCAGGTGAGCATTTTTGCGGTGCAGGCGCAGACTCACGAATTGAAGTCGCGCATGCAGATGACCGACGTGGTCAATCGGCTTCGTATCCGGCACGCGCACATGGTGAACATCAACCGACAGATTATGCTGGAAGGCATGCGGGCGGATTTTCTGAAGGTGGACCGGCTTAGCGCTAAGGTGGTGAACCGCGTGCGCGTGGCGAAACAGATTCGGGCGAAAACTCCGGCGGGAACGGATTTGACGGCGGATTTGAATCCGAATTACCGCTGGATCAAAACCAGTGGGATCATCAGCACCGAGAAGTGGGGGAACCTGCCGGGCGGTGAAATCTTCACTACGCCGGGTGAAGTGAATGGGACGTTCGTGATTGATGGCGTGGTGGGCGATTATTTGTGCGCGAAGTTTGGAGACCTGAAAGAGAATCCGCTGACGATTCGGATTAAGGGGAATCGGATGGTGGAGGCGCATTCTTCAAATCGCGAGTTGCAGAACGATTTTTGGGCTTACACCCATACGGATGAGAACAGCGATCGTGTGGGGGAGTTTGCGATTGGCACGAACATCGAGTTGAAGGATGTAATTGGGCAGATTCTGCAGGATGAGAAATATCCGGGCGTGCATATTGCGCTTGGGAACCCGTATGGAGCGCATACCGGGGCGGAGTGGTATTCGTCCACGCATATTGATGTGGTGGGGCGGAGGTTTGATATTTGGGTGGATAGCGAGCAGATTATGCGGGGCGGGGCGTTCTTGATTGAAGCCTGAGGGACCAGCATTTGGCAGTTAGCACTTAGCATTTGGCCACGAACATTGCCGAGCTTCGCTCGGCGGACGGGTCAGTGACCCGTCCCTACACAGACTCACCATGATTCCCTCCTTTCGGCGGGCCTTCAACGCGGGATTCTCTCCTGAAAAATATCAGACGTTCAGACGCGAGCTGGGGGCGTGGTGTGGGATGGAGGTGCCGTTTCGGGTTTCGGAGACGCCTTGCTTCTTTCCGGCGGCGCTGGTCTCGCGGCTAGGAGAAGACGGGAAGGCGCTGATCCGGCAGTTGGTGGACAATCGCGAGTATCTGGCGCGATCGGAAGCGTCGATTCCAGACCGGTTTCGCGTGCCGAATGAAGCGGCTCATCCGATGTTTGTGCAGGTGGATTTTGGGTTGGTGCGAGATGCTGCCGGCGAGTTGCAGCCGAAGCTGGTCGAGTTGCAGGCCTTCCCTTCTCTTTACGCGTATCAGCCGGTACTTTCTCAGACCTATATTGATGCGTTCGGGCTCGACGCGAATCTGCGCTACCACCTGGGCGGGCTGGATGGAACGTCTTACACGCGGCTGCTGCGGGATGCGATTGTGGCGGGTCATGATCCGGAGAACGTGGTGCTGATGGAAGTGCATCCGGAGGAGCAAAAGACGCTGCCGGATTTTCTGCTGACCGAGAAGCTGCTGGGCGTGCGCACGGTTTGCATCACGAAGATCCGGAAAGAGGGGCGGCGGTTGTTCTATGAATCCGGGGGCAAGCGGATTCCGATTCATCGTATCTACAATCGGGCGATTGTGGATGAACTGGAACGCAAGGGGGTCACGCTGCCATTCGACTTTCGCGATGATCTCGACGTGGAGTGGGCGGGGCATCCGAACTGGTATTTCCGGATCAGCAAGTATTCGATTCCCTACCTGAAGCATGCATCGGTGCCGCGGACTTGGTTTCTGGATCAGATGCCAGTCGTGCCTTCGGATCTGGAAAACTTTGTGCTGAAGCCTTTGTATTCTTTTGCGGGGTTGGGAGTGGTGATTGCGCCTTCGCGGAAGGATATCGACGCTATTCCTTCGTCCAAACGTGGCGAATATATTTTGCAGGAGCGGGTGAGTTTTACGCCGGTGATTGAGACTCCGCATGGTCCGACCAAGGCGGAGTTGCGGATTATGTACATCTGGCTGAAGGAGCTGACTCCGGTGCTGATCATTGTCCGCATGGGGCGCGGGCTGATGATGGGCGTGGATCATAACAAGAATATGGAGTGGGTGGGGTCGTCGGCGGGGTTGGTGGGGGCGTAGCTCTTAGCTCTCAGCTCTTAGCATGACCCGGATATCGCGGAGTGTCTGTGTCCGGGTTTCCTCAGTGAGTTTCAATCGGTTGACCCGGCCGCATTGACCGCCTAACATTACGCCTTCGCGGGCCAACCATCTCTGAGCCCGACACGTAGAATCAAAGGCAACGGCGACGGCCAAGAGTGTCCGTCCCACACGAAGAAATATGGACATGCTCGGGCAGACGGTTTCCCACTACCGCATTTTGTCGAAGCTGGGGGGCGGTGGGATGGGGGTGGTGTACGAGGCCGAGGACATCCGGCTGGGGCGGCATGTTGCCCTGAAGTTTATTCCTGACCATCTATCGAGCGACAAGCGGGCGCTGGAGCGGTTTACGCGCGAGGCGAGGTCGGCGTCGCAGCTCAATCATCCCAACATCTGCACGATCCACGACATTGAGGAAGACGACGGGCACCCATTCATCGTAATGGAGAAGCTGGAGGGCGAGAGCCTGAAGGCGCGTATTCACGGCAAGCCAATGGATGCCGAGGCGCTGCTGGACATCGCGGTGCAGGTGGCGGATGCGCTGGCGGCGTCGCATGCCAAGGGGATTGTGCATCGTGACATCAAGCCGGCGAACATTTTTCTGACTCCGGGCGGGCAGGTGAAGGTTCTTGACTTTGGGCTGGCCAAGCTGGCGAAGGACAAGAGCGTGGGCACGACCACGGACAGTTCGGTTGAGGAGGCGCTGACACAGGTCGGGGTGATTCCGGGGACAGCGGTGTATATGTCGCCGGAGCAGGCGCGCTCGGAAGACCTGGATGTGCGGAGCGACATTTTCTCGTTTGGCGTGGTGTTGTACGAGATGGCCACGGGCAAGAAACCGTTTACGGGAACGAATGTGGTGACGACGCTACACGCGGTGATTAGTCAGAAAGCGCCGTCGCCGCGGGCGTTAAACCCGGCGCTGCCGGCGGAACTGGAAAGCATCATCGGCAAAGCGATGGAGAAGGACCGCGCGCAGCGGTATCAGAATGCGGCCGAGATGAAGGCCGATTTGCAGCGGTTGAAGAAAGAAACGGATTCGGGGCTGACTGGCACGGGCGTGCGCGGGCCCGCGCCGCCGAAGGTGGTGACGCAGACCTTCCAGAGAGTGAGTTTTAAGCAGGCCTGGATCACGCTGGCGCTGGCCGCGGTGCTCATCACCGTGCTGGTGGCGGTGGGGGCGTGGTGGTTTAAGCGGCGGGTGGGGACCGTCCATGCGAATAATCGAACGATTGCGGTGCTGCCGCTGCAGAACATTAACAAGGATTCGGAGAGCGAGTTCTTGCGGTTCGCGCTGGCGGATGAAATCGCCAACGCACTGACCTATGCGCGGGCACTGGAGATCCGGCCCTCGTCTTCCACGCGGAAATATGCCAACGCCGAAGGCGATCCGCAGAAAATCGGGCGGGAATTACAGGTGGGCACGGTCATTACCGGCCACTTTCTGAAGCAGAACCAGAAGGTTCTGGTCACGCTGGAAGCGGTGGAGGTAAAAGACAACAAGCTGATCTGGACGGGCACGCTGACGGCGCCGTCGGAAAACATGATCGCGCTGCAGAATCAGCTGGCGAAGAAGGTGCGGCAGGAGTTGCTTCCAGCGCTGGGCGTGGCCCGGGGCGCTACGGATGTGAGTAGTGCTCCTGCCAACAGCGAGGGCTACGACTGGTATCTGCGGAGCGTGCCGGTGCCGCACGATGCGGTTCCGAACAAGGAAGCCATCACGATGCTCGAGCGGGCCGTCGAGCTGGATCCGAACTATGCGCCGGCATGGGAGGCGCTCGGACGGCGCTATTACTTCGACGCGATCTACGCGAATGGCGGGGCGGCGCAGTATGGGCGCTCCAACGCGGCGTATCGGCGGGCGCTGAGCCTGGAGCCAGGGCGAGTGGGTGCGGCGGGATTTCTGGCGACGAACGAAGCGGAAATAGGCCAACTCGACAAGGCTTTTCAGAGTGCGCGCGACCTGGTGGCGCGGCGTCCGGACAGTGCGTTTGCGCACTATTCGCTGGGCTATGTCCTGCGCTATGCCGGCCGGCTCGATGAGGCGCAACGGGAATGTGACGCGGGTGTGGCCATCGATCCCGGAGACTACAACTGGCGATCGTGCGCGTTTGCGTTCTTTGAGGCGGGGAAGACGGCGTTTGCGAAGCAGTATTTGAACAAAGACGCGGGGTCGGAGTGGTCGAATGCGGTGATGGTTTCGGTGCTGATGCGTGAGGGACGGATGAAAGAGGCGCGCGAGGCGGCGGAGAAGATGACTACCAATCCCACCTGGATGCGGGCGTTTCTGCTGGGCTGCTTGAACAAGGCGCCTTCGGAGGAGATTCACAGCCTGGCGGAGCGGGCACAGGATGACCTGCTGTGGGAGCAGGATTCGGAGTTGAAGTATTACCAGGGGGCGGTGCTGGCGCAGTGCGGCGAGAAGAAGATTGCCTACGCGTTTCTGCGCAAGGCGGTGGAGCAGAAGTATTGCGCGTATCAGGCATTGCAGGCGGATCCGCTGCTGGTAGGAGCGCAGGGGGATGCGGAGTTTCGGGAGATTGTGCAGGCGGCGGGGGAATGTCAGAAGAAGTTCATGGCGGGGAGTGGGGCGCGGTAGCGATGGTTGCTCACGATCCGGCCAAAATTCAGTCCAACGCGTGCCCAGTTGACGCTGCCGGCGAAAAGCTAACCGCAGAGGCCGCAGAGGTTTCGCGGAGTACGCAGAGAACAACCGAAGTGGGTAACAGGACAGGCTGGACACAAAGGTTTCTAAAGGAAAAAATTGGTTCCCACCTCACGAAAAACCCATCACATGTGCATGTCTAAATTGGGACAATATTGGTCTGGCCTGATGTACTCCGGAAGGCGGGGGACAGCGGCGCTACTGGCGCTGCTTCTGGCCGCTCCAACAATCGGGAGGGCGGCTGCGCAAACAACCGAAAAGCCTGCAGCAGATCACTACTACGAGCCGCTGCCCCAGGAGACGGGGGCCGCGGGGCTAAAGCTGATGTTGCGGCGGTTGCAGACGACCGGGCGGCTAATGCAGGTGACGGCGCATCCGGATGATGAAGATGGCGGGATGCTGACACTGGAGTCGCGTGGCAAGGGCGTCTCCACTCTGTTGATGACGCTGACGCGCGGCGAGGGCGGGCAGAACAAGCTGGGCAGCAATCTGTTCGATGTGCTGGGCGTGCTGCGGACGTTGGAACTGCTGGCGTCGGATCGGTATTACGGCGTAGAGCAGCGATTTTCGCATGTGGCGGATTTCGGGTATTCGAAAACGGCTGAAGAGACATTTCAGAAGTGGCAGGGGCACGATGTCGCACTCGGCGATTTGGTGCGGGTGATTCGGACGTTTCGTCCGGATGTGCTGGTGGCGCGCTTTTCGGGGACGGATCGCGATGGGCATGGACATCATCAGGCGTCGGCGATTTTGACAAAAGAGGCGTTTCGCGCGGCGGGCGACCCGAAGCGATTTCCGGAGCAGATCGCGGAAGGATTGCAGCCGTGGCAGCCGAAAAAGCTTTACACCGGGAACGTCTGCGGGTTCTTTGCGAGCACCTGCGACGCCGCGAATTACACCGTGCGGCTGAATACCGGTATCAAGGATCCAGTGCTGGGGACGTCATACATCCAGTTTGCGATGAAGGGATTGCGGCACCAACTCTCGCAGGGCGCTGCGAATTGGACGATTGATGACGGAGACCGGTTCACGCACTACAAGCTGGTGGATTCGGTGGTCGACTCACCGAAGGATAAGGATGGACACGAGCAGGATCTGTTCGACGGGATTGACACGACGCTAGCAGGACTGGCGGCGCGGCTGGGGGAAGAAGAGAAGAAGGTACCGTGGCTGCGGGGCGAGTTGGAGGATATCAAGACCAAGATTGATGAGGCGACCGCAGCGGCGGAAAAAGAACCCGCTTCGGCGGAGCCACCTCTTGCTGCCGCCAGCGAGATGGTGATGAAACTCTTTAGCCGGATCGCGGGATCGCAACTCTCGCCGCTGTCGGCCAGCAACTTTAATCTTCAGCTTCTGCTTCGGTTGTGGCCCGATATCGAGAAGGCGCGAGCTCTGGCGGATGGTGCGCAGTTAAGAGTCGTGGTTGACGCTCCGGTCGGGTCGAGTCCGGAAGATGCCTTTATGGCCGTGCCCGGACAGGCTTTTGAAATCACTGCACGGTTCTCGACCGCGCAGCCCTCGAATCGGATGGCCGAATTCCATCTGGAGCTTCCGGACGGGTGGACCTCCACGGTGCTGAGCCACGAACATACGCCCCACGAGATCAGCCAGTTCAGAGTTCAGGTACCTCCGGATGCGGCGCCCACGCGGCCCTACTGGCATCGCAATGATCCGGAAAGAGAGGCGATCAACAAAATCGACGATCCGCGATATCTTGGCCTTCCCTTTCCACCTGCACCGGTGAAAGCGCTCGCGGCGATGGGGAGGGGAGGGATGATATCGGCAACCTGCATGGTTCGGTACAAGGACGCTTCGGGGAATGTAACGGAACGGCCGCTGGCAGTAGCGCCATCATTTTCGCTCGAGGTAAAGCCATCAACGGCTGTCATTCCAGCCTCCCAGCGTGGCGGCACCAGGGTCGGAGTGAGCGCACGGGATCAAGGCAACGGCGCGGAAGCACAGATTTCGCCCAAGCTACCTGCCCGCTGGCGCTCGGAACCCAAGGAGTTGCAAACGAAGATCGCGAGAGATCGGGCGCTAGAAGTCTCCTTCGACGTCTTCCCTTCCGAACTCAAAGAGGGGCGCGCGGACATCCGAGCCGAACTCCGTAGCAACGGCCACACATACGACGAGGGTTACGCGGTTGTGACTCGCGAGGATCTGGGCACAGCCTACTACTACCAGCCGGCGATGCAGCGCATCAGCACTGTTGACGTAAAGGTTCCGAAATCACTCAAGGTCGGCTACATCATGGGGGCGGGGGACGAGATTCCCACTGTGATGCAGCAGATCGGGATGAACGTAACGCTGATCCCGGCGGATAAGTTGGCGGCTGAGGACCTTAGTAAGTACCAGACGATCGTGCTGGGGATTCGCACTTACGACACTCAGAAGGATGTAATCGCGAATAACAAGCGGGTGCTGGAGTTTGTCGAGGCGGGCGGAAGGCTGGTGGTGCAGTACAACGCTTCAGCGGCGGATTTCAATAATGGGAAGTTTGCGCCGTACCCGCTGACTTTGAGCCGGGCTCGGGTGTCGGTGGAGGAGGCGCCGGTGAAGATTCTCGATCCGGCGAACCGGATTTTTCATTCCCCGAACGAAATTACGCAGAAAGATTTTGAGGGATGGGTGCAGGAGCGCGGGTTGTATTTCGCTTCGCAGTGGGATGCGAAGTTTACGCCGTTGCTCGAGACCCATGATCCGGGAGAAGGCGAGCAGAAGGGCGGCCTTCTCGTGGCGCAATACGGCAAGGGGACGTATATCTATACGGGATACGCGTTCTTCCGGCAGTTGCCGGCGGGAGTGCCGGGGGCGGTAAGGCTGTTTGTGAATATTCTTAGTGGCGAGTAGCGAGTGGTCGTTGGTCGATGGTCGTTAGTCGTTCGGGGCGCATACGCCGTCGCGCGACACTGATTGCGGACGCGAAAGCAGGTCCTTCGCTTCGCTCAGGATGACAATTTACTTAGACCACTGCTTGCGAACAATCATTCATGGAGACTGCTCAATCAGCCGATAGGGCAACAGGCGCCGGGACGCCGCTGGTCCGCGGGATCGGGCTTGGCTCGGCTACCGCTCTCAACATGATTGACATGATCGGGGTGGGGCCGTTTATTACGATCCCCTTGATTGTGTCGGCGATGGGCGGGCCGCAGGCGATGCTGGGCTGGATTTTGGGCGCGGTACTGGCCATCTGCGACGGGCTGGTGTGGGCTGAATTGGGCGCGGCCATGCCGGGGTCGGGCGGGTCGTATCGGTATCTGAAAGAGATTTATGGGCCGCAGAGGCTGGGGCGGCTGATTTCGTTTCTCTTTATCTGGCAGCTTTCTTTCAGCGCGCCGCTGTCGATTGCTTCGGGAAGTGTAGGGCTGTCGCAGTATGCGGCGTTCTTCTGGCCGCGGCTCGAACATGTTTGGGCTAGCCGGACCTGGAGCCTCAATCTTCCGCTGGCGGGAACGCTCCAAGTGAGCTGGGTGGCGATGCCAGCGACGCTGGTGGCTATTGGCGTTTGCCTGTTCACGGCGTTTCTACTGTATCGGCGGATCACGGTCATCGGACGGCTTTCGAAGCTGCTCTGGGTCGGGGTGATGGGGACGATCGGGTGGATCATCTTTGTTGGGCTGACTCATTTCAATGCGCGGCAGGCGTTTGATTTTCCACCGGGGGCGTTTAGGCTTTCGGGGGATTTTTTTCATGGGCTGGGCGGGGCCATGCTGATCGCGGCCTATGACTACTGGGGCTATTACAACGTATGTTTTCTTGGAGATGAGATCAAGGACCCCGGGCGCAATATTCCCCGCGCCCTATTGCTATCCATTGTGGCGGTGGCGTGTCTATATGTAGTGATGAACATCAGCATCCTGGGGGTAGTGCCCTGGCGGGAGCTGGTGCAGTCGGGGGCGTCCAACAGCAAGCTCTACGTCGTGTCCACCTTCATGCAGAGAGCTTATGGGAGTGCAAGCTGGGCGGGGCCGGTGGTGTCGGTCCTTATTATGTGGACCGCGTTTGCTTCGGTGTTTTCGCTGATGCTAGGGTATTCGCGGGTGCCGTACGCGGCGGCGGTGGATGGGAATTATTTTCGGGCGTTTGCTCGGGTGCATCCGGTGCACCAGTTTCCTTACGTTTCATTGCTGGCGCTGGCGGGAGTGGCGGCGCTGTTCTGCTTTCTCCGGCTGGCGGATTTGATTGCAGCGCTGGTGGTGATCCGGATTCTTTTGCAGTTCCTGGTGCAGAGTATTGGGGTGATTGTGTTGCGGATACGGCGGCCGGAGATGGCGCGTCCGTTTCGGATGTGGCTGTATCCGGTGCCGGCGCTGGTGGCGGCGGGGAGCTTCGTGTTTATCCTGATTTCGCGGAAGGATTTCTTGCGCGAGATTCGGTACGCTGGGGTGATCCTGGTGGTGGGGCTGCTGATTTATTGTTTGCGGGCCTGGCGGCGGGCGGAGTGGCCGTTTGCTGCGGCAGTGGTTGGTGGTTAGTTCACGACAAAGCAAAATCTTAAACCGCAGAGGTCGCAGAGGCGGCGCAGAGGACGCAGAGAAATCAATGCATGGCTGAGATGATCAAGATGCCGATGGCCGAACGGGTGGCGGTGCGGGGGCGTGCTGTGTCACCGTGGGCTCCTCTCGGAGAGTCGCTGTTTCGGTCGCTGTGGATTGCCTCGGTCGTTTCCTATACCGGCACCTGGATGCAGAACGTCGGCGCCGGCTGGCTGATGACGCAGATGACCATGAATCCGTTTATGGTTGGGCTGGTGCAGGCGGCGGGGGCGTTGCCGGTGTTTCTGGTGATTCTGCCGGCGGGCGCGCTGGCGGACATGGTGGACCGGCGGCGGTTTCTGCTCGTCACGCAGGGGTGGATGGTGCTGGCTTCGGCAACGCTCGGGATTCTGACATTGACTAGTTGCGTCGGACCCTGGGTGCTGCTGCTGCTTACGTTTCTGCTGGGGCTGGGATCGGTGATGAATGATCCGGCGTGGCAGGCAATTACGCCGGAGTTGGTCCCGCGGCAGCAGCATGCGTCGGCGGTGGCGCTGAATTCGGCGGGGTTCAATGTGGCGCGGGCGGTGGGGCCGGCGCTCGGCGGAGTGATCGTGGCGGCAGTGGGGTGCGGCGTCACATTTCTGCTGAATGCGGCATCATTCTTTGGAGTCATTCTGTTTCTCTACCGCTGGAAACGGCCGGTGGAGGCTTCGGCTACGCCGCGGCGGGTGTGGGCGGCGATTGGAGATGGATTCGCTTACGTGCGAGAGAGCGCGCTGGCGAAGTCGGTGCTGCTGCGCACGGGAACGTTCAGCGTGGCGGCGGCTTCCATGCTGGCGCTGATGCCAATCATTGCTCGGCCCTTCGGAGCGCGAGGTTATGGCGTGTTGCTTGGCTCCTTCGGGTTAGGCGCGTTGATTGGGGCGGCGGCGTTGCCGCGCGTGCGAGAAAAGTTGTCGGTGGACGGGGTGGTGGTGGTGGCGATCCTGGTGTTCGCGGGCATGACGTTCGCTTCAGGACGGGCGCATACTTTTCCTTTGCTTTGCGTGGTGATGCTGGTGGCGGGCGGGGCGTGGATCGGGATCCTGGCGTGTCTCAACGTGGCGGCGCAGACGATGTGTCCCTCGTATTTGCGGGCGCGGGCGTTGTCGTTGTACCTGCTGGTGCTGCAGGGAGGGATGGCGATCGGGGCGACCTTGTGGGGAGCGGTCGCGAAGCAGATCGGGATTGCGAATGCGCTGGCGGTGGCGGCCGTAGTGCTGGCGTGCGGGGTGATGGCGCTGCGCGGGCATCGGATTACGGCGAGCGAGTTGGATCTGACGCCGGCGGTGGTGCGGGATTGAGTTCAGTGGTTAGTGGTTAGTGGTTGGTCGAGACAAGGAGTCCAGTCGGAGAATGAAGTTCGCGGAGGCGACATGAAGAAGAGTGCATTGATGCTGGCGGTGGTACTGGCTTTTTGCAGTTTGGGGATGGCGCAGGCGGGCGACGAGAAGAAGACGATCACAAGTGTCATTGACGGCACGGTGAAGACGATCGAGAGTGAACTGGTTCCGGCGGTCGAGGCGATGCCGGAGGAGAAATTCGGATTTGCTCCGACGGGCGGCGAGTTCAAAGGTGTGCGCACCTTCGCAATGCAGGCGAAGCACGTAGCGGCGGTGAATTACATTGTGGCAGCGGCCATCCTGGGTGAGAAGGCGCCGGTGGAGTTGGGCGGCGAAAGTGGCCCGGACAGCGTGAAGACGAAGGCTGACATCGTCAAGTTCTTGAAGGACTCGTACGCGTACGCGCACAAGGCGGTGGCGACGATCAACGAGGGCAATGCGGTCGGGCCCATCAAGAATCCGTTCGGCGAAGGCACCGCTACACGACTGGGAATGGGCACTGTGTTTGCCTGGCATGGGTTCGATCATTACGGGCAGATGGTGGTCTATCTGCGGTCGAACGGGATTGTGCCGCCGGCGAGCCGGTAGGGCAGCTACTGGCTGCTAGCTTCTGGCTTGAGACTATTTGCAACGGGCTGTGAATTCGGGGATCGGCGCTCGCCGATCCCTATTTCTTTGGAGAATCGTGCTTCCTGCGCCAATCGGCGCCGTCGCGGCCGCCGTGAGTGGCGATTTGGGTTAGGAGCAGTTCGGCGGGCAAGCGGCGTTTGGCCAAATGGGCGGCGATTCTCTGCTTGGCTCTTTTCGGGTTCACCTTCGGATCCAGGAACACGAGAACCGATGGGCCGGCACCGCTCAGAGCCGCGCCCAGGATTCCGGAATCGCCGGTGAGTTCCTTGATGGCGGGGAGCAGAGGGCAGAGCGGAGCGCGGTAGGGCTGGTGGATACGGTCTTCGAGCGCGGATGGAAGCAGATCGGGGAGGCCGTAGACGAAAGACGCCAGCAGCAGCATGGAATTCTGGATGTTGGTGACGGCGTCGGCGCGCGAGTATTGGAAGGGCAGCGCGCGGCGCGCTTGTTCAGTGGAAAGAGGGGCGTCGGGGACGGCCAGCAGCAGCGGCCAGCGGCCTTTGGGTTTGACCTCGACCACCTGAGCCTGCACCTGGTTGTCCATGCTGGCGACGGTGAGGCCGCCCATCCAGCAGGCGGAGGCGTTGTCGGGATGATGCTCGCGCATGGCAGCTTCGCCGACGATGCGGTCGGCTTTCCAGCGGAGATGTCCGTAGTGCACGGCGAGCGCGATCCCGGCCAGGCGGGCCGAAGCGGATGATCCGCAGCCCTTGGCGATGGGAATTTCGTTTTCGATGTGGATGCTGAGGGGAACGACTTTGCGGTTTTCGGACTCGAGGACCTCGCGATACGTGGTCAGGATAAGGTGGTCTTCCATGCGGCGGCAGATTTGGGCGTCGCGGCCTTCGGCGGTGATGAAAAAGTCTGGAGCGCGTTGGGCGTGGAGGCGGAGATAGAAGTCCATCGCCACGGCCGCGGTGTCGAAGGCGGGGCCGAGGTTGGCCGAGGTCGCCGGGAGGGCCAGGCGGATGGAACGGTCCGAGGATGCGGGGCGCGACGGCATGTCATCTCAGGGGCTAAAGCCCCAGATCATCAGAGCAGCTAAATCGCAGCGCTGAAGCGCTGCGCCACCCAAAAGCACATCTTGTCCGAACCGCTTAACGGAGCGGCGCGGGACGGAGCGGAAGGGCTGCTGAATCAGCGCTCCCTCAAGAGTTAAACAATCAAAACCGAGTCTTATACACGAGATCGCGCGGAACTGCTACGAATTTCTCTCGGCGGTGTCGAGGGCAGCGATAACCGCGCCTAGATGAGCGTCTAGAACCATCGGGGCACGCTGCAGATGGTTGATCTGCACGGCTGGGTGCTCGTACGGCGTTCCGGTGAACAGGTCGCCGCGATGGAACTTGATAGTGAAGTCGGGGTCTTTGAGCAGGTGGCCGGTCAGGATGAGGACTACGGTCTCTCCGGGCTTCACGAATCCTTGCTTTCGCAACTTTTTCAGGCCGGCGAGGGTGACGGCGGAGGCGGGCTCACAACCGATTCCGTCGGCGCCGATCTCGGCTTTGGCTTCGGCGATTTCCAGTTCGGTGACCTGCTCGACTTCGCCGCGGGTCTCGCGAAGGACACGCACGGCCTTTTTCCACGATGCGGGATTGCCGATTCGGATGGCGGTAGCTTGCGTGTCGGCGGTCATGGGCTCGAGTTTTGTCCCGCCAAATTCGCGCACGCTGCGGTAGAAGGGGTTCGCGCCTTGCGCCTGGATGATGGAGAGTTTCGGGAGGCGCGAGATCAGCTTGAGGTCGCGCATTTCGAGCAGCGCTTTGCCGATCGCGGAGCTGTTCCCGAGATTGCCGCCGGGGACGATGATGTGATCGGGCGGCTCCCAGTTCAGTTGCTCGAGCAGCTCGATGGCAGCGGTCTTCTGGCCTTCGATGCGATACGGATTGACCGAGTTCAGAAGATAGATGGGCTTCTGGCATACGAGTTCGTTCAGGATGCGGACGCAGCCGTCGAAGTCGGTGCGAAGCTGGCAGGTGAGGGCTCCGTAATCGAGCGATTGCGAGAGCTTGCCCCAGGAAATTTTGCCTTCGGGGATCAGAACGAGGCTGTGCATGTTGCCGCGGGCGGCGTAGGCGGCCATGGAGGCTGAGGTGTTGCCGGTGGAGGCGCAGGCGACCCAGCGAAATCCGCCCTGGTGGGCGGAAGAGGCGGCGAAGGTCATGCCGGTGTCTTTGAACGACGCAGTCGGATTCATGCCCTGGTGCTTGGCTTGGAGCGTGTCGAGGCCGGCGATACGGGCGCAGCGCGGCAGATCGTAGAGTGGCGTGTTGCCTTCGCGGAGGGTGACGGCGTGCTCTTCGGGGATGTGTGGGAGGAGTTCGCGGAAGCGCCAGACGCCGCTCTGGTCGAGTCTGTGGCTTGAGGACTTGCGCGTCAGCCAGAGAGATTTCAGGGCGGCGGCCTCGAAGGCTCGTCCTGGGAAGATGAATTCGAGCAGTTCGCCGCAGTTGGTGCAGCGAAAATCCTGGGCGGCGGAGTCCGGCGTGGCGCCGCAGGAGATGCAGCGGAGGCCAGCGATAGCTCTAGTCGGGTGTGAGATCGACAAGGATTTTTGTCCCGTAGGACGCGCCAGCGCCTAAAGGCGCATTGACACCTGACATCATACGGCACGCCTGAAGGCGTGCCCTGATACGAACCTCCGCGTGCCCTGATACAAAGTTCCGTGCGCGGCTATCGTAAATACGCGTCGGTTCCGCTCATCCAGTCGGCGCGGGGCGGGTTGAAGACGTCGAAATCAACGGTGTCTGCGAGCGCTTCGGCTTTGTGGGGCATGTTGGGCGGAATGGTCAGGACTTCGCCGGCGTTCACCACGATCTCTTTGCCGTCGATCCAAAACTTCAAGGCGCCTTCTGCGATAAAGGTTAGCTGCTCGTTGGGATGGCTGTGTTCGGGCACGATGCAGCCTTTCTTCAACAGCACGCGGGCCAGCATGATGTTCTGACCGACTACGAAGTGGCGTCCAAGCAGCGGGTTCAGCGCTTCGACTTCGACCGAGTTCCAGGGGATGTGGCGTAACTCGGCTCTGCGCCGGGCTTTTGAGACGGTGCCCTTGAGGGCGACTTTGCTCGCTGGACTCGACGTTCTCTTCTTCGCGGTCTTGGCGGCGGATTTCTTACGCGCGGATTTCTTTGATTTCTTCTTTTTCATGTCAGTGGCTCAATGAAGGATACAGGCCGACGGCCGTGTCGTGGAGATAGGCGTGGGCCATCTCGATGGCTTTGGCGTCGGTGATTTCTCCGGAGGAGACCATTTCGGCGAGCGCGGCGGCGAGCGACTGGCGCGCGGACACGTTTCCGAGCCAGTAGCTTTCTTCGGCGCCGAGGATTTCGTTGTAGGGAAAGCAGTCGGTGCCGAAGGTGATCTTGTCGGGGAAGGTTTCGAGCCACTGGCGGAGCGAGTCTTTGAAGGCCGCCGGGTACATGATGATTTCCTGAATGGAGGAGTCCATGTACACGTTTTTCATCGCGGCCAACCAGATCGCTTCACGTTCCAGCGGGTATCCGCCGTGGATCATGACGAAAGTAGTGCCGAAGTAGCGCGGGTCGCGAAGAATGTTTTCGAGCTGCATGATGTTGCTTTCGGAGATGTTGAAGTAGTCGCCGATGCCGACCGCAGAGTGAATGTGCACGGGGAGTTTGAGGCGTCCGCCTTCGGTGATCAGGTAGCGGAAGACGTAGTCCTGGAAGGCGCGGTACTCGGGCTCGGTGGGGACGCCGCCTTTGACGTATTTCTTATAGATGGCTTCGGCTTCTTCGCGCGACGGGTCGTTGAAGTGTAATGTGCGGAAGTAAGCGACTTCAAATTTCATCGCGATGCCGCCCTTGTTCTTCTGATTGTCTTCCAGCACCTGGCTGATGAATTTCAGATAGTCGCCGAAGTTGGCGGGAAGGGCGCTAAGTTTTTCCTGTTGTATCCAGCGCTTCAGCATTTTTTCCTGGAGCGGGATGTACACCTGCTGGTCACCGTTGCGTGAAGTCTCCTTAGTGTTGTCGAAGGGCCACATGAATGCATCGGCGAAGAAGACCCAAGGAAAGCGCTTGGGGTCGAGGTAGTCGGGCATCATGGCGCGGTTGGCGACGCCGCGATCGAAGTTGAGCTTGTCGAGCAGCATGTTGAAGTAGGCGGTGCCGGGGTATTGCTTTTTCATCTCGGCTTTCTTCTGAACGAGCCACTTGGCGTGCTCAGGGGAGAAGTCCGCATAGGGATATCCCCAGAGAGCTTTGGCGGCGGCAACCAGCTCCGGATTGGTGTCGCGCTCACGGAAGGCGGCGCTGCCGGGAGGGGCGGCCATCGCGTCCACGTCGGGATCGTCGGCGAAACCGGGGTGGGCGTGGTGGTCGAAGGCGGGGATGTTGTTGACCACGTCGAGATAGTGCTGGTAGAGCTGCGGCAGGTCGGGGCCGGGGTAGGGACGGGCCTGGCTCCAGGCGGGGAGAGTGGCGAGACAGAGGATTAAGATCCAAAGCGATTTCATTTGTGTTGCTCCATGAATGGCCCGCGCCCTCAGGGGCTGAAGCCCTCATCAGTTCTGGCTTTATCGCAGCGCTGAAGCGCTGCGCCACCCAAAAGCTACTTGTTGGTCGGCGGTCGAACTCTCAACTGATGCCACACTCGACCATCGCTAGAATCGTTTCACTTCGCAGCTACCGTTGTCTGCCAGGCGACAGAGGCTTTCTGAATTCGGGCTACGGCTTGTTTTAGAGTCGCCGTTGAAGACGCGAACGAGAAGCGCACGAAATTCTTTCCTATGTCACCGAAGGCGGCGCCTGGGATCGCTGCAACTCCTGCTTCTTCCAACATGATGCGGCAAACTTCCTCGGCGGTCGTTCCAGTTTCTTCAATGTTCACCCAGGCGTAGAAGGCGCCTTCCGGCGGAATGCACCGGAAGCCGGGGACGCCGTTCAGGTCGCTGATGAACTGGTCGCGGCGCTTCTGGAATTCGGCGACCATGCGCGGCGTGGCGCCGGTCGAATCGCGCAGCGCTTCGATGGCCGCGTACTGCGTGAACTCAGCGGTGCACGTGTAACTGTTGATGGCGAGCATCACGAGATGCGGCACGAGTTCGGGCGGCGCGATGGTGTATCCGAGGCGCCATCCGGTCATGGCGAAACTTTTTGAGAAGCCGTCGATGATCAAGGTGCGCTCGGCCATGCCGGGATAGCTGAGCATGGAATGGTATTTCTGGCCGTAGATGATGCGGGCGTAGATCTCGTCGGAGAGCACGTAGAGGTCGTGCTGGACGGCCAGTTCGGCGATGCGGCGCTGGACGGCGTCGGTGTAAACGGTGCCGGTCGGATTGCAGGGCGAGTTGAGCAGGATCGCCTTGGTGCGCGGCGTGATTTTCGCGGCGATCTCGTCGGGATCGGGCTGGAGTTTGTCTTTCTCCGCCAGGCCGAAGGGGATGGGGATGCCGCCGAAAGCGCGGGTGATCGAGGCGTATCCGGGAAAGCCGGGATCGGGCCAGAGCACTTCGTCGCCGGGCTCGAGGATCACCATGAGCGCGAAGAAAAGCGAGAGCTTGCAGCCGGGGGCGATGACTACGTTCTCGGGAGAAACGTTGATGGTGCGCGTGCGGTCGAGGTAAGCGGCGATCTCCTCTTTCAGCGCGGGGACACCGGCCATGGGACAGTAGCGGTCTTTGCCGTCGCGCACCGCCTTTTCGAGTGCCGCGACCACGGGCTCGGCGGGATGGAAGTCGGGCTCGCCTAGTTCGAGATGGATGATAGAGCGTCCCTGGCGCTCGAGTTCCTTCGCGCACAAATAGACGGTGAGCGCGCCTTCGCCGGTGAGCACGGAAAGTCGGGATGCCAGGGGTCGCATAGAGGTCTATCTTAATCTTAGCCCATCAAAAAGCATCGCTCGCAGCTTCGAGGCCGCTGCGCTGCCGAGCTTCGCTCGGCTTGGACGGGTCAGAGACCCGTCCCTACACTTGGCGTGATGGGGATGCGCAGAGCGTCCACGAACCGGGGGAATAGTTCGAAAGCGGCGGCAGTGGCGACGAGTTCGATGATCTGCGGATCGGTGAAGTGCTGCTTCAGCTCAGCATAGAAGTCGTCGGTGATGTCGGCGGCGGAGCGATGCAGGCGTTCGGCAGCACGAAAGCCGAGCTCCTCGGCCGGGGTGAAGGGGCCGGATTCGAAGTCGGCGCGGGCGGCGGCAATTTGCGCTTCGGTCGCACCCTTCTGGCGGGCGGAGAGGGCGTGGGCTTTGGTCGCGTATTCGCTCGAAAGCAGGGCCGAAAGGCGCAGGGCAATCAGCTCTTTGTAGGAACCGGGGAGCGCCCCATCGCTGAGCAAGGCTTTCAGGTATCCGGCGGTGGCGAGGGCTAGAGCCGGAGTGTGGGCGAGCGTCTTGAACATGTTGGGCACAACGCCCCGCGTTTTCAGCAGGGCGTCGTACATGCTCGCGACTTCGGGTGGGACCTGGTCCCGCTCGAGCAGCGGGATGCGGGTGGATGTTGTTGCCGCCGCCACTAGAAGGCGTACCTCAACTGGAACTGGATGAGGCGCGGGGTGCCGACGGTACTCTGGATCTTGCCGAATGGACCGGAATTTTCGACGTCGTTCGAAGCAGGGCTGGCGAAATTCGCGTGGTTCCAGATGTTAAAGAAATCTGCCGTGAAGCGCAGGCTCTGCTTTTCCGTCAAGCGGAAGTTCTTGATTAGAGAAAAGTCCCAGTTCTGCTGACGCGGTCCGCGATAGATGTTGCGGCCGAGCGTTCCGAAGCGGGTCGTGCAAGCAGGGTTGGACGAGTCGAAGTCGGGGCAACCGATCGTGTCGGCTTGCGGAGCACGAACGAAATTGTTGAAGTTCAGATAACCGTCGAGGCGCTTGTGGATATCGCCGGACGTCTTGCCCGCGGCGATGGAACCGCCGGGAGCCAGGTCCGCACCCAAGACAGCGAACGACAAGAAGGTAGCAAGATAAGCGGATCCTGCAGCTGAGTCGGTTACGGAGAAAGGAGTGCCCGACTGGAAGATGGTGATGCCGCTGATCGCCCAGTCGCCAAAGACCGCGCCCTTGGCGCCGCGAGCGCCGCGGAAGAAGGGGAGGTCATAGCGATAGCTGACGGTGAGTCGGTGGGTGCGATCAAAATCAGAGAGTCCATACGAGTTGGAAATATTGGTCTCGTCGTTGAAAGCGGTGTTCAGAGCGGTGTTGCCGCTGGAAGTGGCGTCCGTCGCCTTCGAGTACGTATAAGCGCCCTGAAAATATCCCGCACCCCAACGACGAGAGAGCGTTGCCTGGAACGAATGGTAATGAGAATAGGCGTCATTGGCGAAGATCTGATAACCGCCATATCCGTTGACGCCTTGCAGGTTGGAACGGGCAGCAGCATTCGAGGTAGTGCTCTCGGTGATGGTGTATTGCGTCCCGTCCGTCGCGGTCAAGGTGAGCGGCTGGTCGGCAGTCACCAGCTTGGCCTGGATGTTCGTGCTGGTCTCGCGGAGATGGATGCCATGGCTTCCGACGTAGCCGAGCTCCATAATCCACTGCCGGCCGAGATCGCGTTGAATGGTCAGGTTCCATTGCTGGGTGTTGGGAACGACGAAGTGGCGGGGAACGGTGAGCACGAACAAATTCTGCGAAGGTATCAAGCCCGGGCTGCCAGCTGCGCAACCAAAGGTGGCTGCCCCCGTCGTGTCTCCCCCCGAGAAACCCTGGAATACCCCGAGGCATGGGACGAAACTAGAAGACAGGTCCCCAGCTTTGGGAAGAGCGTTGAAATTACCTTGTCCCGGAATCTGGTCGCACTCCGGAGACGGCGCGTCGGGTGAAAAGAAGGTGGCCAGGCAACCGGCAGGCGCAGGAAGCCCCGCGATGGGAAGATAGGGAGCCTGGAAGGAGAGCTGATCCACCGTGCCCACGTCTTCACGCACGAAGTAGATGCCGTAACCGCCGCGGATGGTAGTGTTGTGATGACCGAAAACGTCCCACGCGAAACCGACACGCGGTCCGAGTCCGGTTGAATAGTTGTTGTGGTAGGTAGTGTTGTTGCCGGCGCCCGTCAGGCCGTCGACGTTCAGTTTGTTGGCACAGCTTCCATAGACAAATGGATACTGGCCGTTGTTGCCAAGTTGAGGGTCAAAGTTTCCGATGTGGCAGAGATTGTCGTAAAAGGCACCCAAGACCTCGGTTCGCAAGCCAAGGTTCAAGGTGAGATCAGAACGGACTTTCCAGTCATCCTGAGCGAAGAAGGCAAAGTTGTTGTTGCGGTACTGGTGGTTGAAAACGCCGCCGCCACCAAAACTTCCATTGGGCGCGCCTTCGAGAAAGCTAGGGAAATCACTAAAGAATATCTGGCCGTTGAATACCTGAGGAAAAAGCTTGTCGAGGTTGACGCGCGTGTACTCCCCGCCAAAACGGAATGTGTGCTTACCTTTGACCCAGCTGAGCGTTTCGACAAAGTTGAAGTTGTTCTGAGTCTGAAACTGGTCGGCGGGCGGTGTGGGTCCAATCTGGAAACTGGGGAGTGTGAACTTGTAGATGGAATGCGTAAGGTTGCTCATGGGGCGATCAATGCCCAAGGCTTCCGCGGTGACCGGCGAAGCAGTTCCGTCCGGAGCGGTGCCGGTGGGAATGGAATTGATCAGGCTGTTGTTGATGCGGACGAAGCCGAAGCGGAAATCATTGACCAGCGACGGCGAGAACAAATGAGTCTCGGCGATGCTCAGAAAGCGGTCGTTGACAGGAAGGTCGTAAGGGAAGTTCAGGTCAGTCGCGCTGATGCTGCTGGCAAGAGTTCCTCCCAGGGATGCCTGCAAACCGCCGGCACCAAATGGCAGGAAGGATTCCGCATTTGAGAAGAAGAAACGGGCAGCGACCTTGTCGTTGCCGCTATGGAATTCCTTGTCCCAGGTAGCCGTAAACTGATCGTCGGTGTACTTACCTGGCTTGCTGACGATGAAATGCCCAGTGCCGTCACCCGAATCTGGAACGGAAGGAATGAGGAAGCCGCCCGGCGTGTTGCCGAACTGATTGCTCTTGAAGAGCAACAGTTTGTGAATGACGGGATCGATGCTGAGAATCCCGAATTGCGCTTCGAGGACAGAATCGAGAGTCGCGTCGTCGCGAGTCGAGGGCAAAGCTGGGAGTGTGGTGCTGATCAACGTCCCCGGCGACAGCCCGCTACGCTGGCGGGTGCCCTGATAGTTCACAAAGAAAAAGCCGAGCGGGCCAAGCGGTCCACCCAAGCTGGCGCCGAAAATGTTCTGTTTCACCGAGGGACGCTTTTGGCTGGCGCGGTTCAGGAAGAATTCGTTGGCGTTCAGGATATCGTTGCGGAAGAACTCGTAGACATCGCCGTGAAAACTCTTGGTGCCTGATTTCAAGATCGCATTGACGTTGCCGCCGCTGTTGCGGCCCTGGCTGGCGTCGTAGAGGGAAGTCTGGACTTTGAATTCCTCGATCACGTCGGGATTCGGCAGCGGGACGTTGGTGGATTGCGAGACGTTGTAGTCGGTCGCGCTAATGCCTTCGATCAGGTAGTTGTTGTTGTCTTCGCGCTGGCCGTTGACGATGACGCGGGCGTTGCCGCGTCCGAGTTGGGCGGAGGCGTTGAGTTCGCTCTGGGCGCCGGTGGAGAGCGTGAGCAGCTGCTGGAAGTTCTGGGTGGAGAGAGGCAACTCGCGGATGGTACGCTCTTCGATTGCCTGACCGGTGGTCGCGGTGGTGGTCTCGACGGTTTGGACCGTGGCCTTGACTTCAACTTTCTCGAGCACCCTCAAGGGGGCAAGTTTGGCCGTCAGGCGAGTGGTTTCGGTGATGCGGACGGCGATGTCCTTGAAGTTCCCTTCCCCGAGACCGGGGGAGTTAATCTTCACCGTGTAGGTCGCGACGGGCAACAAGGGCGCGGTGAAGGCGCCGTTCGCGTCAGTTTTCAGGGTGCGGGCGACGGCCCCGGTGTCCTGGTTGATGATCTGAACTTGCGCGCCGGCGACGACGGCGCCGGTGACATCCTGCACGGTGCCGCTGATGGCGCCGGTGGCGCCGCCCTGAGCCGCAGCCAGCGCGGTCAGTGCCAGGACGGTCAGTGCTAAAGCTGTCAACGCCTTCAGTCTCGACATACACGCCCCCCTTGGGAGAAACGCTTGCAATTCTCAAACTTCACGGAGAATGGATTCAGCACGCCCCTCAACATGGCAGGACCGAAAAGCACAGGGCGGTCATGCCAACAATGTTGTGCATGCGGTTATTCCTCAAATCCGCAGCGCGGAAAGATTGCGGAATTCATGTTCAGGATGGGCGAAAGCTTACTTGAAAACAACAAACGTTGCAAGAGAGGAAGTAGGTGCGGGCGAGGGGTTGCAGAGGTCAGATTGCAGATTGCAGAGGTGAACGGGAGTCACGGATTGTCCAGCACCCCGTTTCCCCTACAAACCTTTGTAGACACCGCCGTCCACAAGAATAGTTTGGCCAGTGATGTAGGAGGCGCGGTCGGAGGCAAGCCAGACGATGGTGTCGGCGAGTTCGCGAGGGTCGCCCAGGCGTTTCAGGGGAGCATCGGCGGCCCAGCCTTCGAGAATTTCCTTTTCGGTACGGCCCAATGCCGCTGAACGTGACCGGGCGAGTTCCTTGAGCCGCTCGGTGGCGGTGAAGCCGGGACCGACGTTGTTGACCAGGATGCCGTCCTTGCCGAACTCATTGGCCAGGCTTTTGACCAGTCCGACGACGGCGGCGCGGACGGCGTTGGAGTACACCAGATCAGCTACCGGCTGTTTTGTTGTGACGGAAGTGATGGTGAGGATGCGTCCCCACTTTTTCTTCTGCATGTGGGGGATGACCTGGTGCGCGAAGTAAACCACACTCATGAAATTGAGATCCACGGCGCGCTTCCACTCTTCAATGGTGGTCGCGAGAAAGCCCTTGGCGGGCGGACCGCCGGCGTTGGTCACGCAGATGTCGGCGCTGCCGAATTTGGCGACCACGGCGTTGACGAAGTCGCGGACGGCCGCGGCGTCGGTCACGTCGAACGGCTCGGCCAAGACTTCTGTCTTGTACTGGCCGCGGATTTTTTCGGCGGCGGCGCTGAGCGCTTCTTTGTTGCGCGCGCACATAGCCACGCGGCAGCCCTCGGCGGCGAAGGCCTCAGCCGTGGCGCGGCCGATGCCCTGGCTGGACGCGGCTACGATGGCAACGCGGTTCTTGAGTCCGGTTTCCATTGCTGGATTGGGTGAGCGCGCCGATTATAAGTGGAGAAGATCGATTTGTCGTGCGGCTTGCCGGTGGCTGGCGGCGCAGGTAGTCTTAAAGAGATTCGAGTTACTCGGGGAGAACATGGGAGCTGCTCGCTACATCTGGATTGACGATTCGTTAAAGCCCGCCAGCGAGGGAGTGGTGCCGTTTCTGAGCGCGGGAGTGCAGTATGGTTTCAGCGTGTTTGAGGGGATCCGGTGCTACGCCACCGACCGCGGGCCGGCCGTGTTCCGGTTGGACGAGCACGTGGAGCGGTTGCTGGACTCGGCGCACATCGTGGGTTTTCGCGAGTTGCCGGTCGGGGCTGAGCAGGTGCGGTCGGCGATCAACCAAACCATTGCGGCGAACGAGTTTTCGGCGTGCTACATCCGGCCCATGATTTTTCTGGATGGCGCGCTCACCATGACCGTGGAAGCGGGCAAGCCGCGCTTCATGGTGGCGGTGTGGGAGTGGAAGTCGTTTCTGGGAGCGGAGGCGAAAGAAGGCGGCATCCGCGCGAACATCGCGTCGTTTACGCGACTGCATCCGAACATCATGATGACCAAGGCCAAGGTCTCGGGGAATTACGTGAGCTCGATTCTGGCGAGGACGGAATCGCAGCGGGCGGGGTTCGATGAAGCCATCATGCTGGGGCCGGATGGATATGTGGCGGAGTGTACCGGGGAAAATCTTTTTGTCGTGCGGAACGAGGTCATTTACACGACACCGCGGGCGGGGATTCTGGAGGGGATCACCCGCGACAGCCTGGTCACGCTGGCGCGCGACCTGGACTATAGCGTGGTCGAGGAAGCGATTTCGCGCGATCAGTTGTACATTGCAGATGAAGTTTTCGTTTGTGGAACGGCGGCGGAGGTCATTGCGTTGCGCGAGATTGATTTCCGTAAGATCGGCGAGGGGAAGATGGGACCGGTGACACGGGCGCTGCAGCAGGAGTTTGACAAGCTGGTCGCGGGGCGGCATTCGCGGTCGGCTGGTTGGCTGGCGGCGGTGCCGGCGATGGATCGAGCGGCGGTGCGGGGGTGACGTCATGAAGAAGAAGCATGAATTCCATCAGGAGACCGAGGCAGTTCGCGGAGGAACGAGCCTGCACAAAAAGAATGGGCCGCTGGCCACGCCCATTTATCAGACCTCGACGTTTGAGGTCACCGACAACCAGGAGCAGGTGCGCGCCACGGACACAGACCGGTTCTACACGCGCTACGGGAATCCCACCCACACGGTGGTGGAGAATGCAATCGCAGAGCTGGAGGGGACGGACGCGGCGCTGCTGTTTTCTTCGGGGATGGCGGCGATTACGACTTCGATTCTCACCCTGGTGAAGGCGGGCGACCATATCGTAGCGCAGCGGGACATCTACGGGGGCGCGATAAAGTTTCTCTCGCAGTGGCTGCCGAAGCTGGGCGTTGAGACCACTTTTGTCGACACCAACGACATCGAGCAGCACGCCGCGGCGATCCGGCCGAATACGAAAATCATTCATATCGAGTCGCCCACGAATCCGATGGTGAAGGTCGTGGATCTCGAGAAGATTGCAGCGCTCGGGAAAAAGCACGGGCTGATCACGACGATTGACTCCACGTTTGCGACGCCGATTAACTGCCGTCCCGCAGAGTGGGGGATTGATCTCGTTTTGCATTCGGGGACAAAATATCTGGGCGGCCATGCCGACCTGATCTGCGGGGTGGCGGCGGGGCGGCGTGAACTGGTTGACCAGATCCACAAGGTGCGCACGACGCTGGGCTGCTCGATGGATCCGCATGCGGCATTCTTGCTGCTGCGCGGGATCAAGACGCTAGCGGTGCGAGTGCAGCGGCAGAATGCAAGCGCGCTGCGCATTGCCGAATTCCTGAGCCGGCACCCTAAAGTGACGCGCGTGCACTATCCGATGCTGAAGGGGCATCCCCAGCACGAACTGGCGAAGAAGCAACTAGCGGGCGCGGGCGGCGTGCTGAGCTTCGAGATCGAGGGCTCGGGCGAAGACGCTTGCCGGGTGAGCGAGGCGCTGAATCTTTTTACGCTGGCGCCCAGTTTGGGCGGCGTGGATTCGCTGGTGTCGCTGCCGGTGCTGACGTCGCATGCCATGATTGATCCGGAGTTGCGCCGGAAGATGGGCGTGACCGAACAGATGATCCGGCTGTCGGTGGGGATCGAGAATGTTGAGGATCTGATTGCGGATTTGGAGAAGGGTCTGGCGGTGCTGAGCCGGAAGCGGGAGCAGGTGGGGGTGGCGGGGTAGCCGCGAGGTTTCGGAGTTTCGGTATCGGGCCGGAAGTTTGCCCTCTGAAAAAATCCTGGTCTCGGGCGAGACCAGGATTTTTTTCGTGCTGTGTGTGGGTTAGAAGATGAACTTCGCGCCAAACTGCACGGTACGAGCGCGGTGGGCGCCGCTCGGTTGCAGGAAATCGGCCGGCGACCCCTCGTCGTTGTTCACGCCGCTCCACTGCGTGTGGTTGAAGATGTTGAACGCCTCGGCCCGGAACTCGAACGCGGTTCTTTCTGTCACCTTGAAGTGCTTGAAAAGAGCCATGTCGAAGTTCGTGGTCCGCGGATTCCGCAGGCTGTTCCGGCCGGAGTTTCCAAAGGTGAGCCCCTGGGGATCGGCAAACGCTGCCGGGTTGTAAAGGAAGGGAGGAGAACCTGGATCGTGCGCTGGGACATTTGCGTTGGGATTTCCCACCATGTCAGCATAGGTACCTGGCCCAGCGCCATTCGACACGCCAGCGTTATCGGAGAAACCGCTGAAAGTCACGCTGAAAGGCGTGCCGGTCTGGGTTGCCATGATTCCCGAGTATTGCCACCCGCCAAGCAGTTTGTTGGCAAACCCACTGCCGCGGAAGAACGGCAGATCGTAGATCCAGCTGATACTCAGCATGTGCCGCACGTCGAAATCGGAACTGGCTCGTCCGCTCTTCAAATTGTACGAATCGATAAAGCTGGGGTTGTTTCCGAAGGCTCCGTCGGAGGCGTCATCGATCGAGTGGCTGTAAGTGTACGAGACGCCCACGGTAAGCGGAGCGAGCGATCGGCGCGCCGAGAACTGTAGCGCGTTGTAGGTGGAACTGGCCGCGAACTGCAGGAAGTTGATGCTGCTAAAGCCAACAAAGGGACGCAAGGGACTGGGATCGCCGCCGCAAGCAATGTTCAAGTGCAGGAGCGCGTCGCCGGTGATCGGCGTTCCGCTGTGGGTCGTCAAGGTATTGCAATCACCCGTGTAAGTGGGATCACTGGGAGGATTGGGTGGCGTAATTGGCTCCCCTGGCTGATACGGGTTCGCCCCAGTCAGATCGGGAACCTGATTCAGGTCGAGTCTCCGGCCCAGGTGCGTACCCTTGCTGCCCACGTAGGCGAGGGTGGCAACGATATGCTGCGGCAGTTCGTGCTGGACATTCAGGTTGTATTGCTGCACATAAGGCCACCGGCCTTTGGTGGCAATGGCATTGAAGCCGAGCGGGAACGCTGCGCCAGCACTAATACTGGTGTAGCCGGTAATGTTGGGTTGAGTCGGGTTGAGCACCAGAGGCGGCGTGGCTTCGAGCGCTTCAACGTTCTGCTCATTGCCGTTCCCGTGCTCGTAGAAAATTCCGTATCCGCCGCGCACCGCCCACTTGCCATCCCCTTTGGGATCCCAGGCAAAACCCAGGCGGGGAGCGGGGTTGAACAGATGTCCTTGCACACAGCCTGGCGGCACACCCGATCCTCCGCAGTGCACCATACCATTGAAGTCGCGCGGGTCGTCAATCGAGAGTGGCTCACCCGTGACCGGGTCAATCAAGGAGCCATCAGCCCCAATGGCGGGAGCGTTGGCCTGGACGAAGGCCGACTGCTGGAAATTGAAGGTTTGATTCTGCTTCTCCCGGTAAGTTTGGAACAGGCTAATCCGCACACCCAGATTCAGGGTGAGGTGTGGAGTGATGTGCCAGTCGTCCTGGAAGTAAGGTTCGAGAATCTTGTAACGGAAATAGTATTTGGGGGTCGAATTGACCTGCTGGAATGAGCTTATGTTCCCCAACAGAAAATCGGCGAAAGAATTGCCACTGCTGACGTTGCTATTCGACGCGTCGAAGGTCAGAAACCCCTGCTGCGAGCCGAAACTGCTCTGCTCGTTCTTTTGCGCAATAGCGAGATAGGCTCCGAATTGCAGGTTGTGCTTGCCTACGATCTTGCTGACGTTATCCCGCAAGGTGTAAGTCGGGTTAGCGTTGTTCCAGGGGATATAGGCATTGTCCTCCTCGAGAGTGCCATAGGCGGCATTGCCCGTCAGTTCGATGCCCGGCAGCTTGTTTCCGAAGTCGGGGAAAATTCCAGTCATGGTCATGCCCGCCGGCCGAGCGACCGCCCCGGGACCCGTGTTAGCGAGAAAGATGTGGTCGGCGGTATAGCTGAAGACAAACTCATTCAACAGCGTCGGGGAAACGGTAGCCGTCAGGCGAGCCACTGCGCTGGTTCCCGGCCCCACAAAACCTGTTTGAATCGTGGGAAAGCTGCATCCGTCGGGACAACCCCAAAGAGTCGTCGGGGTCACGGTTTGCCAGGAGTCGTGGATGTAACGGAACATGGCCCGGATCCTGGGGCTGAAGTTATGGTCCACGCGCACCAATTCTTCGCGCCAGGTGGTTTTGTTGGCGGGAGAAGCGTTGAAGCAGCCGACAAAGGGCGCACCGCCGCACACGGTCACATCCGCGTTGGATTGCGGAATCATTGCCAAAATCGCCTGGGCATTGGGGTCGATGGGCACCGCTGTGAAATCAGGAACGCTCGGGCCTCCCGGGCAGTCCGTTGTATCCGGACCAGTGCACACGTCGCTGAAATCACCGAACCCAGGCGTGTTGATGCCGCGTTCGGCGTCCGAGGGCACCGCGACGTGGAACACCTGTCCAGGGACGAGGTCTCTGCGCCACTCTTCGGAGAAGAAGAAGTAGGTTTTGTCCCGCCTGATGGGACCGCCGATGGTGTACCCGAAGTCGTGTTTTTTGAACGTGGGAGTTTTTGCGGTTGCGTCATCGAAGAAGTTGCGCGCGTTGAAAGCGTCGTTTCGGCCAAAGTAAAACACGTCGCCGTGGAAAGCATTGGTACCGGACTTGGTTTCCACCTCGACGGTACCGGAGCCATTGCGACCGTACTGCGCCCCGTAGTTGGAGGTGAGCACCTTGAACTCGGCGATGGCATCGAGGCTGGGATACACGTTCAAAGTAGAGTTGCTACCGTTGTCCATGTTGTCGCCACCATCGATCTCCCAGTTGTTGTACTCGGTTCGACCGCCATTGATGCTGTAGGCGACATTGCCGTACACTCCGACCGTGCCTTCGTCCTGCCCGGTTTGACTGACCACGCCGGGAACCAGCGTCACCAACTGGGCGAAGTTGCGGCCGTTCAACTGGAGCTGGCTGATCTCCCTGCCTGTAACTGTACCGGAGAGATCCGAGGATTGGGTTTCCACCTGGGCGACGCTGACACCCTCGACGGTGACTTCCGTGGTGGCAGCGCCGACTTGCAGGGGCACGTCCACGCGGGCTTTTTGAGCAACGCGCAGGATGACACCTTTAGCCTGATACTTCTTGAAGCCCTGGGCGCTGACGGAGATGTCGTAGGAGCCGGGCGGCAGCGCCGCGACCGAATACGCACCGTCGGAGTTGGTGGTGGTGGTGCGATTGATTCCGCGGTCGGCAGCGGAAACCGTGACCTGCGCGTTGGCGACGCTGGCACCGGACGAGTCGAGTACCGTTCCGGTTACGGAGGCGGTGTCCTGGGCGTGGAGGAGGGTCGCCGAGAACAGAGCCATCAGAAAAACGATTGTGCAGAAGAGACGGATTTTCATACGTGACTCCCTAGATCATTCGAGAAAGAGCGGCGGGCCTGTGCGAGACAGGCTCTCCGGGCTTTGGATTCGAACGCTGAGTTGTCGTACCCCAACATCATGGTTATGTTTGCGCCATCCATCGCTCTGCGGGCCACCCTAACCCACAGAAGCACAAAAACCCTTTATTAAAACGTGTCAATAGTGCGTCAGCTGCCCCTCGGTGTCAAGTCAAAAGAAGGTAATATTTTTCACGCTGTGGTTCACTTCAGGCTGCGGGTGGACTCGCGCACAATCAGATCGGGCACCACTTTGCGGTGGATGGCGCGGGCGGGTTTTTTTTCCAGCCCGGCGTTGATGGCTTCGACCACGATGGTGGCCGCGGTCGCGCCCATCGCTTCCATGGGTTGGCGAACGGTCGTCAAGGCGGGCGAATAGAGCGCAGCGGGAGCGACGTCGTCAAAACCGATTACCGAACATTGCTCGGGAACGTGGACGCCGGAGCGGGAAAGAGCGCGGATGGCGCCGAAGGCGGTCATGTCGTCGAAGGCCATCAGGGCGGTAAAGGGGTGGCGTCGGTGCAGGAGTTCCTGCGTGAGCTTGAAGCCGTCTTCAAAACTCGAGAAGGGGTCGCGCGACTCGGGGAGATCCACGATCAACTTGGGATCGAGGGGAAGGTTGTGCTCGCGGGCGACGGCGCGCACGCCTCGCCAGCGCGGCTCGGTGTCGGACAACTGGCGCGGCCCTCGAATGAAAGCGATCTTGCGATGGCCGAGGGAAAGGAGATGCTCCAGAGCGGCGCGGGCGCCCTGGGTGTTCTCCACAATCACGGAGCTGATGTTGTCGTTCCTGAGTTCGCATCCCACGATCGCGGTGGGGATTTTGCTTTTCTCCAGGTCGGCGAGGACGTTGATGTCGAGGAAAAGCCAGTTGGCGAGCACGACCAGTCCTTCGATACGGCGGTCGAGGAGCATTTCGAGATAACGCTCGAAACGGCTGCGTTCATTGTGTACGTCGGTGAGGATAGGCAGGAACGACGACTGGTAGAGCGAGTTTTCAATGCCGCGCAGCACGAGTGTGCAGTAGGGATCGGTCATGTCGAAGACCATGACCCCGACGGTGTGGCTGCGGCGGCTGCGCAGCGAGCGCGCGAACAGGTTGGGCCGGTAGCCAAGCTGGGAGGCGGCGCGCTGGATGCGGGCCTTGGTGGTATCCGGAATGTAACGGGCCAGGGGCGCGTTGTTCAGAACGATGGAGACGGTGGCGGAGGAGAATCCGCTACGCTCGGCGACGTCGCGGATGGTGACGGTGGCGGGTTGAGAGCGTTTGCGCGCAGGCTCGGGACGGCGGGTCGCGGCCGAGTGCGCGGTTTTGGAAGACTTCGAATCAGCAGGCCCCATGGACGCCTTGATATTCGGGCTCTTGCTGGCGGACACTACAGCACGGTGAATCGAGTGTCAAGCATGAGTGTGGGCCGGGTGTTTTTGCTGTTGCTTTTTTCCTCATTTGGAATGCAGGGGCAGAGCGCGGCGCCGGCGCCGAATCCGCAGAAGCTGTTTGTGGCGGGTGAAGCGGCGCTGCGCGAGAACAGACTGGACGAGGCGGAGCGGGATTTCCGGGCGGTGCTGGCGGTGGATCCGGGAGTGGCGGGAGCTTATGCCAACCTGGGGGTGATCCAGATGCGGCGCAAGCAGTGGCCACAGGCGCTGGCGATGCTGCATAAGGCGGAGAAGCTGGCGCCGGCGGTGGCGGGTATTCGCCTGAATATTGGCCTGGTCTATTACCGGCAGAACGATTTTGGTTCGGCGATCAAGCCGTTTGAGTCGGTGGTGCGGGACTTGCCGAATTCTTACCAGGCGCGCTATCTGCTGGGGCTGTGCTACTTCTTCAACGATCGCTGGGCGGATACGGTGGCGATGATGGAGCCGCTGTGGGGACAGGCTTCCGACCAAGTGTATTACCTCAATGTGCTCGCGCGGGCGGCAGAGAAAGCAAACAATGCGGCCCTTGAAGAAAAGGCGCAGAGCCGGCTGGTTGAGATCGGGCCGGGCAAGCCGGAATATAGCTTGATCATCGGCAAGGGTCATTACCACCGCGGCGAGTACGACGATGCAGTGCGGGAGCTGGAAGCGGCGGCGCAGGCAGATCCGAAGCTGCCGTTCGTCCACTACTACCTGGGCGCGACCTACTTGCGCAAGCAGGACTACGAGCGAGCACGTGCCGAATTCCAGAAGGACATGGCGATCGAGCCGGACGTGGCTTTTACCTATGAACAGTTGGGGAAGGTGGAATCCCTGCTGCAAAACGAAATTGAAGCAGCGAAGAACTTCCGCCAGGCCGTGAAGCTCAATCCGCGGCTGACAGAGGCGCGCATAGGGCTAGCTCGGATTGAAGACCGCAATAAGCATTATCCGGCAGCGCTGGCTCAGTTGGATGAAGTCATCCGCTTAGAGAAGGAGAACTCCAGCGCCCGCTATCTTCGGGGACAGGTGCTCGTGCGCATGGGCCGCGAAAAAGAAGGGCGCGTGGAATTGGCGAAGGCGACGAAAATGCTCAACCAGCAGCGGGCCGCGCGGCAGAAGGAATTGGAAGGCGAACCGGCGCCGAGTCTGGAACTGGCGCGGGAGCCGGAGTAGGAATTACGACGCCTGCACACACTCCAGGATTTCGGCTTCGCTGAGAGTGTGATCGCTCGCCTTGGCGCGGCGGTAGATGCGGTCGATCAGCTCTTCGCTCCCAGGATATCCGCGGCGCTCCAGCCAGAACTGCACGTTGGATTTTCCGCTCATGGGACCGATGTCAATCACCTGCTCCAGTCCGAACAGGTGCGATGGAACGCCGGAATAGACAGCGTTCGCGAGCTCGATGTCTTTCTTCTTATAGGCCTTGATCACGGCGGCAGCGTGAACGCCAGTGGCGGTGCGGAAGGCATCGTCACCTACGACCGGATAGTTCACGGGGATGGGAACGCCGGTCGCGTTGGAGACGGCTTCGCAATACGGTTTGAGCCGGGTGAGATCCTGCCGGTCCCAGGGTGCAATGCCCATGAGCTTCAGGTTGACCAGCATCTGGTCCATCTGGGTGTTGCCGACGCGCTCTCCGATGCCGAGGGCACAGGCATGGACGCAGTTGGCGCCGGCCACGAGGGCGGCCATCGCATTCGCGGTGGCCAGTCCGCGGTCACAGTGGCCG
>JBASRS010000078.1:0-122124 GCA_049273945.1 Terriglobales bacterium | reverse complement strand
GTTTTGAAACCAGTTCTAGGAAAAGTGGTGCGCCCTGCAAGACTCGTCCCCGCTCGCGTCGAGCGAAGCGAGACGCGGCGCGGCTGAGGGTTGTAGGAAGCAACCAACCTCGCGGAGCGAGGTTGGTGCGCCCTGCAAGACTCGAACTTGCGACCTCCTGGTTCGTAGCCAGACGCTCTATCCAACTGAGCTAAGGGCGCACAAGTGCGGAAAATGCTCTCAAGATTATAACGGAAGGAAGCGAAGATTTGGGCGGCTGCTTTCCCGCGAGTGATCAGCGTGTTCGCTTCTCGTTCGCAAGGGAGTACAGATAAAACAGGGTGCCGGCTGCTAAGAGTGCGCCTCCCAGAGCGATGAACAAAACGAACGCAATTGGCCGCGACCAGAGCAGGCATACTGCCTCTACGATCAATCCCAGGATGATCAACGTTCCAGAGATCCGCAATCGCCGTTCAAGAGTCGTAAGGCCGCTCATCATTTCGCTCCCTGCCAGAATTTCATTTTGTTGAGCTCCCCGACGTTGTGCACTACCTGGTGGCAACCACTCGACAGGCACGACATTTTGTTCGCCTTGACCGCGGGCAGCAGCTCGGGGTCTGCGGTATGCACGACCCCTTCCTCAAACGAACGCGCTCCCTCATGACAGTGCAAACATTGCCGGTTGTTGAAGGGATCGTAGAGCCTGATTGCCTCCGGCGCCGGCGGCGTTCCCAGATAGTGCACGTACACGTGCCTCAGACCGTGCATCTTGGCCCGGAAACCGCCAAACATCGCGTAATTCGTGTGGCAGGTGTAGCAGGCCTCGTCGGCGGGGACGCGATGGTTCTGAAAGTGAGCGGCGGCCAGATACGACGGATCATCTACACGCAAGCTCCTGCCATGCGGCTCCATCTCATGGCATGACAGGCAGAACTCCGTGCGCTTGGAGCGATCGACGTGATAGGACGTGCCCATCCCGGCGCAGACCAGGGGCAGCAGGAACAACACGAAGAACGCCAGGATCTTCCCGCCCGGCGACTCGGTTGCGCGCGGCCGAAACGCCACCACCCCGATCAGGATCGCAGTGACCGCGATCAGGACAAGCAGGAGCGTGATGGAAAGCGCCATGGTTGTTGTCTTATCAGAAAGCGTAGCGCACGGAAAGCGTGACCAAATTTCCCTGGAAGTTTCTCGGCGCGAACAGGTCTTGCACCGCCCCAGGCGTGGGATCTTCGTGATAGCCGTAATAATCCCAATACGCTTTCCCGGTCCAGGATTTCGCGAAGCGATAATCCACACCGCCATACGGGTGCAGGTACTTCGAATTGAGCGGGCCGGTTACTGCGCTGGGGATCAATGCCTGGGGGTCCAGGCGCAGTTCGCTGCCACTCGTGCCGGTCAGGTGCGCGCCCAGCCGGGCGGTCACGCGTCGCACGGGAGTCACCGTGATATCAAAGAACCCGTAGTGCGATTTATTAGTGTAGGTTGAAAGCTGCTGTACCAGTCCCGGCACATCCGGGCAAGGTTGAATTCCCGGCCCCGGCTGTCCCGCCACTACGCTGATATAGCAAATCAGAAGTTGGGAGAACACGTCGTTGTATTCGTAACCGATTTCCATTCCCAGCTTCTCATTGGGCTGGATCATCGCCGCGAATCCATAGGCGCGATTGTGATTGAGATCATTGATCTGAAACACATTGTTCCGGCCTTCAAAAATGGTAACCGAGCCGTTCAAGTTCAACCATTCCGCCACTTTGTATTTGGACCGGATCCGGTATTCCTGCAACTGCCGCGGACTGATGCGCGTGAAAGCCTTGTCGGCGCTCATCAATTCGGTATCGAAGCTGATCCGGAAGTCGCGGCTGGGCCTGACCCAAATTCCGAACAGCGCCGCATGCTCGTCGATGAAGGTCTCTCCGGTGTCGCTGCTTGCAGGGGAAACGAAGGAAATCGAACCATCTGCATTCTGCGTGCATCCCTCGGGCAAGACTCCAGCTACCAGGGCGCACGAACCGCGGGCGGCATTGTTCGGGTAGAAGATGGCGTCGGTGGTGGCGAAAAAACCGTCATCGACAGCGCGGTGGCGGTACCGGTAGCCGACCCGCATTCCAATTTTTGAGGAGAACTGATACTCCAGTTCCGCCAGATTCGTCTTTTCATCCTGCTTCAGGAAATTCTTGTTGACGACTACCGCCGCATCCGGCGCCGAACTGGTGGAGTGAACCGGCGTGCCCGCGACCCCGTCAGCGGGCGGCGCGCACGATGCCGGCGGCGTGGCCGTCGGGCTGAAGACATTGGCCACGGTCAGCAAATCCGGGCTGAAAAACGTGCACGCCGTGGAGACGAAGCTCACTGGATTGTGCCAGTTCGAGTAATGAAACGAATCGATGAAACTGAGCTGGTTGGTAATGTGCCAGGTTGCGCCAAAATCTGCGGTCGCCGCCACGTGCCGCCCATGCACAGGTCCAGTGGTGGTTTGGTTCCGCAAGTTGGTGCGCGATTCCCTGCCGAACGGAGACTGGATGTAATCGAAAACATCGGTGTCCCCGCCCGAATAGCTGCCGCGGGCCGCAAAGTCCCAGGCTTTCCAGTAACTCGTCTGCAAGCTCAACTGCTCGGTGGGCACATTGGTCCGCGAACGGCCGTGATTTAGATAACTGAAATAGGCACTGCAAGCCGGATTCACAAAGCCCGTTCCGGCCTGAAAGGTAGCACTGCAAGGCTGATTCGCTCCGGCATTCAGGGACACGCCCAGATCCACGGTTTGCCCATTCGATAGTTGAAACAATGGATTTTGATTGGGGTCGGTTTGCAGGTTGTCTCCCTTGTTGTAATTCAGAATCTGGTCATAGCTGATGTTGGTCCGCGGCAAAACCTTGAAATCAACCCCGACGCGGTACGTGTTGACGGTCGTCCTCCAGTTCTGGAGCAGAAGTTGCTCGGTACCCTGGTGAATCGTCGAAAACGCCGGTCCCTCAACGATGTTGCGCGCGTATCCGAGCCGCAGCCGCACATTGCCTTCCGGTCGAAGCAGCAGATTGTAGTCTCCCAGTTTTCGCCGCGTGCTTTGTAGGTGGGGTGAACTCGTCAACACGCACGCCGTACAGGCGGCGCCGCCATAGCCCGCCGGGCCATTCGCGAATGGTGTCGTCGGATTCAGCGGGTTCGCTTGCAGCGAGTAATCCCATGCATTTTGATCCTTCCGGAACATCGCGTTGAAGTTGTACCAGCGGTTCTTGCCGATGCGCAGCCGCGACACATCGTTGGGGTCGCCGCCATAGCCATAGTTGTTGAAATAGAGATTGTCGAACAGCGTTCCATGATGATTGAGCGACTTCATTTCCGTCGTGAATCCGAACAACCGTGCCCCGTCCCGCAGGTTTACAAATGTGCCGTACGCTTGAGAATCTCCCGAGGTACTGGTGAACCGCCCTCCAAATTCGATCGCTTGCTTGATGTTGTAGTTATCCTGCTCGATACCCTTCTGCTCGTCATCTTGCTGCGCCGGTGCCGTGGACGCACAAAGTGTCAGCAGCGCAGCCAGAGCGGCCGTACGTGCCCATGCGACTCGATGCTTCCGCGCGGATTGTCCTTCTTTTCCCGGTAGTGACATCGCAACCTCTCTGTTTAGGGGGTGAAGAACACGTGGCTGCTGTTCGATCCATGAATGGCCACGTGGCACATTGTGCAAGCCTGATATTTCTGCGCCTGGTTATGGAACGTCGGGATTGCAGGCGCGCCCTCATCCGCCGAGAACGCGTGGCAATCGAGGCAGAGCAGGTTCACGTGCGCGCGCTTGAGCAGCCGGGGATTCGACGAGCCATGGGGCGTATGGCAGCTCACGCAGCCTTCGACCTTCACCGCTGGATGCTCATACACGAAAGGTCCCGCCTTGTCGCTGTGGCACTTGAAGCAGCCAGTGTCCTGCGTAGAAGTGGCCCGGAGTTGCCGCGTCAGAAAACCTCCGTGCGGATTGTGACAGTCATTGCACTGCACCAGTCCCTCGTTGACCCGATGACGAAACGGACGGTTGAATTGCTGGCTCACTTCCTGGTGACAGCCGTAGCACAGCGTCGGGGCCTTCTCCTTCATCAGGAACTGGCTCTCTTTCGCGTGATGCGGCGAGTGGCAGTCAATACAGCTCACGTTGTTCTGCAAGTGCACCGACCGCGCGAAATTGCTGTGCTCTTCTCCGTACGTGTGGCAGCTCAGACAGCGGGCACTGATTTCCTTGGCGGATGCATTCTTGAACGTGAAGATCTTCGACTTATCTCCACCGCCCTCAACATGCTCTTTGCCCGGTCCATGGCAAGCCTCGCACCCATGCCATTCCGGTCCCTTCTTCGTGTCGAGGGTCGTCACAAAATGCCGAGAGTCTTCAAAATTCTTGTAGAAGCCCTTGGACGGCATGTCTTCGTGGCAGGTCTTGCAGACCTCCGCTCCCACATACTGCGAAGGATCGGTGGAGGGCTGATACTTCGCTTGCCCGGCCTGCTTGTCTTTGTTTTTCTCTTTGTCTTTCCCAGGCTCGCCACGTGCGGCAGAGTTCGGCATCGTGATCGCGATGAGAACGAAGATGGCTGGAAATATCGCGGAAGCAGTTAGAGAACGCGGCTTCGGCATTTACCCTCCGGTGCAAGACGGCCGACCAAGAAAATGAGAGCGCTCGATAAGAGAATCGCCCAGCGTTCCTGCCTGGTAAGTGACGCCGGTCACACAGCACGGTGACGCGGCACACTACAGCCTCCGGGGCCGGAAATTGTTTCGTTCCCCTGTGTCCACTCCCTTCGGCAAGACTAAAGTTAGGCGTATAGGAGTTCAACGTCTTCCGGACCATTCCGGCTGCACGAAGGGGAGAGGATTTCCGCTTCGAAAGGCTGGGTCACTGAAGGGGGGCCGTTCCCCCGCACCCCGCCTTAAAAATCATCCCTTCGCGCGCCTTGCCGTTCATCACCACCAGCAGCGGCTCGGCGAACCGCAGATGCCGCACACACCCCTGTTCCGCCAGCGCTTCCTGCGACTCCAGCCACGGCCAGTCCACCGACCCTTCCCCCGCATCCGGATTCACCGTGAAGTAGCCCACTTGGAACGCCATCAGGTTCTGGAAGAAGTGACTCCCCTGGGAGGGGATGACGCGAAGATCCCGGAACCCCGCTTCCACGATCACCCGCGCCCCCGAGATTTCATCCCACTCCACCGGAATCCCCAGCCACGGATCATTCGATCCCAGCCGCCCTACTCCAATCAGAATGTACGGACGATTCTCCAGCGCCAGCTGAGCGTTAAAATGCGCCAGCGCTTCCGCCACTTCCTGGCTGCGTCCGCGTTCGAAGCGGTGGAAGTCCACCACCACGACGTCACACAGATTCTGCACCCGTCCATTCCCCAGCACCTGCGTGCTCCGGCACACCAGCCCCGCCGGATCCACATCCCCCATGCGTAGCTCTTCGCCCTCTCCCGACAGCACCAGCGGCCGGATCTGCAAAAATCCAAACTCCGCCAGCTCGCCCGCCCGTAGTGGCAAGCGCACCGCGAACTCGATCTCGACTGGCTGTCCCAGCGCATCTTCGCCAACTTTCGAAAGTTGCTCCAGGATGGGCGCCAGCGGAAACACTTCCTGCTTCAGGATCGGCGCAAAGCTCACAATGCGCACTCCCGCCCGGCTCAGCCCGTCGTACACGGCGTCGTTATCGGGACTGTAAGTAGAACCCACCGCCTTCAAAGTGCCATCACTCTCCGCTAGTTCCAGCCCAAAGCGCGCCTCCCGCAACTCCGCCAAGGGATCGTCGTGCCGCAGATGATTCAATTCCAGCGCCCAGAACTCCGACTGCGAGTTCGCCAGAATATCTTTCACTGCCGAAAACTGAATGAGGTTTCGCGGATACCGCGGGCAAAACGCCAGGCACTTCCCTCCTTCCACCACCGCCCGCCCCATCCCCAAGGCCACCGCCGCAATCCCGTCCTCCGACGCCATCGGCGCCGCCGGATAAAAATTCCGTGACCGCACTACCCCCGCAAAATCCGGATAGAACCGCTCGCCGTGGATCGTCCCCACCACCTGCTGCAGGATCACCGCCATCTTCTCCTCTTCCAGCCGGTAGGGCGTGGCCCGCACGTATCCCTTGGCATGCTGGCTGAATGTCGACGCGTAGATGCGCTTGATCGCCTCCGTCAGCCGCTCGAGCCGTACCTGCAGGTCGGCCTGCTGATTCCCCAGCATGAAGGTTTCATACACGCCCGTGAACGGCTGGTAGTGCGAGTCTTCCAGCAGGCTCGACGAGCGCGCCGCCAGCGGATACTTCACCTCCGCCAAATAAGCCTGCAGGTCCTCCCGCAGTGGCGCAGGCAGGGGTGCAGCCAGGAACCGCCGCAGAATCTCGGCGTCGTCGTCGCAGTGAATGGCGAAATCCAACAGGTTGTTCTCCGCCAGGAAGCGATCGAATACGTCGGTACTAACCACCACAGCCGGCGGCACGCGCACTTTTACCCCGGCAAAGCGGCGCGAGAAATGCTGGGTATGCAGAAGGTGGCGCACAAACGCCAGTCCGCGCGCCTTGCCTCCCAGTGATCCGGCGCCGATCCGCAGGAAGAAGGCATCTCCGGATTTGAACGTTGCCGCGTCAAAGTCCCCGATCAGGAACTCGCTCTGCTCCCGCCGGTATTCATTGATCGAATCAATCAGATCGTGCCGGAGATGCTCGAGGCTGGCAAAGTCCTCGACTTTGCGCGGCCGCAACTTCTGCGCTACCGCAAACTCGGTCCGCGCGGTCAGCCAGCGCGAAAAGTGGTTCCGCTGGCTGTGATATGCAATACTCTCGGCGGGCACTTTGTGCAACTGCGCTTCCAGCGCGTTCATGTCGCTCGCTCGTGCTACCTCGGTACCGTCCGGCAGGCGGAAGACAAAATCGCCGAATGCGCACTGCTGCGTCAGCAGCCGGCGGAAGTCGCGCAGGAAAGTGGGCGACCGTTTCTGCAGAAACGCAAAGCCCTCCGCATGCGCCCGCGACCGAAACTCGGTATGACTGGAATGCAGAACCGTGGGCACGTCGGGCAGCAACTCCCGGATCACATGCGCCAGCTCAAACCCCGCCTCCGGCGCCGGCACGCCGCCCCGCGGAAACTGCACGTCGGAAACCACCGCCAGCAGGTTCTCCCGATACTGCATGACCTGCTCTTCCGCATCCTCATAGTCGGAACACAGCAGGATCTTCGGCCGCGCCCGCTGCCGCACCAGCTTGTGGGCGACGTTGATCCCTTCCCGAATCACGCGCCGCGACTGGCTGATCAACTCCGTGTAAATCACAGGAAGAATCGACGAGTAATACCGGATGTTGTCTTCGACCACCAGCAATATCGGCACTCCCACCGCCCGCGTATCGTGGAAAGCGTTCCGTTTGTCCTCGATGTACTTCACGATCGCAATCAGGATGCGTGAATTGCCCTGCCAGAGAAAGATTCGGTCAATCTCCGTCACCGGGTTGCGCGCCACGAAATTCTTTACTTCCCGGTAGTCATAAGCCAGCACCACCACCGGCACATCCAGCCCCGATTTCCGGATCTCCAGCGCCAGTTGTGCCGCATTCATCTCGCCCACCGCCAGGTTCGTGACAATCAGGTTGAAACGCGGCTGCGAGCGCGCCAGGTCGAGCGCCTGCGCACAGTTGGAAACGTGAGTAATGCCCGGAATCTGTTGCAGGTTCAGTTCACGCGACTCGCCGATCAGCAGCTCATTGAGCCGCCCGTCCTCGCGTAGAATGAAGGAATCGTACAGATTGGAGACGAGCAGGATATCCTGCACGCGAAACGGCATCAGCCGGTCAAACCCCTCAAACGTCTCCTCCGCGTCGAGAATCGGCTCGGTTTCGTGGAGCGCGCTCATAAACTCGCCATGTGACGTTTGGCCATGCGCAGCGTCAAAGATGCAGGTCGCCTCGGGGCATTGTAGCAAGCCAAGCTGCTAGTCTATGTGATCGGATCTCAGCGCTGCTCCGCCGGTACCGCTGGCGAATCAGCATTAGCCACGAAGCGGCGCAAGATTGCAGCCCAACGGCGTAAGCCGTGGGTAGACGCAGAAAAACAAGAGAGCCCAGCAGGGCGAAAGAAAGGGTCCAATGAAGCGCACTATCGGTTTCTATCTGCTTGCCCTTATGGCCGTTAGCACCACTCTCACCGCCCAGGCCAATCCCTACAAAGACGGCACGCCCGGCGTCACCGGCTACCGCTCTGAAGTCTTAGCCGAAGTCATGATCCAGGAAGACAAATTCCTGCGTCTGGCCGAAGCTGTGCCCGCCGACAAATACACCTGGCGCCCCGCGCCCGATGTCCGCTCCTTCGCCGAGGTCTTCCTGCACGTGTCCGCCGCCAACTTTAACCTCTACAAGCTTGTTGGCACGCCTCCGCCCTCCACCGTGGATCTGAAAGCGCTGGAGAAGTCCACCACCGACAAAGCCAAGGTCATCGCCACGCTGAAAGATTCATTCGAGCATGCCCGCAAGGCAATCACCGCCATGCCCGACGCCAACCTTGAAAAGAGCCTGGATTGGTTCGGAGGAAAAAACACGCAACGCGGCGTGCTGCTATTCATCGTCCGACACGCTGCCGAACACCTGGGCCAGTCCATCGCCTACACACGTTTCCTAGGAATTGTTCCACCCTGGACAGAAGACGCCCAGAGGGCACAAAAGCAAAAAGAGGAGCCGCCAGCCAAGCCCAAGCAGTAGACCTGGTTTCGAAATCCACTATTCGGGAAGGGCGCACTCTTGACGGGAGGACATCGGGAAGGGCACGGCTTCCAGCCGTGCCGTAACGGCCCCATCCAAACCTGGGCTCCCGCCCCTGAGGTGGAGTTACCGCGAACCCGGCTTCTTCATCAGATTGGTGTGGCTGGCCACGCACTGCCACTGGCCGTCCGATAAGATCCAGGTATCGGTGAAGCGCCCGTAGTGATCAAAGGGCTTTCCTTTATTGGTCCCTTTGGCGTGATACGCCCCGGTCACGACCGCCACTCCGGGATAGAAATATACTTGCACGTCGTTATTCGCGACGAGTGTCGTTTCGACGGAAGGGTCCTTACTATCGGCGATGAATTGCGCCTTGTTGAGGAGCGTGCCATCCCAGTCGGTATAGACAAACGTGTCCGCCGTAAGCCGGTTCAGCGCTTCTCCATCCCGATGAATCTGAGACTGATTCCAGGCGTTTTCGAGGGCAATGATCTTGCTTCGCTCCGCTTTGGCGTCACGGACCTGACCCGGAGCGGCGACGATCACAATGCACGACAACACCAACGCTTGCGCTAACACCCACTTCATCTTGCTACTCCTCAAACCGTGGAAGGACTTTTCGGGGCAACAGGGAGAGTCTAGAAGGACGATCTTTTTCGGCCTAATTACCGCGGTAATGCGCAGGTCGCCATCGCTCAGGCAAGCGCCGAAAGCACCGTAGCTTTCACTCGCTTAAATGCTTCTGAGCCGGGATCAATCAGATCGAAGTGTCCCGCATGCGCAATCTCAACCAGTTGCACCTGTTCTCCGCGCTTTTTCTTCTGTTCCACGTATTCGCGGCTGAATGCCGGCGGCACGGTGTCATCGTCGGCACCGTGCAGCAGCCGTTGCCGCGCGCGCGGGATGCTGAGTTCCATCGGATCGGCTTCCCGATAGTGCTCCGGCACGTCAGACGGCTTGCCACCGAGGTACTCGACCACCGCGTCATTGCTCAAATGCAGCGTGAACGCCTTCTTCAGATCCACTACACCTGCCAGCGAAATCGCCTGCCGCAGCGAGTCCTCATGGGCCGCCAGACATAGCGCCAGCTGTCCGCCGGCGGAGTGTCCCATCACTGCCAGCCGTTTCAAATCAAGATGAAATCGGGGCGATTCCTGATGAACGAACCGGTAAGCTGACCGAATGTCGGCAAACGTTCCCGGCCATCCGCCGCCGTCGTTGCCGACACGCCGGTATTCAGCATTGAGCGTCGCCACGCCCACGCCGCGCAGTGCTTCGCAGAGATGCCCGGCATGTGCCAGGTCATACTTCGCGCGCCAGTAGCCGCCATGGATATTCAGCAGAACTGCATACGGTCCCTGCCCACGCGGGAGGCGCACTTCGAGGAACTGGTTCGGATCAGAGCCATACGCGACGCGCTGGTCGGGCGGTGGCGGCGGCTGGGTGAGAATGTCTTCGGCGGACACAAGTCAATCGGCGCAGAACTAACCCTGCTTCAGCTTCAATTTGCTCTTGTTTTCCTCAAGGAAGTTCTTCAGGTCCGCGGACGCATCCAGCAGCCGGTTCCATTGCTCGTAGTAGAGCGTCACCGGAAAGCGCCCCAGACCGTACACGCTGACGCCGCCCTTCTCGCCCACGCGAAATTCCAGCGCACCGCTGCGCTTCTTCGCGTCGACCTGCTTCTCCAGTGTAGCCAGGCGCGCTTTTAGTTCTTCATAAGTAGGTTCTGTCATGGGATGACCTCGAGTGATCCTTATGATAGGGCGCGGTGACATTTTCGTCGACCCGCCCCGATTGCTCCAGCTCTTAACCGCAAGGAGCGCAACGGATTAGCATGGGCCGCAAGGCCGCAAAGCAATGCTTTCTCTGCGCCCTTTGCGATTCCTTTGCGTTCTTTGCGATTAAAAGTCTTCCGCCGCAGACGCACCCGCAAATGCTAGAATAACCGCCAGAACCTGTTCTGGGGGCGTGATGCCAAGAGGATTCAGGACTTCCCTTCTCGAAAAAGTTCCGATGTTGATCCTGCTCGGAATTCTCGCAGGCGCTTTAGGCGGACTCGGTATCGGCATGATTCAGATGAAGACCTCGTCGTCCTCATCCGCTGGGAGGTAGCCAGAAGGAATTTGGAGCGGGAGACGGGGATCGAACCCGTGACATCCAGTTTGGGAAGCTGGCGTTAACTCTCCGGCCCACGCAAAATCAGTCACATACAGCAGGCCATGTGCGGCACAATGTGGCACTGTCGGCGCTAATTGAACACGATTCTGAACACAACTTTCCTGTTCACGTTTCGGCCAATCATTGGCCGGTTCCCCGCCCCGTAAATTAGAGTGAAATGGCGCTCTTGTTCGAGTGCATGGGGAAGTGTTGTCGCAACACGCTTGACACCGCCGACATTGTCAGAGACGCCTGTTAGCGGAAGTTACCCCTGTCCGTCTCGTCGAAGAGGGCCCTGCTACAATCATCCAATCCGGCGTCGCAGAAGGGAGCCAGAGACCTATGAAATACATGGCGTGTATCTTCATGCTCGGGACGTTTCTTTGTTACCCGGCAGCCGCAGCACAAATGAAACTCGGGGATTTATATAAATTGTGCACGTCTTCCAATGAGGGCGATAAGAGTGCATGCAGGTTTTATATTTTGGGCGTGTTCGAGGGGGCACAGATGGTAGGTGGGACGGTGCAGGATAAGTCCGGCAGCTTTCAAGAGGCGAAAGACAAACGCTTCTGTGTGCCGGAAGGTCTCACCAGTGCGGCTATGGAACTCACCGTCAAAATGAAGATGGGAGAGGACCTTGCTGTGTACCCCGAAGATCGCGATATGCCTGCGGTCTCCTTTGTAACAGCAGTGATTTTCAAACAATTTCCCTGCCAGAAGACAAAATAGGGCGGCCTGGGGTGAATGCGGGCGTTCCAAGACGCGGGCTGACGGCAAGCGCACGTCGCGATAGAATGGGCGCATGGAAGATCGAATCCGCGAAATACAATCGAAGGTTGATGCGGAGCGGGTGCAGGTATCCGCACTGGAAAACAAAGTCAAAGATCAGCGATTTAAGGAATACTTTCTGAAGCGGGCCGGGCATGCGCTGGATGATGTGGAAGCGATGCTGGTCTACGCAACCAATTCCAACAATCCGGTGATGTGGTTTGCCGGTGCTGAATTCTTCCTACACATCGCGCAACAGCAGCGGAAGCAGGCGCAGGATTTGGTTGCGAAATACGGGCCAGACCTTGTTGCGATTGGCTAGTTTCTACCGGCCCATTCGTGTCATTGACATCTGTTCCTGTCGAGGCGGACTATAACCCGCGCGCAGGAGCAAGACTATGCTCAAGGCAAGCTGCTCCCTACTGTCCCTCTTCATTCTGCTGATTAGTTCTGGTTGCGATCTACAGAAGCAGGACGAGAGAGTCCGCGCACTGGAAGCCGATATAAAGCAACTCAAGGCCGACGTTGCCGAACTGAAGCAGAAACCGAAAGCACCGGAGCACCATTACGAGTTGCGCAAGGATGGGTTCAGGACGTGGCGCTTCGATCCCGCGACGGGCCAAACGTGTCTCAAGCTAACCTCCGCTGATGATTGGAAACGCAAAGAGACTCAGTCCGAAAGCTGCGATTGCACAGATATGACTCAGACGTACACTGAGATGCCAACAAACACCGAAGACGAACGAAGGGCGGCAGTGGATTTCTATCATCAATGGGTCAAACTCGCTTGCGGGAGGTAGCAGTCCTTCTATCGCCTCCCCAAACATCTTAGTGAAGACTCCAAATTAGTGAAAACTCCAAACCGATTGAACACGTTTTCGCACACAAGTTTTGGAGACACTCGGCTAAGTTGTTGAAGAATTGGAGCGGGAGACGGGGATCGAACCCGTGACATCCAGCTTGGGAAGCTGGCGTTCTACCGCTGAACTACTCCCGCCCAGACTGCGTTAGACTACCACTCCGCCCTGTCGCCAGGCAACGTCACCGCGGTCGCTTCCCTGCCGAGTTTGCATCCCCCGCACCTCTCTCGTAAGATGCCCGCTCAGGACTCGCGCAGCCATTCCGCGACCGTTCAGGAGCCTTGATGTCCAACAATTCCCTTCCCTCGAATTCCCGCCGCAACTTTCTCCGCGCCGGACTGGCCACCACCGTCGCGACGGCGACTTATCCTGCACTCGGCGCCGCCCGCGCGAGCGATCAGACGCAGAACCCCAACGTGATCCCCCGCGAATTCGAGCTCGACGAACTCACCATCGACGACCTCCAGCAGACGATGCAGTCCGGCAAGTATTCCTCGCGCGGCCTCACCGAGAAGTATCTCGCCCGCATCCAGGACATCGACAAAGCCGGCCCGATGATCAACAGCGTCATCGAGGTCAATCCCGAGGCCCTCGAGATCGCCGAATCCCTCGACCGCGAGCGCATAGATAAGGGCGCTCGCGGCCCGCTGCACGGAATTCCGCTCCTCATCAAAGACAACATCGACACCGCCGACCGAATGAACACCACGGCTGGATCTCTGGCGCTGCTCGGCTCCACTCCGCCGAAAGACGCGTTTGTAGCGGCGCAACTGCGCAAGGCCGGCGCGGTCATTCTCGGCAAGACCAACCTCAGCGAGTGGGCCAACATTCGCAGCTCTCACTCGACGAGTGGTTGGTCTGGAAGAGGTGGACTCACGCGCAATCCCTACGCGCTCGATCGCAACCCGTGCGGATCAAGTTCGGGGACGGGCGCTGCTGTCGCGGCGAATCTCTGCGCTGCGGGAGTTGGCACTGAAACCGATGGCTCGGTGGTGTGTCCGTCTTCGGCGAATGGACTTGCGGGAATGAAGCCGACCGTCGGACTGATCAGCCGAGGCGGCGTCATCCCAATCTCGCATACTCAGGACACACCCGGCCCGATGGCGCGCACGGTGCGCGACGTCGCCATTCTGCTGGGCGCGATGGCCGGTGCTGATACGGAAGATAAGGCGTCGGCTGCGAGCGCAGGCAAGACTCAGCCTGACTACACCAAGTTCCTCGATCCCAACGGACTGAAAGGCGCGCGTCTTGGCGTGGTGCGGAAATACTTCGGGTTCAACGATGCCGTCGATCAGCTCATGAATGACCTGATTGACCAGATGAAGCGCGCGGGCGCTGACATCACCGATCCCGCCGACATTCCGACGCTCGGCAAGTTCGACGACACCGAGCTGATGGTCTTCTACTACGAGCTCAAGGCTGATCTGGCTGCCTATTTCGAGCGGCTCGGCGACACTGCGCCGGTGAAGTCACTGAAAGATGTGATCGAGTTCAACGAGAAACACAAGACCAAAGAGATGCCTTATTTCGGGCAGGATATTTTTCTGAAGTCGGAGGAGAAAGGGCCGCTGACCAGCAAAGAGTATCTGGACGCGCTCGCCAACAATCGCAAACTGACGCGCGCCGACGGCATCGACTTCGTCATGGACAAATTCAAACTCGACGCGCTCGTCGCCCCTACCGGAGGCCCGGCGTGGCTCACCGACCTGATCAACGGTGATCACGCAGCCGGCGGCAGTTCCAACACCGCCGCGGTTGCCGGCTATCCCAACATCAACGTGACGGCGGGATATCTCTACGGCTTGCCCGTCGGCATCTCGTTCTTCGGGCGCGCCTGGAGCGAGCCGACCCTGCTCACGATCGCCTACGCCTTCGAACAGCTGACCAAGGCGCGCCAGAAGCCGATGTTTCTGCCGACGATTCCGCTGGGAGCATGACTGTGAGCTCTCGGCTGTCAGCTCTCAGCCCTCTTGGAGCCCACCTCCATCAACCGCTTGGTCATCAGGACGAGTCCGAGAATCTGTGTCCACTCCGAAACGATGTTGCCGACGACTTGTCCCCAACGGCTGCCGGGGTTCATGGCCCGGAATGCCACCACCCAGGCGATGCCCGTAATCAGAAGAAACAAGGTGAGCGAGTGCTCGCGCACGAATTCCATTGCCGACGACGGCAGTTTGCCCTTCGGTTGCTTGCTCTCGGATGAGCCTTTTTCATAGAGATGTTTGGTCATCACAATGGTGACGAAGACTCCCGTCCAGTCCGCAATGGCGTTCCCGAAAAACGAGCCCAAGTGGGTGGACGGGTTGGACCGGCAGTAGAGCGCGATCAACAGGACCACGACTCCCAAGGCCGCCAAACTTAGTGAGTGCTTGCGGAGGAATTGCCTCGGATTGCGGCTTTGCATCATGGAACTACTTTACTGGATTCGGTCCGTGGGGATGTGCGCGGCGGTTGAGACCCTAGCAGGCTGCTGAAAAACTCAATATCGCCTTTGTTTTTGGGTGGCGCTGCGCTTCAGCGCTGCGATAATTGGCTTGTTTTGAGGAGCGGCTTCAGCCGCCGAGGTCAAGCCGTCGCTCAGGATTTTCGGGTGTTCAATTTTGAACAGACAGGTCCTCCTGGGCTGCTTAAATTGTGTGATCATGGCCGGTGCACGGTAGAAATCAAGAACTATCAAGGAGGACGCAATACCTATGCAACATCATTTGAACAATTCGCTCTTCGGGAAAGCGGCACTTGCTGCCGCAGCGCTGGCTGGCTTTCTAGTGTTCACCGCCGTGCCGCTTCTGCGCGCCGATGACCACGATTGCCAGCGCCGCGTTGCGCGCGCGGACCACAAGCTGGACCAAGCCGTTGCCCGTCATGGCTACCAGAGCAGGCAGGCGGAACGCGCGCGTCATGATCTACGCGAAGCGCGGGAGCGCTGCTGGAGCCGCAGTCATAGATGGTGGGATGAACACGAGCGTCGCTGGCATTCGGAACGCGATTGGGATGACCACGATCACGATCACGACCGCGATCACGACCGCCATTGAGTCTCCTTCCTTCAGGAAAATGGCGTGTTCCCGGCGGGTGGCCCCCTGCTCGCGCTCTTTGAGAAGTGGGGCCTTTTCGGCTCTGGGTCCGTTCTTTCATTCGTGAGTGCGGAGTCAAGGGACGGGGCGATTGCGCAAGACAGGGTGTCGGCGGTCCCCGGCGTCCCACCTTTCGAAAACCGCGAAACGCTGAGCACCCTCGTGGTGGTCACCGGCGTTAAACCCCTAAGCTGCGCTACAATCCCCGTCTCGAGAGGTGGGCCACTTGCCTGCTTCGCGGTGGAAGAAGGAATCATGACCACGTTGCTATTCACGATAGACATCTCTGCTGACTATCGCGGCGCCCAGGAAATCTACTCGGCGCAGGTCATCGCGCGCAACGGGCAGAAGCTCTATCACCTCGCGGAGGCGGCCTCCATCTCTGAAGCGCTGGAAAAGGTGGTGCAAGAAATGCGGCTGCAGGAAAAGAACAGCGCATCGTTCCGATAATGGGAGCAGATCCTTTTGCGCCGTCTGACTGCATGTTCGACGGCTCTCAACTTTCTTAGGCCGGCAGCCCGGCGTCCCACGTTCCGAAAACCGCGAAACGTGGGCAACCGGTCGGAGCCCCTACTCACAAACTACTTCATCGGCGACGAATGCGAGGCCACGCACTTCCACTGTCCGCCCATCTTGATGTAGGTGTCTGTAAAGCGCTCCGTTTCGCTGAACGGCTTGCCACCGTCCGTGCCTTTGGCCCGCCAAATTCCGGTGGTCACGGCGGCGTCTCCAAACACCTGGACCTTGATGTCGTCCTCGACGGCGCTCTCGTACTTGCGGTTTTTCATCGCCGCCATCATGTCGCTCTTGTTCCGCATGACTCCATCGGAACCGATTGATGTGACGCTGTCGGCGAGAAGCGAGGCCACTGCGGCATCATCGTTTTTGCTCGCCGCCGCCGCCCATTTTTCTTCCAGCGCTTTCACCGCTGCAGCGTCACTTTGCGCGTACATCCTGGTGACAACGCTGCTTGCCAACAGCACTAGAACGGCCACTACCCAAATGGAACGTTTCATTGAATCTCCTCTCGGAGGCCAAGGCCTCCCTTAACGTTTGTGGTAGCTAGCTCTTGCTCGTTGATTGCTTAGAACCGAGAACTGCATTAGCCGCGAAAAACGCAAGCATTGTATATCAGAACCTCGGTCACGCCCGGCAGAGCAGCGCACGCTCGACCGAGTCTCCGCCCTCGCTCAACATACAAAAACCGGACGGGATCGAATTCCAGCGGTCCTTCGCAATGGATGGGTTCATCTTTAGACAAAGGCCAATATCTCGAGTTGAAACACCTCTATGAGCGCGTCTTTGCCGCTGATGCCGAGCAAATTGTCCTGGAGCCCGTGGCGCAGCGCAAATAGAGAGAGAGAAACAGCGGTGAGTGGTGCCTAACTTTCTAGTGATTGGGTGTTGGGCTCGGGTTCTCCAGCGCAGGCTTGTCGGGACTTGGCCGGTCTGAAGTTTTCGGCGGACTCGTGCTTGGCGGAGGGGACGTGGTTCCCTGCTCCGGCTTGACGTCCGGCGCGAGCGGGCTGGGCAGATCGAGTGTCGGAGCCGGCGGCAGCCAGTCTGGGATCGGCACTTCCTGGGGGCGGATCCCTTTCGCTTCTACGATGGACCAGCGCCAGTCTTCGTCGGGACCGGGCGTGATCCCGATATTTTCCTTGAAGGTGGTCGTGCTGAAGGGCTTGGCGGTGGCTTTGAGGTGATAGAGCAGAGTCACGTCGGAGCGCTTTTCGACCGTCGCGGCGAGCGAGTTTTGCGCGGCGGGAATGACGCGCGCGCGGGCGGCCATTTCGGCGTTGGCGCCCGGCTTGCGCTCTAGCGTTAGGCCTACCGTGATCTCGCGCAAGTCCCAGTCGGTTCCGTTGAAGACTTCGAGTTGCAGGTTCTCGTCCTGGATGGAAGCGGGGCCGTCGAGCTTGAGCAGGTCGGAGAGCGGGAGCGTTTCCATCAGAATGGGCTTGACGAGCAGAGCGCCGGCTCGGGCATTGAAAGAGAGGTTGCAGGTTACGTCGGGCGACGAGGCTTTGATGGACTTCCCGGCGGGGTCGATGGAGAGGATGAATTTGTCTCCCGTCGCGGGCTTGCGGTTCTTGGCGTCTTCCATGGCCTGCGCCAGGTTGTCGTTGTCGATGATGGGAGCTTCCTGGCGCTGCGGAGACTTGCTCTTGCGCAGGGTGCGGGCCAGGTCGCCGAGGGATGGTTCCTCGTCCTGCGCGGCGGCGGCTAACGGCCACAGCACACAGAGCGCCACAACTCCAGGGATCCACGATTTCATGATTCTGGCCGCGGAGCAATGGCGAGCGCGCTCGGGCGGGTCCTTACAGAAATTCTAGGCGAGTCGTAACGGGTCGGCAGTTACTGAAGGGAAACGACGGTACTAGTACTTCTGCGGAAAAGACTTGGGCGCGCTTAACTGCGCGCAACGGGGCGCGCCCAAAGTCTCAGTCAGACGAGAGACTTACAGCAGGCCAGAGGTACGCAAACGAGAGACTGGATCGGTTATCGGCACTGATTGACGCTTGAAAATCCAGCGTGCCACCGCAAGGCCCAATGCCGCGTAACAGAGATGCATCAACTTCATAGACCCACCCCACGCCGGTCTCGACTTGGGGAGTGATTCGAGGGTTCCGCCGTGAGCTAAACGTACCTCTGCTATATCGGCAGGTCCAGCCCACGAAAGTGCTATTGGGCAGCCTAAAGGTCATAGGGAGTAACCAGAGGCAGGGACTAGTGGTTGGTGGATAGTGGTTAGCGAGAAAATCGCACCGGCACGGCACGCGAGAGTGGCCCTCAGGCGCTGAAAACCCAGTCTTTACGCGGATCTGACGGCACGGCTGGAAGCCGTGCCCTTCCCGTTGCCCGGGATGCGGCCCTTACCCGACACGATTGTGAATTTGCTCTAATCACTCACCACCAACCACTAATCACTGGTCTCGATCCAGCCGCCGCCTACGACTACGTCGCCGTCGTAGAAGACGGCGGCTTGGCCGGGGGTGATGGCGCGCTGGGGGGCGTCGAAGGTGACCAGGATCTGGTCGGGGCCGGTCGATTCGATGGACGCCGGAGCGGGCTCGTGGCGATGGCGAATCTTGACGGTCACTCGCATGGGCTCGCGCAGCTCGGCGATGGAGATCAGGTTGACACGGTGGGCGCGCAGGTTGCGGGAGTAGAGTTGGTCGTCGTTGCCGACGATCACTTGCTTTGTGTCGCCCTTGATCTGGAGGACGTAGAGCGGTGAGCCGGTGGCGACGCCCAGGCCCTTGCGCTGGCCGACGGTGAAATTGTGAATGCCGGTGTGCTCGCCGATGACCCGGCCATCGGTGGTGACCATCTCGCCGGGAGTCTCGAGCGGCGGCTCGCCTTGCTCGGCCAGGTAGGCGTCGAGGAAGCGCTTGTAGTCTCCGCCGGGGACGAAGCAAATCTCCTGCGAGTCGGGCTTCTCGGCGATTACCAGCGCGTGCTGGCGGGCGAGCTGGCGAACCTCGGGCTTGGTCATGCCACCCAGGGGAAACAGCGTGCGGCTGAGCTGTTCCTGCGTGAGGCCGAAGAGGAAGTAGGTTTGGTCCTTGCTCTTGTCGGCGGGACGCTTCAGGAGCCAGCGGCCGGTTTGGTCGTTGAAGGTCACTTGGGCGTAGTGGCCGGTGGCTACGCGATCGGCGCCAATCTGCCTGGCTACAATCAGAAGCTGGTCAAACTTCAAGTGATTGTTGCAGAGACTGCAAGGGATGGGAGTGCGTCCGGAAAGATACTCCTCCACGAAAGGACGGACCACGTCGCGCTCGAAGCGCTCTTCGTGATTGACCACGTAGTAGGGGATGCCGATGGTCTCCGCGACGCGGCGGGCGTCGTAAACGTCATCGAGCGAGCAGCAACGTCCTTGGACAGACTCGGGCATGCCCTCGTGTCCAGCCAGGCGGCGCTGGTTCCAAAGCTGCATCGTCAGGCCGATGACGTTGTGTCCCTCGGCGCGCAGCATGGCCGCGACAGTCGAGGAGTCCACTCCTCCCGACATGGCGACCGCGATGGTCTGAGAGGACATAGAGTTATTGTAAATGGGATGCCCGTGTGGTGACGGGTCTCTGACCCGTCACGCCGGGTCGAAGACCCGGCGCTACAGCGAGGAGGCCGAACCCGCTAATGGCTTTGGCCTTGCCCCCATGATCAGAAGCCACAGCATGAACACCACTTCCCCAAACGAGAACGGCATCATCCATCGCGAGACGATGTCTTCGTACTGTGGCACGACTAAGGACGCAAAACTGTTGACCGGATAGGTGACGCCATGCAGCACCAGCAGCACCCCCAGGATGCGGGGAATAAAGCCCGACCGGTACACCAGCAGCCCGAGGGGAAACAGCCAAAGCCCCCAAAGTATTCCGGCGACATCAAATCCGTAGCCATGCAGATTAAGGAACAGCATGGCCAGAGCATCCCGTTGCGGCTTTTCGGCCACGGACAGGAAATCCGCCCCGCGCACCAGGATGAGGGCAGCGATTGCGTTCAGCTCATTCAGCAACGCGATCGGGATTGCGACCAGAATCAATGTCACCATCAGCACGGCGTGCCGCTGGTTGACCCCCTTGAGCAGCTCGTACAAAGCCAGCGCCACGAAGATAAAACCGGCCTGGCCGATCAGGCTGCACGCGATGCCGAGGCGAAACAGCGTCTCCGAGGCGGCGATGTTGCTGGCCGTCGCCGTCGCGTTTCCGTGCACGATCAGTTTGCTGGGAACATAGATGAGGGCAAAGAAGCCAGGGATTGACATCAGTACATACAGGAAGCCTGCGAATCTGCCGGGGTTCCTGGTCATGTGTCCTCGCTGGGGAGAGTTTAGTCGGACATACGGCGGAGGCTGACAAAATGTTTCCGCCACCGGACTTTTCGGGCGACTGTTTGTAGCCGGTCGAAAACACTCTCTAATCAATGAACTGTCATCAATCAACGAACTGTCATCCTGAGCGAAGCGAAGGACCTGCTTTCGCGGGCGGGGCAATGCCATCAGCAGCGTGAAGTGCTCCCTGCCCCATGGACGAGAGGAGCACCGGGCAATCGGTCAGACCGTGATGTACTCCGTTTGAGCGCTCGGCGCTGGGATGGGGTCTCCGTGCTGGCGCATGCCTTCGAGATGAAATTCCACGGCTTCGCGGATGAGATCTTTGACCTCGTCGAGGGTTGTGCCCGCTGCGCCCAGGCCCGGGAGATCGGGAGCGTAGGCGCCCCATCCGGTGGTCGACTTTTCGTAGACGATCAGGTATTTCATTTCAGTCCTGCCTGCTTGAGGATATTGTTCAACGTTCCGGGCGGAATGTCTACTGACGGATGGCCCGCGACGGTAACCGTCCCCGGTTTCGCCGGGTGATGAAACTGGCGATGGCTGCCTTTCGTTCGAGCCAGGCGCCAACCATCTTCTTCCAGCCGCTTGATCACATCGCGGACTTTCATGCTTCCGGTATTGTAGCCCGTGCCACGACGTCATTCGGAGCGTTGGAGTCGTCGGATCCCGCGCGGTGTTTCCGCTGCCAGCGCCCACGTTTCACAAAACGAAACGTGGGGCACCCGCGCTTATCTGGGCCACCCCGCCCACGAGAAAAGGCGCGGCGTGTGGGGGCATCCGCTATTTTGTTGGAAACGTCCCGTCTGTCCCCGGTTTATCTTCTGATGCGGAGGCTATGGCGCCTGCCGCAAGTAATCCCGCTCTGAGTTCTGTGATCGCCTTGGCGTCCATGACCTGAGAACGACCTCCGAACGAGTCTAGGTCGATTAACATCTCCAGTGATTTTCTCCTGTCTCTAGGTGTCACTCTGCGCATCGAGTCTTTGAAGTTCTCGTACGCAACAAGGTCAGTCGGTTGGAGAGGGATACAACGCTCCCACCCAGTAGACACAAATGTCGTAAAGCAGTGTCCGAACGCAAAATTGGGGTCGTTAACCTGTTGCGAGAACGCCTCGAACATTACGCTATCATTCGCGCTACGGTCATGAACAAGAGCGATTCTTGCGTTTGGATCTTTGCTACAACGCCTATCTGCAATTCGCTCGATGAGAAATTTCGTTGTCATCCCATAGAGGAATGTCTGAAAATCCGGCTTTGCTTGTGTTTGTGCTTCTGGAATTATTCGGTGAAACTCATCCAGATCGATGGAAAGCGCCACTGTGTCAATTGGGTATCTACGAAATATCTTGAGAATATCCCCGAAGAAGGCCCGCTGTTCATCAGTAGTCCAGTCGGCAAACTCTCTCTTCAGATTGCTGGAGTCGGCAGCGTGGTAGCGTGAGATTGTCTGCCTTCCTTGGGCCTTCAGTTTTCTGTTCAGAGAATTGAGAGTGAGTCTCCAAGCACGAGAGAATTCGCCCCATACCTTATCGGTGGATAGAAGGCAGGATAGGGAGAACACATGCGGGTTATAGCTCTCGTCAATGTAGCCACGAAACAACACACGTTCCCCGATCCCGACGAACATGGATTTGGCAGGTGGCCCACGCTTTGTTTTCAGGCCGAGGTTTTCGCAGCTTCCCGGCTCTGCGCCATTTTCGCCTGAATCTGTCCATCCAGGAACTCGCAGAATCTTTTCCCGGATGCGGCCAAATCGCCCCACACGGTGTCTTTGCTGTTCGCTACGTCTTCAGTCTGCAAAAGCTCGGCTTGCTCGTGGGCTAGCAACAGTCCGTTAATCTCGCCGCGATACGCGTCGTAGATGATCGTGTCACAGAAATCCGCTCCTTCATAGTGATCTGACAACGTCACGAAATAGCACAAGCCTCCGAAGAGCCGCACAATGGCATCGACCCTATTTTTGTCGTGTCGTCCCGCGAGGATAAGCGCATGCTGGTGCGGCCCCTGCTGGCAGGCATGCAGAAAACCCTCATGAACGAAAAGGGTTGCCAATGCGCTTCCCGTCCCGTCCCGAATATAGTTACGGACTTCGGTAAAGGCGTCGCTCATGGCAAGCTTGACACCCGCGCGATATGCCAATCCAACGTAGGCCATCTTCGCAACGGCTCGCAGTCCCTCCCCCGAACCAATGACCTTGAGGTCGCCTCCAATGTGGATCTCAGCGCGTTCAGGCTCGCCGGGCCCCATTTCGGTAAACTGATAGCCACTCTCCGCCGCTTGCTGCTTCAATTGCTCCTTCTGCTCGTCCGTCAGGAACCGATGCACAAATTCCCTTCGCCCTGATTCGTCTCTCTCCTCTGTTACAACAGGCTTTAGTACGACGGTTCCATCGCTTTTGACACGCGCCGCGTATTCCTTTGTTTCCGTCCTCGCCTGCGCTGCAACTTGAGGCACATTTCCATAGCGGTCGGGTATTTGCAGGATGAATCGAATCGGTGCGAGTTCTCCGGCAAGAGCCTGTTCCATCTTTGAAAATCCGGTGTTGCACGACGTGCAGGCACCAGCTTCAACTGTCAGATTCCCACCCAGGGCGGCCGGGAACACATGCTCGTTGCTTGGTTTTTCGCACTCCTTGCGACAAAACAGGCAAGTAGGCATACGAACCATTTTATCGAACGGAGTCTGGGCGGGTGGGCGGGTGGCCCAGGTAAGGTGGGGCTGGCGGGTGGCCCAGGTAAGGCGCGGGTGCCCCACGTTTCGCTCTTTGAAACGTGGGCGCTGGCAGCGGAACAAACGGTTGGGGACCGACACTCTCGCTTCAGATCCGTTCTTTCCAGTATTAACCCGGGGACAGACGGGACGTTTCCCTTCAGCGAATCCCGGCGCACTCAAAGAAATCCGGAGAGGAGAATCTAAGGCCAGTCCTGCGCGCCGTGATAGATGCGGGAGATTTCAACGGCGTTCTCCTTGACCTGATAGACGGCGATGTAGGGAGCAAAGACCAATTCGCGCCGCCCGTTCATGCGTCCGGGGCGGCCACGGTGGGGAAAGTCTCTCATCTTTCAATGCCTGGCAGCCGTCGTAGATAGCTTTCACGGTCTCGCGAGCGGCGGTTGGATTATCTTTTTCGATACGCTGAAAGATGCGTTCCAGGTCTTCGGCGGCGAGAGTGGACCACCGGACTTCCATCCGTCAGGAGCGGAACAGGCGGTCGAGCCTTTCTCCGACCTGCTCGTGCGTGAGATACTCGCCGCGTTCGAGGGCTGCTTCGCCGAGCTTCACGGCTTCAACAAAGCGGGCTTCTTCTGCCAGGTAGCGGCTGATCGCCTCCTGTGCAAGCGTATCCGCATCCCGGCCTCGCTGGGCGGCCAATTCTGCGAGCCGTTGCTGCTGCTCCGGCGTGAGATGGACTTCCATAAACGCAGTGTAAGAGCGCACCTTCGACCTGTCAACGGACCGAAAATCCGCCGTAAGTAACGTCTACCGCGCCGCGACTTCATCCAGCCGTGCCAGCGTATCCGGATACCGGCGCACCAGCAGCACCAGGGCCGGCGGGTGGCCCAGGTATGCGGGTGCCCAGGCCCCAGGCGTACAATCCCCATACGCGGCGAAATCCGCGGTTTAGTCCAACCGGCTGTTTCCGTAGGCGCACCAGCTCCGAACATGCCCACACATCCGCGTCGCTGCGCCTACGGAAACAACCCTATACATTGGGCGGACTCGGATCGAGCATGCTCATAGAAATCGGACATGTGGAGGCGATCTTCCGGTATCCCGTGAAGTCCATGGGCGGCGAACGACTCGAGGAAGCCAACCTGGGCTGGTACGGCCTCGAGGGTGACAGACGCCTGGCATTCCGGCGGATGGATAACCGCAGCGGGATGCCATGGCTGACAGCAAGCAAGCTTCCCGACCTGCTCCTGTTTGCTCCGCAACGCCGTGAAGACGGCGCTCAGGGAGACCTTCACCTTCCCACGCATGTTCGCACGCCGGATGGCCAAGCGATGCCTGTCTTTGGGGAGGACTTGGCCGCGGAGGTCGGACGTCGGTACCGGGCTCCCGTGGAGATGATGCAGTTGAGGCATGGCATCTTCGATGAAGCGAGCATCTCGGTGATCGCCCTCGATACGGTGCGCGAGATCGGACGACTCGCAGGGCGGAGCCTGGACGTGCGACGATTTCGCCCGAATGTTGTGGTTCGTTCCCTGCGATCGGTTCCCTTCCAGGAGGACGAGTGGGTGGGCGGTGTGCTCTCATTCGGCGAGGGGGACGACGCCCCCGCCCTCGCCGTCACCATGCGCGACATTCGCTGCTCGATGGTGAACTTTGATCCCGATTCGGCAAGTCCTGCGCCAGAAGTGCTGAAGGCAGTCGTTCGTGCGCACCAGAACACCGCGGGAATCTACGGCGCGGTCACTCGCATCGGTCGACTGGCGGTCGGACAGACCATACTTCTCCATGCGGCGACCGAGAAAAGGGAACGTGGGTAATCGAAACACAATGTCCCGGAACGCCGCCGGGCGCCCCAGGTTTCGTTTTTTGAAACCTGATACTAGTGAAAGACTGGTTTTTCGGGGGACCAAGCTAAGGTGAGCGTGGGCAGGCGGCCCGGTCTACCGTCCGTTCTACCTCCCGAGGGTGCCCCGGTCCAAGCTTTGCTTGGGTGGCGATTTTTGCGGCTGGTAGAAAATCTTTCAGGCCGTGTATTGACCATTACAGCTGAAATAGCTAAAATGGCTGTTAGAGTGCCTATGCCCACCGCTGACAAACCCCGCGCTTCGGTTACCGCCACTGAGGCCAAGAATACATTTGGGCAGCTGCTGGAAAAGGCCATGCAGGGTGGCGTCGTCGTGATCACCAAGCATGACGCACCCAGAGCCGTCCTGATTTCCATGGATGAATACACCGCTCTGTCCAGCGCTTCCGAATCCAGGATTAATAGTTTGAGCGCTGAATTCGATTCCCTTCTCATGCGCATGCAGGGCCCGAAAGCCCGGAGGGCGATGAAGACGGCTTTCCACGCTTCGTCCAAACAGCTGGGGAAAGCCGCGGTCACGGCCGCGCGCAAACGTGGCTAAGGCTTCCCGGGTCGCCTGCATCTATGTGCTGGCGGGAACCAATGGCGCCGGCAAGAGCAGCCTCATGGGGGCAATGCTGTTGCAACAAGGGGTGGAGTACTTTAACCCCGACCACGCCGCACAGCGCATCTTGTCGGCTAATCTTTCTTCTGCCAACCCTGGCCTATCGCAGGCGGAAGCCAACAGCGCAGCCTGGCATGAAGGCAAGCGGCTCCTGGAACGCGCCATCGCCGAAAAGCTCGATTTTGCCTTCGAGACTACGCTCGGGGGAAAGACCATTGCCAATCTTCTCGACAGAGCGCTCTCGGAAGGGATTGCAGTCAGGATTTGGTACGTGGGTCTGGAGGGCGTCGAGCGCCACATCGCGCGGGTACGCTCCCGGGTAGCGCACGGCGGACACGATATTCCAGAGGAGAGAATTCGTGAACGATATATCCAGAGCCGACTGAACCTGATCCGGCTTCTTCCGCGTTTGACGGAGCTTCTGGTTTATGACAACAGCGAGGAAGCCGATCCGCGGACCGGAACGGCGCCTGAACCGCGACTCATTCTCCGCATGGTCCGGGGCAGGGTACGGGAAACGTGCGAACTGACGCGCGTTCCGGAATGGGCGAAGTCTATTCTCGCGGCCGCGTTTAAGCTGGGACACTAAAGCCTTACTTCCGCCGCCCCTCGGCCTCGGCCAGCCATCCACGGCGCAGTTTTTCGGACGGGACGCTCGACAGATAGGGTTTGATATCGAGAATCGGCGTGCCGTCCAGCATATCCACGCCGCGTACATGCAGATCGGTGCCCTCGCGGCGAAGCAGCTCAACGACGGTCAGACCAATCGGATTCGGACGATAGGGCGAGCGGGTGGCAAACACGCCGTGCGGCCGATTGTCCGAGGGCGGCGGGCCGAGTAATTCAAAACCCTGCGACCGATCAAACTCCCAGAGGACGAAGAGATGCGAGAAGCCCTCGATGTCGGTGAGCCCCGGCGCAAACTCGGGCAGAATCTTGAGCACACCATCTGCTTCGTGCCTGGCGCCGAGGCCCTTGGGAATCTCGCTGCCGTTCTTGTAGGGACTGCTTACGAATCCGATCGGCCGCGGGGTAAACATAGGGATCGTGTCTCCTGTCTTCGTCGGCTGGGTCAGACTAAACCCTAGCGCAGGGTCGGCGAAGTCGCAGGGTGAAAAGGCCCCACCCTTTTTCGCGAAGAACGCGAAAAAAGGATGGGGCACCCCTCGCGATGAAGACGGGACACCCCGCGATCAGCCCCCGCCGCGAAACTGAATGATCCTGCGGCGATCGCGTTTGGAGGGTCTGCCGGCGGGTAACTGTTCGAACTGTTTCATCGCCTTCCGTTCGGCTGCCACTTTCAGACGCTGCTCGCGGCTCGCATCGGTCTCGCGGTAGAGGGTTTGCGCAACCGAAGCCGGGCCGCGGGCTTCGCTGAGAAGCAGGATTTGCACCTGAAAGTCGCCGCCGTCGTTGGTCACTTGCAGCATGTCTCCGATGCGGACCGCGCGCGCAGCCTTGGCGGGCTGCCCGCTGCATTGGATCCGTCCGAGACCGCAGGCCCGCGCGGCCAGGGCCCGCGTCTTGAAGAATCTGGCGGCCCACAGCCACTTGTCTATCCGCAACGAGAGCATGATCTAAGGGTTAACTGCTGCTTTGTGATAAACCGGTGACAGTTCCCGCAGGCGGGAAACAGTGCCGGGAACGAGATCAAGCGCAAAATCCACATCGTCTGCGGTGTTCTGCTTGCCCAGGCTGAAGCGGATGCTGGCGCGGGCACGGTCGGGACGCAGGCCCATGGCGGTCAGCACGTGCGAGGGCTCGATGGCACCGGAAGAACAGGCAGCGCCGGTCGAGACTGCCAAGCCCTTCAGGTCGAGCGCGATTACGAGCGCCTCGCCCTCGATGTAGTCGAAATAAATGTTGACGGTGTTGGGGACGCGGGGCGCGGTCTCTCCGTTTGTGCCGGTCGCTTCGATCTGGCGCAGTTCCCTTTCGAGTTGATCGCGCTGGGCCGCCATTCTCTTGTCGTCGCCGCGTTCGAACGCGGCGAGCGCGATTTCTGCCGCTTTGCCAAGGCCGATTATTCCCGGGACATTTTCGGTTCCGGCGCGGCGCGAGCGTTCGTGGCTTCCGCCGTAGAGCATCGCTTCCAGCAACGTTCCCTTGCGGACGTACAACGCGCCGATGCCTTGCGGCGCGTGAATCTTGTGGCCGGAAATGGTGAGGAGGTCGCAGCCGATTTTGTTCACGTCAATCGGAATTTTGCCGGCGGCCTGCACGGCATCGGTGTGGAAGTACACGTCGGCTTCGGCGGCGACCTTTCCGATCTCTTCGACGGGCTGCACGACGCCGGTTTCGTTGTTGGCCGTCATGATGGTGATGAGCTTCGTCTTGGGCCGCAGGGCCCGCTTTACGTCATCGGGATCGATACGGCCGCGGCCGTCTACCGGAATGCTGGTGACCGCGCAGCCCTTTTCTTCGAGATGCTTGCAGGCGTTCATCACGGCGTGATGCTCGATGGTCGAAGTGATGACGTGATCGCCTGGCTTGGCGAGTCCGAAGATGGCGAGGTTGTCGCCTTCGGTGCCACCGCTGGTGAACACAATTTCCGACGCCCGGCACCCTAGCAAGTCGGCAACCGATTCCCGGGCACGCTCGACCGCGGCGCGCGTCTCCTGTCCATGATGGTGGATGGAGGACGCGTTGCCGAAGTGCTCGCCGAAGTAGGGGCGGATGGCCTCCAGGACCTCGGGGAGCACGGGGGTGGTCGCGTTGTTGTCGAGGTAGACGCGGTGCATTGCCATGCATCTCTATTGTACTGATGCGGGAGGCAGCGGTCAGGTCTCAGTGTCCCATCGGCATTTGCGGGGTACGCCCGCCGAGAATGAAGTGGACTTCGGCGGTGTCGTGGGCGGGAACCGTGACGTGCTTGCTCCAGGTCACGGGAGCAGAAAAAACGGGGCGCTTCACGCGCACCTGAGAGATGACGTCGTAGAGCTCGCTTTCGCCGACTACCCTCCACCCTTCATGCCAGGCGACGATTTCATAGTCGCCCGGAGGGATCTGCGTGATCTCGAAGGTGCCGTCCTGGTCGGTGACGGCGAAATAGGGGTGGGGTGCGACCATCATCTCAGCGTTCATCCAAACATGGCCGGCATTGCAGCGCAGGTCCACGAGTCCCTCGCGGTTCATGGTGCGCTGGACCACCAGATCTTTGAAAGGAAACGGCAGGTTGTAATCGGCGGCGCCCGACATGTGCACGGTGTGCAGGGTGGGGTCACTGCTCTTGATCTGCAGATTGCCCTGAAGTGGGACCAATAGAATGTGGGGCTCGTAGCGACAACTCTTCTGGTTCAGGAACCGCCGTGGTTCGGGCAGGTCCATCGCCTTGCCCTTGGTGATGTCCTTGAGAAAGACCACAGTGTTGGCCACGCCGCTGTTGCCGCCGACAATGAGGCGCTCCAGGTCGCGACGCTTCTGGCCCTCGGGATCGCAGATCTGCGGGTCTTTGTTGATTTGCGAGGGGACAAGACGGGGCAGTGGCCCCTGCCACTTCACCGAGCCTCTGATCGTACCGCCATCCTGAACCGCGATGACGCGATAGTTGCTGGATTGCGCGGCGCATAAGGGTGCAGATAACAGGGCCGCTATTATCGCCAGGTTGCCAGCACGCGACTTCATCATTCCTCACCTCGCAGGCGCTCTGCAACACAACTGCCAAAGCCTGCGGACGCTCAAATCGGTCTAACTTGGCAGCGGCGTGATGGCCGGGAGGAGGTTGGGAATGCAATCGTGCCCCACGACACGAGAACTGCCTTGTGAATGACCTTAGGTCGGGTGACAAATGGACGCAAATGACGGGAGTGCAATGGCCTTTTGGAGAAGGGTCCCAGGTCTCAGGAAATGAGAATTGCACTCTTGAACTGAGCGGCGATGCGGGCGCGCATTAATTGCGCATTCATAATGCTAACTCAGAGCCTTGCAGGTCCCTGAGACCTGATAGCCAAGACCTTGTGTTAACGGTTGTCAATCCCCACATACTTTTGCGGATAGACGGGACCGATGTAGTCGGCGCGGGGGCGGATTAAGCGGTTGTCGTCGAGCTGCTCGATGACGTGGGCGGTCCAGCCGCTGACGCGCGAGACGGCGAAGATCGGCGTAAACAGGTCTACATCGATACCGAGCGTGTGGTAGGTGGAAGCGGAGTAGAAGTCCACGTTGGCGTTGAGCTTCTTGTCGGCCTTCACGAACTCCTCGATCTTGTGCGAGGCGTCGTACCACTTGGGATCGCCGCTGGCGCGGCCGAGGTCGCGCGACATGGCGCGCAGGTGAGTGGCGCGGGGATCTTCGGTGTGGTAGACGCGGTGGCCGAAGCCGGGAATTTTCTTTTTTTGCGCCAGCAAGCCCCGGATGTACTCGACGGGATCGGCACCGTTGGCGTCGATTTCTTTCAAGATCTTGAAGACCGCTTCATTTGCCCCGCCGTGGAGAGGCCCCTTCAGTGCGCCGATGGCGGAGGTGATGGCGGAGTGCATATCAGAAAGCGTGGCGGCGGTGACGCGAGCCGCGAAGGTCGAGGCGTTCAGCTCGTGGTCGGCGTGCAGGATAAGCGCGATGTCGAGTGCGCGCTCGGCTGTCTCTGACGGCGCCGTGCCGTTGAGCATCAGCAGGAAGTTCGCGGCGTGGGAGAGGCTGCGATCAGGCTCGACGACGGGCTTCCCTTTTCGAATACGATCGTAGTCGGCCACAATCATGGCGATTTGTGACGTAAGACGGATGGATTTGTTGACGTTGGCATCGTGATCGTTCTTGTTGTATTCGGGATCGTAGAACGAAAGCGCGGACACGATGGTGCGCAGCACGTCCATGGGCAGGGCGTGCTTGGGGGCGAGCTGCAGGCGATAGATGATGGATGCGTCCAGCTTGCGCTCTTCCGCCATGCGCTGCTTGAGGGCCTTGAGTTCGTCGGCATTGGGCAGGCGTCCGAACCAGAGCAGGTAGCAAACTTCCTCAAAGGTGGAGTGGTCGGCGAGGTCGTGGATGTCGTAGCCGCGATAGGCGAGTACGCCCTGGTCGCCGTCGATGTAGCAGATGCTGGAAGTGGTCGCGACTACCCCTTCCAATCCTTTGGGGGCATGCGTGGTGGTGACGCTCGACATGGCTCCTCGCTTGCGTGGCCTTATGAATTCCGGTTGCTCGTTCGAGAAAAACTGCGGTGGCGCAACTCTCTTTTATACGCCAAAGCAGCGGAAGTTTCCAAGCCGCAACCTAGCCATTAGTGCGGGGCGGGCGTATATTGAAGAGTTTGATCCCTGCTGCTACAGAGCGTGTGGTTTCTCGCAAAAATCCCTAGGAATAGTGGAGACATTTATGAAGACAAGATGGCTGGTTTTTGCCTTGATTCTCGCCCTGGCGTCGCCGCTCGCGCTGGCTGACGAGGGCATGTGGCTGTACAACGCGTTTCCTAAGGAGAAGGTGAAGGCCCGGTACGGGTTCCTTCCGACCCAAGAGTGGTTGGACCACGTACGGCTGTCGTCGGTGCGATTCAACAACGGAGGGTCGGGGTCGTTCGTGTCGGCGAACGGGCTGACTTTTACGAATCATCACGTGGGGGCGGATTGCATCCAGAAGCTGAGCAAGGCCGGAACCGACTACATGAAAACCGGCTTCTACGCCAGGAGCCAGGCGGAAGAAGGCAAATGTCCGGATCTCGAGTTGAATGTGCTGACGGGGATTGAAAATGTCACCGCGAAGGTGAATGCGGGCGTGAAACCGGGCATGTCAGCGGCGGAGGCGGGGCAGGCGCAGCGAGCAGCCATGAGCGCGATCGAGAAGGATTGCGCGACTGCAGCCGGGCTGCGCTGCGATGTGGTCACTCTCTACTCGGGCGAGGTTTATGACCTCTACAAGTACAAGAAGTACACCGACGTGCGGCTGGTGTTCGCGCCGGAGTTTGACGCGGCGTTTTTTGGGGGCGATCCGGACAACTTCACCTATCCGCGGTATGACCTCGATATTACGTTCTTCCGAATCTATGAGAACGACAGGCCGGTGCATCTTGATCATTACCTGAAGTGGTCGAAGGTGGGCGTGAAGGATGGGGACCTGATTTTTGTGTCCGGGCATCCGGGAGGCACGGACCGGTTGAGGACTGTAGCGCAGCTGCAGTTCCTGAAAGATGTGAATTACCCGGTACGGCTGGCAAGGTACAAGCGGCGGATCGCGCTGCTCGAAAAGTTCAGCGCCGAGTCGGCCGAGAACGCCCGCATTGCGCAAGAGGATATCTTCGGGTTGCAAAATTCGCAGAAGGCGATCAACGGGGAGTTGGAAGGCTTGCTTGACCAGACCCTGATGTCGCGAACCGATCTGGCGGAGCGCGAACAAGAGAAGGAGTACATGGAGAAACATCCAAACGGACCGAACCCGTGGGAAGAGATCGCCAACGCCATGCGGGTCGAGCGGGAGATCTATAACCCGTATGTCTTCGTGGAGGCCATGCGGGGATACTACTCGGACCTGGCGCAGTACGCGCGGGTGATGGTGCGCGCCGCGGAGGAGAAGTCCAAACCGAACGGCGAACGCCTGCGGGAATATCGCGACTCAGCGCTGCCCTCGCTGGAGCAAGAGCTGTTCAGCACTGCGCCCGTCTACAAGAACTTCGAGACTGTAACGCTGGCAGATTCGCTGGCGCAGATGCAGGAAGTGCTGGGCGCCGACCATGCGGCGGTGAAGGCATCGCTGAACGGGAAGTCTCCCGAAGAGGCGGCCAAGGGCTTGATCGCAGGGACGAAGCTGGATGATGTAGCGGTCCGCAAACAGCTTTATGAAGGCGGCAAGGCTGCGGTCGAGGCCAGCACGGATCCGCTGATCGTGCTAATGCGGAATGTGGATCCGGCGGCGCGGGCCGTGCGCAAGCGCTATGACGATGAAGTAGATGCGGTGGAACGGCGTGACGGCGCGACGATCGCCAAGGCGCGGTTCGCGCAAAGCGGGTTCAACCAGCCTCCGGACGCGACTTTCACGCTGCGTCTGAGTTATGGCGCGGTGAAGGGATATGAGGAGAGCGGAAAGAAGATTCCTTACTTCACGACCATGGGCGGGGCGTATCAGCATGCCGATGAGCACGGCAACAAAGCTCCGTACAACCTGGCGGAGAGCTGGATGAAAATGAAGACGAAGCTCAACCTGGGGACGCCGCTGAATTACGTTTCGACGGCGGACATCATTGGCGGCAACTCGGGCAGTCCGACGGTGAACAAATCCGGTGAAGTGGTGGGGATCATCTTTGACGGCAACATCCAGTCGTTGGTGTGGAACTTCTTCTTCGACGATCGCCGGGGGCGGTCTGTGCACGTGGACTCGCGGGGAATCGTCGAAGCGCTGCGCAAGATCTATGACGCAGGTGCGCTGGCGGATGAACTGACGGGCACGAAGACTGCAAACAAGTAAAAGCGTTAACCACAGAGGGCACAGTGGAGCACAGAGGGAATCATCTGAGCGTCACTGTGCCATTTGTGTTTTTGTCTATGCGGGCCAGAGCGTTAGCGCAGTTCCACTGAGAATCTGCTGGCGCATCTCTGCGCGCATGGGGAGGGCCCGGAAGTCATCGAGATTCTGCTTGATGTCGGGGACGCCGGGGCCGGGCCAGTCGGTGCCGAACAGAGTCTTGTGGGCGATCTCGTCGAGGCGCGGAAAATACTTGAGCAGCGTTTTCGGCGGTATGCTGCTGATGTCAAGATAAACGTTGGGGTGCCGGCGGATGAGGAAGAAGGCGGTGTGCATCCAGAGGGGACGTCCGCCGTGCGCGAGCAGGATCTTCAGGTTGGGAAAATCAACGGCGACGTCGTCCACGTACATGGGATCGCCGTACTTGTTGCGGGCGCCGGGGAAGATGGATGTCCCGGTGTGGAACATGACCGGGATGCCGTTGGCCTCGGCGGCGCGGTAGATAATTTCCAGCTCCTTCACACCTTGCAGGTAGTCGTTGGGGAACAGTAGCTGGTGGGGAGGGTGGATCTTGATCATGCGGAGGCCCAGACGGAGGACCTGCTCCACGTCGGCCATGATGTTCGAAGTGTGCTTCGGATGGAGGCTGCCGCAGGAGATCAGGCGCTTCGGGTTTTCTTTGACGTAGTCGGCGACGAACTGGTTGACTTCGGGGGTGAAGCCGATGACTTCTGGAGCTACGTAGTTGATGAGGACGGCGCGATCCACCCCGCAACGGTCGAGATAACCGAGGAACGCTTTGGGCGAGCGACAGTATTCGGCGATCTGGTCGAAATTGGCGCGCTTCTTCTTCATCAGTGCAAGCGCGTGCGGCTTGAACATTTCGATGGGCTGGATGTGGACGTGGCAGTCGGTGATCAAAGGCAGTTCTCAGTTCCCGGTTCTCAGTTCTCAGAGGCGATTCGCATGCTGTCGGATTCCAAGGCTGTTAGCTACTGGCTTCTAGCTACTAGCAACCTCCAAGACCGCCCGTTTTGTAAATACGCGGATCATCTCGCGACGATACTCAGGGGTGAGCGCCGAGGTTGTCAATGGCTTGGCAGTTTTGGCGGCGAGATCACCGGCCGCCTCGGCGAGTTCTTCGGTCAGGCTCTTCCCTTTTAGAAGTGCGGTGACGCCTTTCACGAGCAGGGGCGCGGGGTTGACTGCAGTGATGCCGATGCGGGCATCTTCGATGTGGCTGTTGGAGCGCTTGATGACGACGGCGACGCCGGCGAGCGGGTAGTCTATCGAGCCACGAATGCGCAGCTTGCGGTAGGCGCCTCGGTATCCCGCGGACGAAGCGGGCAGAATTACTCGCGTGACCAGTTCGTTCGGCTGGAGCCGGCGGCAGTCCATGCCGTCGCCGGTATAGAAGGCGGAAAGCTTCACGCGGCGCATTTCGGAGGCACTGACGATTTCGAGCTCTGCGTTCAAGCACAGCAGAGCGGCCGGCGTATCGCCCGAAAAGGCGGCCCAGCATTTGGCGCTGCTGGGAGCGACGTGGCAGAGGTCGCCGTCCTTCTTGATGCAGAAGCCGCAGGATTTTCGCCAGGCCAAGGACTGGTTGTACCAGAGGCAGCGGGTGTCGAGACAGATATTGCCGCCGATTGTGCCCATGTTGCGGAGAATGGGAGAGGCTACGGTTTTGGCCGCTTCGGAAAGCACGGGATAGTGCTGCCGGAGGAAATCAGAATGTTCAATGTCGGTGAGAAGCGTGAGTGCACCAATCTCGACGCCGCCGTCAGATTGTGGACGGATGCCCTTCCCTTCGACCATGTGGCGGATGTCGAGCAGGTATTGCGAGTCAAAAAGTTTCTGGCGCATCGAAGGCAGGAGGTCGGTGCCGCCGGCGATGATGCGGATGTTGCCCGCGTGCTTGGCAAGCTGGCCGACGGCGTCGGTGAGGGTGCGCGGGCGAAGGAGTTGGAAGTCGGGCAGACTCATTTCTTGTTACGCTCGCGCTCCAGGAACCTGGAGATCTCCTCTCGAGAATGCGTAGGCCGGATATCTTGTACTGGGTTGATCGCGCCGCCAAATGCGTCCATGTGGCCGCGACAATCGGCCCGAAACACTCCCTCTATTACAACGTAACGTTCGGTGAGCTCGTATTTTCTTTCCCAAACCTCCGACGGAACGTCCAGCCACACGGCATTTCTCATCAATATTTGTTCGCAGTCCTCGCGATGAAGATAGAGAGCTGTGCCTTCGAATTCGAGTACCAGAAAGCCGTTCACGCGAACGAATTTTCCGTTGTAGAGCTCGGGGTTGGCCAGCAACCGGATCAGGGAGACATCTGGTAACTCCTTGGGAACATGCGGCGTGGCGTTTGCTAGAAGTTTGTCGAATTCGTCGTGCGTCACAGGTTGTCAGCCTTTCTGGACGGATCCTCGACGTGCCGCTCCGGGCCTTTGCCTTTGAACCACAAAGCGCCGCCGTGTTCGCGGAACTTCGTCGGGGCGGTCGGGTCTACACCCTCGGTCAGGTTGAGCGGCTTGGCGTTTTTCTTCGCGCGCAGCGCGGCCAACACGCGCTCGGGCGTGAAAGGGGCTTCGCGCAGGCGAATACCGACGGCGTCGTAGATGGCGTTGGCGATCGCGGGAATGGTCGCAGCCAGCGAACCTTCGCTGCACTCTTTGGCGCCGAAGGGGCCTTCGGGGTCGATGCTCTCGACGATGATCGGCTCGACTTCCGGCGACTCGACCGAGGACGGACTGCGGTATTCGAGCAGGCCGGGGTTCATGAGCAGACCGTCTTTCCAAACCATTTCCTCAGTCAGCGCCTGGCCCATACCCATCCAGACGGATCCGATGATCTGGCCTTCGACGGAGACGGGGTTGAGAGCGCGTCCGCAGTCGTGCGCGGCCCAGACTTTGTGGACGGTGACTTCGCCGGTGTCTTCGTCCACGGTAACTTCGGCGACTTGTGCGGAGTAGGAGTAGGCGGGCGAGGGACCCACGCCGGCGCCTTTGTATTTGCCGCCGCGAGCTTCGGCAGACGGCGCATAGGAGCCCGTGCCGGTTAGGGCGCCGTGGAAGTCGATGGCGGCTACGACTGCTTCCTCGAAGGTCATCGCGTCTTTGGGGCCTTCGTCTTTGCGTTTCTGTTGCAGCGAGCCTCGGAGGATTTGGCCCTCGACCCGGCCGGAGACGGTGGGGCCGCTGCCCGCAGAGCTGGCGGGCTGCGCCCGGCCTGGACGGGTCAGAGACCCGTCCCTACACGTTACCTGGTCGTTTCGGAAAACTACGTCTTCTGGAGCGCAGTTCATTTTGCTTGCGGCAGCTGCGGCTATTTGCTTTTTCACTTGTTCGGCGGCACGGAGCGTGGCGTTGCCGTTCATAAACGTTACGCGGCTGGAGTAGGAGCCGATGTCGATCGGAGTCAGGTCGGTGTCAGCGGCGATTACTTTCACGCGGTTGAGGGCACAGCCCAGAGTCTCGGCGGCGATTTGCGCGACCATGGTGTCGGAGCCCTGGCCGATGTCGGAGGCGCCGGTGTAGATGACTACTCCGCCGTCACGGTCGATCTTGATGTTGACGGTCGAGTGCGGCATGTCGGAACGGATAATCGAGTTGGCCGCGCCGCTGACATAGTGGCTGCACGCGATGCCCAGACCGCGTCCCTTGGGCAGCTTGCCTTTACGCTCGTTCCATTTTGATCGGGTGACGATCTGGTCTATGCACTCGGGCAGGCCGTAGCTTAGAACTCGCAAGCCATTGATGGTGACGCAGGGCGGCTGGAGCAGGTTGCGGCGGCGGATTTCGGCGGTGTCGATGTTGAGTTTGGCGGCGATCTCGTCGAGCTGCGATTCGAAGGCGAAGCGGACGTTGACGGTGCCGTGTCCACGCATGGCTCCGCAGGCGGGTTTGTTGGTGAGGACGCGGTAGCCGTCGTATTGAATGTTTGGGATGTCGTAAAGCGCGCCGAGTAGGGCGCCGGAATAGAGGATCGTGACTACGCCGTAGGAGCAGTAGGCACCGCCGTCCTGCACGACGCGGGCTTTGACGGCGGTGATGCGGCCGTCGTTCTTCACGCCGGTCTTGAGGTCGATGATGGTGCGCGGGCGTCCGCGGTGCGCCCAGAAGACTTCCTCGCGGGTGTAGGTGATCTTGACTGGCTTGCGGGCGGCGCGGGCGGCGATGCCGGCAATAATTTCCACAGGAATCACTTCACTTTTGCCGCCGAAGCCGCCGCCTACCAGCGGTTTGATCACGCGGATCTGCGACATCGGCATCTCGAGAACCAACGAGAGCTTGTGTTGTAAGTAGTACGGGACCTGCGTCGAAGACCAGACAGTCAAACGGCCCAAATTGCCGGTGTGGGGATCGAGTTCAAACGACGCCAGCGTAGAGTGCGGTTCCATGGCGGCGTGCGTGACCTCGTTGGCGAGGAATCGGCCTTCGGCGACGTAGTCGGCTTCCGCGAAGGCCTGGTCGGGGTCGCCGAAAACGTGGTGGTAGTCTTTTTCCAGGTTGTTTGGCTTGTTGTCGTGGATGAGGTCGCGCTCGACCTTCATCGATTCTTCGGGATCGAAGTAGGCGGGCAGGAGTTCGTAGTCAACGTCAATCAGTTCGAGGGCCTTCTCGGCGATCGCTTCGGTGACGGCGGCCACACAGGCCCCGTTGTCGCCGACGTAACGGACCTTGTCAAGGGCAAGGGCGTGCTCGTCGTGTCCGACGGGGAGGATGCCAAAGGGATTGGGAGCGTCTTTGCCGGTGACGACCGCGACGACGCCTTCGAGCTTGGCCGCTCGGCTCGTGTCGATGCGCTTGATGCGGGCGTGCGGATGCGGTGAGTGCAGGATCTTGCCGTAGAGCATGCCGGGCAGGGAGAGGTCGTCGGTGTACTTGCCGGCACCGGTGGTCTTGCCGGCGGCGTCGATCATCGCGATCGGTTTACCGATGATGGAGAAGTCGTTGGTCGCTGGTCGATCGTCGTTCGGCATGTCAGTTCTCAGTCAAGGTCACAGGTGATAGGTCACGGGTCAAAGGGACAGCAGATCCTTCGCTTCGCTCAGGATGACAATTCTCTTATGGAGGTGAGCGTTGTCGTAGTCATTTCGACATTGCCATTCCCTTTTTTTCCGCATCGATCGCGGACTTGATCGCCTGGTACATCTGGGTGTAGCCGGTACAGCGGCAGAGATTGCCGCTCAGCGCGGCACGGATTTCGTCTTCGGTCGGGTTCTCGTTCACCGAGAGCAGATGCTTTACCGTCATGATGAAGCCGGGAGTGCAGAATCCGCACTGGGCGCCGCCCCAGTCGCCGTAGGCCTTCTGGATGGCGGCCAGGCTGCCGTGCTCGCCTACTCCTTCGACGGTGGTGATCTCCTGACCTTCGCAACTGGCGGCGAGCATCGTGCAGGAGAGCATGGGCATGCCGTCGACCAGCACCGTGCAGGAGCCGCAGGACGAATCGTCGCAGCCGCGCTTGGAGCCGGTGAGGTTCAGGTCGCGGCGCAACACGTCAAGCAGGAGCGCATTGGGCTCGATGGCCAGCTCGTGAGTCAGGCCGTTGATGCGGAGTTCTGCTAGTTCTTTCTTCATTGCAAGCCATCAGCCATCAGCTATCAGCCATCAGCTAACCCCGGTTTGTCTGAGGGCTGACGGCTGACAGCTCAATAAATCGGCACCTTCGGATCCACCGTGCGCGCCCAGCCGTCGATGCCGCCGCGCATGGACTGCGCTTTCTCGAATCCCTGCTGGCGCAGCCAGTTGGCTACGCTCAGCGAACGCACTCCGTGATGACACAGGACGATGATGTGGTCGTCGGGGTCGAGTTCCTGGTGCGCCCGGCTTGGGATGTCGCCCATCGGGATGTGCTTGCTACCCTCTAGACGAACCGCCTCGTATTCCCATGGTTCGCGGACATCGAGCAGGGTGAACGTTTCGCCGCGCTTCTGCAGCGATTTGACCTGGCTGGAACTGATTTCTAATTCGAGACTTGATTCTGCGGTCATGGTTGTGCCGTCTTGCCAGAGCGTCCCATGGTGGTCAGGCTGATCAACGCCGCCAACGCCCACAGCGCTCCTGTGCCGATCCGCGCATTACGTACCTGGCCGGGCGGGATCGTTCTCCACAGCGTCAGGCCGAAGCCGATGAGGAAGTTCAGAACCAGCACTCCGAAGAACAGTTGCTCGCGCAAGCAGCGCGTGTCGAGCATCAATCCGACCAGTACCAAGACCCAGACGATATAGGTCGCGGCGGTCCAGGCGTCGTGCGGCCAGTCGTATTCATTGCGCAGGACGTGGCTGAACGAGATCCAGGCAAAGTAGGCGCAGGCCAGGAATCCCATGATGCCCCAGGGCGTGGAGCGGCACATGAGGTGGCCAGACTTATGGGACCGCTCGCTCGCCGGTCGAGCGGCCGTCTCTTCCCTGTCGGCTTCTATCGGCCTGTCCATTTGGGCGACCGTTTCTCGAGGAAGGCGGCGATACCTTCGCGGGCGTCCTCGGTGGTGATGAGTTCTTCCAGATAGATTCTCTCAGCCCGGGCCAGTCCTTTGTCAAAGTGAATCGCGTCCCAGGTGTAGATCGCCTTCTTGGCATGGGCGAGGGCGGCGGGGCTCATTTGTTGGAGCTGGGCCAGCGTTTCCTGCACGACAGCGTCTAGTTCTTCGGCGCGGGCGGAACGGTTGGCCAGCCCGATGGCCACGGCTTCGTCGCCGGAGATCTGGCGTCCGGTCAGGATCAGGTCGGTGGCGCGCTTCTGGCCGACCAGCGCGGGCAGCGCTACAGCTGCGACCGGCGGATAGCATCCTAGCTTGATTTCCGGGAAACCCCAGGTGGCGTCGCGGGCGGTATAGACCATGTCGCAGACGGCGGCGAGTTCGGCGCCTCCGCCGAGGCAGGCGCCCTGGACCGCGGCGATCGTGATCTTGCGCGAGGCGACGATGGCGCGGATCACCGCGTGGAAGCTGGGGAGCATCTCGCGGACTTGCTCGGGAACGTGGGCCTTGATGTCCACGCCGGCGGAGAAGGCTCGGGAATGGCCTTCGAAAAGAATGATCGAGATGTCGGAGCGAGCTTCGAGTTCCGTGAGAGCTTGCACAAGTTCCTGCATCATCGGGATGTCGATGACGTTGAGCGGAGGGTTGTGCAGGGTGATGCAGGCGACCGGCGCCTTGATCTCAACGGCCAGGCGGGTTGTGGTGGCGGTGGGCATCTTCGTCACTCGCTTTCATGCGGCGAGTTCTGACGCGGCTAAAAGCTGCGGAGCTGCGCTCCGCGGACGGGTCAGAGATCCGTCCCTACACACGCACTAGATGTTAATCGCTGACTTGCGCGGCTCGCCTATTGTTGCCAGTGGGTCGCGCGCGCCTTCTTTCTCTTTGATCCACTTCTTCTCGTTGCGAAGGATATCGAGCAAGAGCTCTTTGTCTTTCGCGCCCGGCAGATATTCAGCGTAGTGCTGCTCGTAGGCGCGATCGTCCAGCGGCTCGCCGGTTTCGCAGTGAAACTTCTTCCCTGCCCAGCGTCCGATGTTGCGGTTGAACTGGATGTGGGGCGTGTAGAACTTTTTCTCGCCCGGCTTCAAGAACGTATTCAAGCGTTCAATCAGCCCTGAAACTTCTTTCTGGTAGAGATGACGATTGTAGTCGTTGAGATCGTCGAGGTCAGCGGTTTCTTCGTTCTGGGGCTCGTCGTAGCGTCCCTTGATGCCCCAGACGTAAGCCCAGTGCGCCGACGAAGAGTGATCCGTGCCGAACAGATCGTAGGAGCTCGAAATCCACTTGTTGAGATATTTCTGCATCAGCCACTGCGGGATGACTCCGGCTTCGACCACCCGGCGCAGGCCGTCGTTGCCGGTGCCCATGTGGAAAGCTTCTTCGCGCAACATGTACGAGGTCGAGCGGCCGAGCGGCGCGAAGGCTGAAAACTTCAGCATCTGCAACTGGAATTTACCGTCGCGGTCGACGAAGTCGGTGTAGGTAAAGAAGTCGAGCCAGTTGTCGATGTCAACGTTGAAGGTGCCGAGCAGGCGCTTGTTTTCGAAAGCGCGCCGTTCGAGCATCTTCTGCGCTTCGACTTTGCCGGAGGAGCCGAAGAAGTCGATCAGCAGAGCGCACATCTGCCAGCCGTGGCGCATCTCTTCGATCATGACACGGGTGAGTGCGCGGCGGTCCCAGTCGGAGGGCGCAGCTTCGAACAGGTTGCGCTGCTGCTCGACCGAGGCGAACTCGGTGTCACCCTGATAGACGATCATGTTCATGAGGGCGTCGCGCATTTGTTGCGTGGGGATCTGGCGCAGGTTTTCCCATTTGCGGCGGCCTTTGTAGGAGCCGAACTGGATGTCGTCGGTTTCGACGGCGCCATAGAGGGTGTCGAAGTGGAAGGACGAGACGTCGTCCTGATTGACGCCGATTTCCTTGCGCCAGTCGTTGAAGAGACCGACCCAGTCGCTGAAGCTGCCGATTTTGGCTACTTTGCCTGGCATTCTGAAAACCCCTTTTCACCACAGATGGCATGCCGAGCTGCGCTCGGCGGACGGGTCAGAGACCCGTCCCTACACGAGTTACTTTGCTGTGAAAGTTGCTGGACGCTTTTCAACGTACGCGGCCAGGCCTTCTTTGGCGTCTTCGCTCTGGAACAGGATCTGCTGGTTCTCGCGTTCGACGGCCAGCGCGGATTCCATCGGGATCTCCCAGCCGGTCTGCACGGCGCGTTTGATGCGTCCCACCGCCTTCGCGGCTTTGTTCGGCGGCGTGAACTGGCGGGCGTACTCCATGATGTTCTCCATGAAGCCGTCGCGCTCGAAGATGTCGTTGATGATGCCGAACTCTTTGGCTTCTTCAAACGAGAAGGTGTTGCCGCTAACCATCAGTTCGATGGCCTTGCTCTTTCCTACCAGGCGTGACAGGCGCTGCGTGCCGCCGGTGCCGGGGAGCACGCCCAGATTCACTTCGGGCAGACCGATTTTGCCGGCGTCTTTGCGGGCGATGCGGAGGTCGGCGGCCATGGCGATTTCGAGACCGCCGCCGACGCAGTGTCCGTTGATCGCGGCGATTACCAGCTTGGGCGTATGCTCGAGGCGCAGCAGCATTTCGTTGGCGTGCAGGCAGAAGTAGTACTTGAAGGTCGGGTCGACGCTCGCCAGCATTTTGATGTTGGCGCCGGCGGAGAAGAACTTGTCGCCCACGCCCGTGAGGACGATCACGTGGACGCTGTTGTCCATGCGGGCTTTGAGGATGGCTTCGTCGAGCTGACGGTTCATCTCGTAGGTGTAGGTGTTGGCCGGCGGATCGTTCATCTCGATCACGGCGACGCCAGCGTCGGTGCGGTAGTTGATGAGTTGCTTGGTGGTTTCGCCGGTGGCGGGCTGCACTGTGGTGGCCATGGTTCGCTCCTTCGCGCTTAATGATTTCATGTGGCCGGCAATGTTGGTGGCGCCGGCGAAGCTTCAGATCCTTCGCTCGTCCTCGGCTTCGCCTGCGGACGGCTCGGGATGACAAGGTTAAGGTTTGGCGCGCGTTCCGTTTCTGTTCCGCGGCGAACGAGCGGAACGGCCGCTCATCACGCCACTGAGAAAAATGTCTCCCATCTTGCGGGCCAGTTGCTCGGCTCCGCCGTCCACGCGCGGGTTGTACCAGGTGTAGATCCAGTTCATCATGCCAAACAGGCTCATGACGGCGGTGCGGGCGTCGAAGTCGAGGCCGCGCTCGCGTTTGAGCGCGTCCATCAGGCCGAGACAGATGCGATAGTACTCGCGCTTGATGGCGGCGATCTCTGAACCGAGGCCGTTCTTCAGGGCCTCGTCCTCGTGCGACAGAACTTTCATGCCTTGCTGGTTGACCAGGAAATATTCCAGATGGTTCAGAATGAAGATGCGAATGCGCTGCTCGGGTTCGGCGCTTTCTTCGAGGCGCGTTTTGAGTTTTTCCAGGATCGTGGTGAAGGTATGTTTTTGAATCAGGTACAACAGACGTTCCTTCGATCCGAAATAGTGATAGAGGCCTGCTAACGACATACCCGAGGCGCGAGAAAGATCGCGCATCGAGGCGCCTTCGTATCCTTTTGCGCAGAAAACTTCGGTCGCGTGCTCCAGGACTTCGCCGAGACGACGGTGGAAACGAGCGTCGGAGGTGGGACTGGCAGACCGGCGGGGGCGTCCGGGGGCGCGATTGGTGGCGGCGCGGGGCATTGGGTTCGAACGTTCGTTCTAATTAATTATACGGCCTAGTTTGGTGGATCACAAGAGGGTGTGATGTTGTCTTACGCCACACTCGTCGAATAAACCGTTAGCTCTTGATGCCCGCCATCAGCGTTTCGATTTCGGACTTCAGGTCGGCTGTCAACGGGAGAAACGGCAGGCGGGACGGGCCTCCATAATAGCCGTTCAGATCCATGGCGTACTTGACTCCGGGGACGCCGAGCTCGCTGACGATGCGCTGCGCGGCGAACTTGACGCGGTCTTGTTTCTCGCGGGCGAGAGCGGTGTCGCTTTCTTTCAGCGCGGCATAAATCTCGTAGCAGGCCATGGGCGCGGGGCAGGCGAACGCGAGTATAGCGCCGACAGCTCCCATCGCCAGGGAGGGCTCAAGCTGGTGGGCTGCGCCGACCATTACTTGGAAGCCGACCTCTTTCTGGCGGGTCTTAAGCTTGCCGACAACAGTTACAGCGGTGGATGAAGGCTTGGCAGCTCCGGCGAGTGTCTCGACCGAAACCAATTGGCCGCCATTCGAACTGTCGGTTGCGGCGGCCTTCAGCATACGCGGGGTGACGGCGTCGAAAGTTTCGGTGACCGTTGCGGAACGCTCTACGTGACGCGTGCCGTCGACCATCTTCTTTACTTTTTCCAGGTTCCCGCTCGATTCCTTGATGGCGACGATGTTCGGGTGGCCGGCCAGTTCGATGACGATTTCGGCGGGGATGTCGTATCCGGTGGCTTGCGGGAAGTTGTAAATCACGAGCGGGAGCGGCGAGCGGTCGGCTACGGTGCGATAGAAAGCCAGGATGTTGGCCGGGAGCATCTGCTTCTTGTAGTAGTGCGGCGTGCGCACCATGGCCGCGTCGTAGCCGAGTTCGGCGGCGTATTCGGTAAGGTGCAGGGTCTCGATCGCCGATTCAACTCCGGTACCGGCAATCATCACTTTGTTGGGGGCGGCAGCGGCCAGGGCAGTTTTGAGAACGTCCCGTCGCTCCTGGTCCGAGAGCAGGATGGCTTCGCCGGTCGAGCCGAGAACGACGATACCTGCGGCGGGCGTGCGCGAGTAGCGCTCGACGTTGGCTTCGAGCTTCTTGTGGTAGACCTGACCGTCGGGATAGAACGGCGTCGTGATGGGTGGGAAGATGCCGTGAAGAAGCACGCAAGTCAGCTCCTGGCTACTAGCTTCTGGCTCTAGCTTATCAGCCTCGCCGAGTCAAAAATTGTCATATCTTTGCCACCCGCTCCGCGTGCAGCGCCTGCAACGCCTGCACTCTTACTTCTCCGCGCTGCAGGGCGGCGATGCCGTCGGCGGCGGCGCGGGCTGCTGACAGCGTGGTGATCGTCGGGATGCGTGCGGTCACGGCAGCGCGGCGGATAGCTTTTTCGTCGAAGTAGGGATCGGGGCCGTGAGGCGTGTTGACGATTAACTGGATGCGCTCCGCTTTAATGAGGTCCACCGGGTTCGGGCGTCCTTCTTTCACTTTGTAGACGCGGTCCACAGCCAGGCCGGCGCTCTCGATGAGGTCAGCGGTGCCGTGAGTGGCCACAAGCTTGAATCCAAGTTCGAAGAAGCGCTTGGCAACCTCGGCCACGTGCGGTTTGTCCTGATCGTTGACGCTGATGAAGACGGTGCCCTGCGTGGGCAGCTTTTGTCCGGCGGAGAGTTGCGCCTTGTAGAAGGCTTCGCCGAAGTTGTCGGCTACGCCCATGACTTCGCCGGTGGACTTCATCTCGGGGCCGAGGACAGTGTCGACACCGGGGAATTTCGACCAGGGGAACACGGGCGACTTTACGTAGAAGCAGCGGCCGGTGTCGAGGTCGGCACCGCGCTCAACGAACTCCGGCAGGAACTCGCGGAGTTTGCGGCCGGTCATGAGGCGGGCGGCGATCTTGGCCAGAGGCACACCCGTGGCTTTCGAAACGTAGGGCACGGTGCGGGAAGCTCGGGGGTTCACCTCGATGACGTAGACCTTGCCGTTGCTGTCGGCCTGGCTGCGGGGTTCCGCCCCTGGACGGGTCGAAGACCCGTCCCTACACAACCCGCGCGGGATGGCGAACTGAATGTTCATCAGGCCGACGACTTTGAGGGCGCGCGCCAGCTTAAACGTGTAGTCGCGCATGCGGTTGAGCAACGGCTCGGGGATATCTACCGCAGGGAGCACGCAGGAAGAGTCGCCGGAGTGGATGCCGGCCTCTTCGATGTGCTGCATGATGCCGCCGATGACGACGTCTTCGCCGTCGGAGAGGGCGTCCACGTCGACTTCGATCGCGTCTTCCAGAAACTTGTCGATTAGGATGGGACGATCCTGGGAGTATTCGACCGCCTGCTTCATGTACTGGATGATGGTGTCCTCGTCGAAAGCGATCACCATGGCGCGTCCGCCTAAGACATAGGAAGGACGCACCAGCACCGGGAAGCCAATTTTCTTGGCGGCTTCGACGGCTTCTTCGGGTGAGGTGACCATCGCGCCGGGAGCTTGCGGGATTTCGAGTTCCTCGAGCAGCTTGCCGAAACGCTTGCGGTCTTCGGCGAGATCGATGGATTCGGGCGAGGTGCCGATTACCTTGATGCCGGCGGCTTTCAAAGGCAGCGAGAGGTTGAGTGGAGTCTGTCCGCCAAACTGCACGATCACGCCAACCGGCGCGCCGCCAGATGCTTCGTGCTCGCATACGGCGAAAACGTCTTCGAGCGTAAGCGGTTCGAAGTAGAGGCGGTCGCTGGTGTCGTAGTCGGTCGAGACCGTCTCGGGATTGCAGTTGATCATGATGGTCTCATAGCCGTCTTCGCGCAGCGCGTAGGAAGCGTGGCAGCAGCAGTAATCGAACTCAATTCCCTGCCCTATGCGATTGGGACCGGAGCCCAGGATGATGACTTTTTTCTTTGCCGTGGGCGCGGCCTCGTCTTCTTCCTCGTAGGTCGAATAGAGGTAGGGCGTGTAGCTCTCGAATTCGGCGGCACACGTGTCGACGCGCTTGTAAACCGGCTTCAGCCTGTGCTTCTTGCGGAAGTGGCGGACTTTCTCCTGGCCCCCTTTTCCGTCGAGGCGCCAGACGCCGGCGAGGCGTCCGTCGGAGAAGCCCATGCGCTTGGCTTCGCGCACCACTTCTGTGGGAACAGACTCCATCGGGTGCTTCTCCAGCTCCAGTTGCATGTCGTTAATCTCTTTGAGTTGGTAGAGGAACCAGGGGTCGATCGAGGTCATCTTCGCGATCTGCTTGATCGGATAGCCTTGGCGGATAGCGTACTGCACATAAGCGAGGCGCTCCGGATGCGGCGTAACCAGGCGCTGGGTGAGGATCTTGGGTTCAATTTTTCCCGAGCCGACGCGCTTGCCGGTGTCGAGCGCGCGAATTCCCTTCTGCAGCGCTTCTTTGAACGTCCGACCGATGGCCATCACTTCGCCGACCGATTTCATCTGCGGGCCCAGGCTTTCGTCGGCGCCGGGGAATTTTTCGAACTGCCATTTTGGAATTTTGACGACTACGTAGTCGAGCGTCGGCTCAAAGCTTGCGGGTGTCTTGCGCGTGATGTCGTTGGGAATTTCGTCGAGTGTGTAGCCGACGGCTAGCTTCGCGGCGATCTTGGCAATCGGGAAGCCGGTCGCTTTTGATGCTAGTGCCGAGGAACGTGAGACGCGCGGATTCATCTCGATCACGACCATGCGGCCGGTGGCGGGGTTTATGGCGAACTGGATGTTCGATCCACCGGTCTCGACACCGATCTCGCGGATCACAGCGATCGAGGCGTCGCGCATCATCTGGTACTCGCGGTCAGTGAGGGTCTGCGCGGGAGCGACGGTGATGGAGTCGCCAGTGTGGACGCCCATGGGGTCGAAGTTTTCGATCGAGCAGATGATGATGACGTTGTCTTTAGTGTCGCGCATCACCTCGAGTTCGTACTCTTTCCATCCAAGGACGGATTCTTCGATCAGGCACTCGTGTACCGGCGAGAGATCGAGGCCGCGGGCGAGGACTTCCATCAACTCTTCGCGGTTGTAGGCAATGCCGCCGCCGGTGCCGCCGAGCGTGAACGATGGACGGATGATCACCGGGAAACCAATCTTGCCGGCGAATTCGAGGCCGTCTTTGAGGTTGTTGACGAGCGCGGATTTCGGCACGTCGAGGCCGATGCGCTGCATCGCGTCTTTGAAGAAGAGACGGTCCTCGGCCTTCTTGATGGCGGCGATGTTGGCGCCGATCAGGTGCACGTCGTACTTTTCGAGGACGCCGCCGTCGGAAAGTTCGACAGCGAGATTGAGCGCGGTCTGTCCGCCGACCGTGGGGAGCACGGCGAATCCGGCGCTGGGCGACATTTCGCGCTCGATGCGGATGATCTCTTCGAGATATTCGCGGGTGAGCGGCTCGATGTACGTGCGGTCGGCCGACTCGGGATCGGTCATGATGGTGGCCGGGTTCGAGTTGGCCAGCACCACTTCAAAGCCTTCGGACTTGAGCGCCTTGCAGGCTTGCGTGCCGGAGTAGTCGAACTCGGCGGACTGTCCGATGACGATCGGGCCGGAGCCGAGGATCAGGATCTTGGAGATGTCAGTGCGTTTGGGCATGAGTTCAGTGATCAGTGGTTAGTGATCAGTTTTTGATCTCCCAAGAGTCCGCGAGGGTATCTCAAGGCGCATTAAGACATCGTGCTGCTGGCAGCTAAGGTGCTGTGCATCGAACGTTGTTTGGAAATCTCGGGGTTCTAGCCTTGCGGCAAACGGCAGCGCTTCTTCCGCTTTCGGACAGAAGAGAGCCGCCGAGCCGCGTGGATCGACTTCAATGTAAAAATCGTGAACGACTTTTCCGTAGGCGAGGCCCCAGCTCCCACCAACGTGTTGGAACCGCCGCCCGGATCGAGAGAAACAGTCCGGGAGCGCCTGGAATTTAGGGACCAGGTCGTAACTGGCGCGCGCAATCGTACTAGAGTCCGGGCAACCTCCTAGGTTTCCTAGGGGAACCACTGGAGGGCCGACAACAACCTGAGCTGACAACGTGCTCAATAACCCGAAAATTGCGGTCACCAACTTCATATTTCACTCGCAACTGACAACTGGCTACCGACCACTGCTTTTCCACTCCTCCATCATCCTCACAAAGTCCTTGAACAAGTAATGCGAATCATGCGGCCCCGGCGCCGCCTCCGGATGGTACTGGACGCTGAACAGCGGCAGGTTGCGGTGGCGCATGCCTTCGAGCGTGTTGTCGTTCAGGTCCATGTGCGTCAGTTCGACTTCGCTTTGCGGGAGCGAGTCGGGATCGACGGCGAAGTTGTGGTTGTGGGCGGTGATTTCGACTTTGCCCGACTTCAGCTGCTTTACGGGATGGTTGCCGCCGTGGTGTCCGAACTTGAGTTTGAAGGTCTTGCCGCCGAGCGCGATACCGATTAGCTGGTGGCCAAGGCAAATGCCGAAGATGGGTTGACGTCCCATAAGGCGGCGAATGTTATCGACTGCGTAGGTGCAGGGTTCGGGATCGCCAGGGCCGTTGGAGAGGAAGACGCCGTCGGGCTTGAGGGCGAGGACGTCCTCGGCCGGGGTCTGCGCCGGGACGACTGTAACTTTGCAGCCTTCTCCGCGGAGTTTGCGCAGGATGTTCTGCTTGATGCCGAAGTCGTACGCGACGACGTGGAAGCGCGGCGGCTCGTCTTTGACGCCGACGACTTCGTCAGGCAGGTGCGAACGTTCGCCCATCTCCCAGACGTAGGTGTGGTTGGTGCTCACCACTTTCGCGAGGTCGGTGCCGTCCATCTTCGGAATCGAGCGCGCTTTGGCAACGAGTTTGTCGGTGTCGGTTTCGAGCGTGGAGATCACGCCCCGCATCACGCCGTTATCGCGCAGGTGGCGGACCAGGGCGCGGCTGTCGATATCGGCCAGGACAGGGATCTTGAACTGCTCCATGTATTCATCAGCAACCTGCTGCGAGCGCCAGTTGGAGCTGACTTTCGAGAACTCGCGGACGATCAGGCCCTCGATGTACGGACGGGTGGCCTCGTTGTCCTCGGGGTTGGTGCCGTAATTGCCGATTTCGGGGTTGGTCAGGACGACGATCTGTCCTGCGTAAGAAGGGTCAGTGAAAATTTCCTGGTAGCCGGTAATGCAAGTATTAAAAACGACTTCGCCGGAGCACTCGCCTTTGGCGCCGTAGCCTTTGCCTCGGAAGACTCGACCGTCTTCGAGTGCAAGGATCGCTTGCATCGCAACTCCTGGGAGTGGATTTTATAGAGTTTAGCAGAAGAAAGGTCGCAGGGGCAGGTCGCAGGGAGCAGGAGAATCAAGCAAAGCAAACAGTCCCGATTTGCCTGCTCCCTGCGAGCTGCGACCTGCCACCTCCCTAGCGCAAGCGTCCCAGCTTCTCCATCGGCCAGTACCCAAACACCGCCTTGCCGTAGATGAAGCGCTCGTTGACGGGGCCGAAGTCGCGGCTGTCGTTGGACATGGTGCGATGGTCGCCGAGAACGAAGAAGGTGTGGACGGGGACAGTGATCTCGGGATACGAGCGGGCGTCGGCGTATTCGGCGGGGACGTAGTCTTCGTCGAGCGGCTCGTTGTTGACGTAGACTAGTCCGTTTTCGATGCGGACGCGGTCGCCAGCCACGCCGATGACGCGTTTGATGTAGCTCTTCGAAGTGTCACGCGGATAGCGGAAGACGACGATGTCGCCGCGGGCGATCGGCTCCCAGCGGTAGACGAACTTGTTGACGAAAATGCGTTCCTGGTCTTCGAGGCCGGGCATCATGCTGGTGCCCTCAACCTTCACGGGCTGATACAGAAAGATAATGATGAAGGCGGAGATGGCGAGCGAAACCAGCAGGTCGCGCACCCAAACGGCAACCACCGGCAAATGGCGTGAACCGGATTGTGTCGGCGCCGCCGGGACAGGCGGCTGCGGGCTCCCCACATCGGGCATCGTGCTCACATTCTATATGGAAGGCGTGCGCGCACGCGAGAGTTGCTTGCGAGCTGAGAGGTGAGAGGTCAGATTGCAGAGGTTAAACGCGATTACAGAGGGCAGAGGTCAGATTGCAGAGGTGAAAAGCATTAAGGCTTAGGTCGTGCGGTTGGCAGCGAGAGCCTTTTACCTCTGCAATCTGCCCTCTGACCTCTGCCCTCGCTTTCCTCAACCAGTTGCCAAGCTGGCCACTCTCCCCGTACAAACAAGGCAGACCATGACGGACTATTCCATCTTCCCGGTGATCAATGCGACCTTGAACGGGTGCAGCGCGGTGCTTCTCGTTACCGGACGGGCGTTGATTGCACGCGGCAAAATCGCGGCGCATCGGGCGGTGATGTTGACGGCCTTTGCGACTTCTTCCATTTTCCTTGCTTCGTACCTTTACTACCACGCGCACGTCGGGTCGGTGCATTTTCGAGGTACGGGATGGTCGCGGCCGGTGTACTTCACGATCCTGACCTCGCATACGATTCTCGCGGTAGTCATCGTGCCGATGGTTCTGATCACACTCAGTCGGGCCTTGCGGCAGCGCTTTGACCGGCATCGGGCGATTGCGCGCTGGACGTTTCCTTTATGGCTGTATGTCTCGGTCACGGGGGTGATCGTGTATTTCATGCTGTATCGGATATTCGTGTAGCAGGGTCCCAAGGTAGAGACGCGGCCTGCCGCGTCTCTACGAATCGCGGGTGCAAGCCTCCAGCGGCCACTAATCGGTGGCTCCCGATTCATCACAAATTCGATGTTCATGTCGCACAGCCACAGGTGCTGGCGATTCTGCTATAGTGAGCCTCTTAGAGGAGCCAGAGCTCATGAAAAGCGTAAACAAAGTCATTTTGGTCGGAAACCTGGGCAAGGATCCGGAGATCAAGTACACTCCGCAAGGCAAGCCGGTGGCAAAATTCTCGCTGGCGACCAACGAACGCTTCAAGGACAAGGACGGCAACTGGCAGGATCGCACCGAATGGCACAACATCGTGCTGTGGGAGCGGCTGGCGGAGATTGCGGGCGAGTATCTGAAGAAGGGCGGCAAAGTGTATATCGAAGGCCGCATCCGAACCGACTCCTGGGACGACAAGCAAACCGGGCAGAAAAAATACATGACCAACATCATCGGCAACGACATCGTCCTGCTGGGCGGACGCGGCGAGGGCAGCGGTGGCGGCGAGCAGGCCGGTGGATCGCGCGGCGTCTCGGGCGGAAACAATTTCGATCAGCGCACGCCGGAACCGGAGCACGCGACCGCCTCAGCGTCGGGCTCGCCAATTACGGATGAGGATATACCCTTCTAGGTTTCCCTATTTGCGCGAAACGGAACATGCCTTCTCTTGCTGACAAGACCTGCGTTCCCTGCCGGGGCGGCACTCCCTCGCTAAAGGGGAAGGACCTCGCCGATATCCATCGCCAGTTGCCGGAATCTGCGCAGTGGAAGGTGGTGAACGAGCACCACCTGGTACGTCTGTACAAGTTTCCCGATTTTCGATCAGCGCTGGCCTTTGTAAATAAGGTTGGAGAGCTCGCCGAGGAGCAGGGGCATCATCCCGATATCCTGCTCGGCTGGGGCAAGGTCGAGATCACGACCTGGACGCACGCGGTGAACGGCCTGACGGAATCGGATTTTATCCTGGCGGCGAAGATTGACCGGCTGCAAAAGTCTTAACCCCAGGGCACCGACGAAGGCCGATGCTTTTCTCCGTGGCTCCCTGCCTCCGTGGTAGATGTTGTGCCGAGTATCTACACGAGCTCGGCGGGAGGTCGGCGGATGGCCAAGCCCCACAGCGCTGCTGGTACCAGCATCAGCATTCCGGAGACGCTGGCGACGTGGCGGGCAGCGAAGCCCGCGTCCACGAAGCGTCCGGCGAGATAGGCGCCGGCGGCAATTGTGAACATACAGAGCCCGAGCTCAGCAGCAAACACGCGGCCGCGGAACTTGTCCTCGCTCTGGAGTTGCAACAGCGTCGTCGAAAAAACCCATACCATCGAGCTGCCGAAGTGCGCCAGCATCACGCACAGGCTGGCCTGCCAGAGATGGCTCGACACTCCCACCAGCATGTAGCCAGCAGCGGCCGCCAGAAATCCCCAGAAGATCGCAATCTCGAGCCTGCGTATCCAGTGTCCGGCCCAGGGCGCAGTGAGCAGCGGGCCAAGGAGTGCGCCGACCCCACGGGCGCCTAGCAAAATGCTCATGCCGAGAAAGGCCCCGCGCGCGGGATCAAGCCCATGCCAGCGCACTGCAAATTCGTTCTGCCCCATGACGGTGAACAGCACCCAGCCGGGACCGATGATCAGGTTTCCAGCCTTCACAAAAACTGTGGAGCGTAGTCGAACCTGGGAGCGCACATAGCGGATACCGTCGAGAATGGGAGAGAAGTCCACCAGTTCGCGTGCCCGCAGCGGGCGGGCACTCTCGGCGTGCGGCTCGACGAAACGCATCCTCAGGATGAGCAGAGCCGACGCCAGGAACGAGAGGGCGTTCAGGATGAACACGGCGTCGCGTCCGAGGAGGGCTGCGACCGCCCCACCCAGGGTCGCGCCGATCATCAGATTGATGGACCAGGTGGTCGAGGACAGAGTGTTCGCAAGAATTACGTCTTCGCGCTCTACGATGTTCGGGATTACGGAGCTGCGCGCCGGTTCGAAGAACGCCGCCAGGAGCGTTTCGGCCACCAGCAACGGATAAACCAGCCAGACCATTTCCTTCGAGCGCACGAACAGCATGCAGAGCACGATGAGTATGCGTCCGAGGTCGGCGGCGATCATGACGTGCTTGCGGCGCAGGCGATCGTTGATGACTCCGGAGGTGGGACCGATGAGCGTCTGTGGCAGAACCTGAAGAACGAGAGCGAGGGCGACGGAACCAGCACGTCCGGTGAGTTGCAGCAGCAGGTTGTAGATGGCCAGGGTATAGAACCAGTCACCGATTTCGCTGACCACCTGCGCGCCCCACAGGCGGCGAAAGTTGCGGTTGTCTCCCAGCAAGCGCAGGTAGGAGGCAAACGAAACCGTGCTGATTTCCAGTTCCGGAGCAGGTTCCATAGCTGGTGCGCGATCAACGGCTCACAGGATACCGGAACGGGCCAACGTACCGAAACGGTCTGCCAGGCGGGCCAAAATGTGAAAAGGGCTGCACCTGAGCAAGGGTCAGAGGCGGAAAAATCGTAACAGTGACAAAAATTGTCAGGGATTTGTCCCCTAAAACAGCCTGTTTGAACCGTTGATGAAATCGGCTCGATTGGAAAACAGCTTGCGAGAGTCCAGGCGAAAGGAGCTGTCCAGTGCGCACTTCAGGCCCCGCAATGCTGATCTTGATCTCGGTGGTGAACTCGTTTGCCGCTTCTAATGTCGTCCATGCCTCGGCGGCTCCGCAACCCGGTCTTTTACTCTTGCTAGGCGTAGGCTTGGTTGGATTGGCTACCGTGATTCGCCGCCGCTTCAACGAATAACCTCCGCATTTACTGTGGGGGGATTCCTCTTTATCGGGAGTTGTTGCCGTTCCCGATTAAGTCCAGAAAATACTGATGGATGCGGACGTCGTCGCTGAGTTCCGGGTGGAACGTCGCGGCCAGAGTCTTCCCTCGGCGCACCATCACGGGATCGCGCCCTTCGGTCGCAACCACTTCTACTCCCTGCCCGATGCGCTCGATCTTGGGGGCGCGGATGAAGACCATCTCAATCGGATCGTTGAGGAACTGCCCTTCGCGGATCGAGCTGTCCACCTGGCGGCCGTAGGCGTTACGGCGGATGGTGATATCGAGCGCGCCGAGTCCTACCTGCTTCGGGTTCTCAACTTCGTTCGCCAGAAGAATTGCTCCGGCACAGGTGCCGAAAGTTGGCTTCACGCGCACGAAGTCTTTCAGTTTCGCGAAGCCCTCTTCGCCGAGCAGCTTGAGAAAAGTGCTTGACTCGCCGCCCGGGATGACGAGGCCGGCGAGGTCGTCGAGTTGCTCGGGCTTTTTGACGAGTACGACTTCGGCGCCGAGTTCTTCCAGACGCTTGCGGTGGGCGTCGAAGTCGCCTTGTAGGGCTAGAACGCCGATTTTCATTGTCGTTGGTCGCTAGTCGCTAGTCGTTGGTCGTTGGGCATGTGGCGTGGAATCGATCGCTTTATCGCCCAAGGACAAACGACCAACGACCAAAAACTGGTTTTGGGCTACCACCCCCTGGTCTGCAGCATGTGGGCTTCGTCGAGCGCGGAGACAGCCAAGCCTTTCATGGCCCCGGCCAGATCTTCGCTGACTTCAAGTAACACTTTAGGGTCGTTGAAGTGCGTCGCGGCTTTCACGATCGCCCGTGCGCGCTTCTCGGCCTCCACCGGGTCAGCGAATTCCGTCGAGTTTTTCATGAAAATGCCAGAGCCCACGAAGACCGCCTCCGCGCCGAGCTGCATGACGAGCGATGCATCAGCGGGCGTGGCGATGCCGCCGGCCGAGAAATTCGGCACCGGCAGCTTGCCATCGCGGGCGACCATCCTCACCAGTTCGTACGGGGCCTGATGTTCTTTGGCCTTGGCGTAGAGTTCTTCCTCGCCGAGGACGGTGAGAATCTTCATCTCCTGCACGATCTGCCGGATGTGCTTGACGGCGTGGACGACATCGCCGGTACCGGCTTCGCCCTTGGTGCGGATCATGGCGGCGCCTTCGGCGATCCGGCGGAGGGCTTCGCCCAGGTTGCGCGCGCCGCAGACAAATGGGACGGTGAAAGCGTGCTTATCCACGTGGTGGGCTTCGTCGGCGGGGGTGAGAACTTCAGATTCGTCAATGTAATCGACGCCGAGTTCCTGCAGAATCTGCGCCTCGGCAGAGTGGCCGATACGGCACTTGGCCATGACGGGGATGTCCACGGTCGCCATGATCTCGCGAATCTTTTTGGGCGAAGCCATGCGCGCTACGCCGCCCTCGGCGCGAATCTGGGCGGGGACGCGTTCGAGCGCCATTACCGCGACGGCGCCGGCTTTTTCGGCGATTTCGGCCTGGCGGGCGTCGGTGACGTCCATGATGACGCCGCCCTTGAGCATTTCGGCGAGGCCGGTTTTCAGGCGAAGGCTGGTGGTGTGTCCGTTGTTTTGCGACATGGGTCTTCCTTTCTGGTTACTTCTTCAGAGTCTCGCTCGCCATTCAGGGCCTTGGCCATGCTGAATAGCGGCGTTCCAAATAGTTCATTCGGGCCGTCATTGGTGCGTTTGAATCCGAATCGCTGGTACAGACGGATCGCGTCACTGAGAAACGGCGTGGTACTCAGCAGCAACCGGGTGCAGCCGTTTCTCAACGCGAAGCCCTCGATTTCCCGCAGCAACAATTTGCCAACCCTTCGTCCCCGGGCCGAGGGAAGCACGGCCATTCCGCGAACGTACAAACCGTCTTCGCCCTTCTGGACCACCGAGGCGGTGCCGACGATTGCGTTACCCACCAGCGCCACCCAGGTCGGCCCTTCCCCCATGCGACTGCTCACTCGCTGTTCATCGGGCGTGGTCGCGGCGAACCCCTCCGGCGTGTAGCGGTCCTGATACTCGATAAATGACTGTCGGAGAATCCAAGCGACCTCGGCAGCATCCTGCAGGCCGGCCCGGCGGATCAGAACGCTGGCTTCAGGTGTCCTCAAGGCAAGCTCCGACAATGCGCTCACAGACGGAGAGTAACCTCAAATTGGACTCTTATATATGTCCATTTACGGTATTCTAGCCATACCACTTCTCATGGCCAGAAAGTCCAGCACGCTGGCGTTGAATCTGCGGGGGCCCAGCTCCGGAGTGCCCCTGTATCGCTGGCTATACGAGCAGTTGCGGACGGCTATTCTCGACGGACGGCTGAAGCCGGGAGCGCGGCTGCCCGCCACTCGAGATCTCGCCGATGCCTACAAGCTTTCCCGAACCACCATCGTCACCGCCTTTGAACAACTCAAGTCGGAAGGGTATGTCGAGGGCCGGACGGGCTCGGGCACCTACGTGAGCAAAGTGTTGCCTGAGCAACTGCTGCAAGTCGGGAGTGTGCGGCAGGAATCCAAGCTGCGGCATCGGCGAATTGCGTTGTCGGCTTATGCCCGGCGCTTGCAACCGCTTCGATGGCGCCCCGCGCATCCAGTGCGGGCCTTTCGTCCCAATCAGGCGGCGCTGGATCTTTTCCCCACCACGCTGTGGGCGCAGGTAGCAGCCCGGCGGTTGCGGCGGGTTTCTGCCAGGCTTCTCGCGGGCGGCGAGACGCTGGGATATCGACCGCTGCGGGAGGCGGTGGCTGAATATTTGAACACCTCGCGCGGCGTGAAGTGCACGGCCGATCAAGTGCTGATTGTCTCCGGTGCCCAGGAGGGGCTGGATCGCACGGCGCGGTTGCTGCTCAATCCGGGAGACCCGGCTTGGATGGAAGAGCCGGGATACCCGGGAGCGGCGGCGGTGCTGCGGGCGGTGGGCGCGAAAACTTGCGGCGTGCCGGTGGATGCGGAGGGATTGGATCTGGAGCGCGGCCTGCGGCGGTGGCCGCGTCCGAAGCTGGTGTATGTCACGCCGGCGCACCAGTTTCCGTTGGGCGTGACGATGAGCCTGCGGCGGCGGCTTGCGCTGTTGGAGTGGGCGCGCAAGGCGGGCGTGATGATCTTCGAAGACGACTACGACAGCGAGTATCGCTACTCCGGACGGCCGGTACCGGCGCTGCAGGGGCTGGATCGCGCAGGCGTAGTCATCTTCGGCGGTAGCTTCAGTGCCGTGATGTTCCCGGCGATGAGGCTCGGGTATCTGGTCGTCCCGCCTGAAATGGTGGACGTGTTTGCGGCGGCGCAGTCGGTGAGCACGCATCATCCCCCGCTACTGGGGCAGGCAGTGCTGTGCGTCTTCATCAGCGAGGGACACTTTGCGCGGCACATTCGGCGCATGCGCGAGGTGTACGCCGAGCGGCTAGGCGTTTTGCTGAAATCCTCGCGGGAGAAATTGGGTGGACTGGTGGAGATTTCGAACGTCGAGGCGGGCTTGCAGACGATCGGCTGGTTGCAGGACGGAGTACTGGCAGAAGGCGTGGCTGCGGCAGCGGCAAAGAAGAATGTGGAGGTCATTCCGCTCCAGCGGTATGCCTTCGGGCGGGCGCGCGGGGACGGCATCGTGCTCGGGTTTGCGGCGGTGGAGCCGCGGGAACTGCGGCGGGGTGTAGAAGAGTTGGCGTCAGTGCTGGGGGCCTGACTTGAATGTGGGTCGGACACTCTTGTCCGACAAGTGTGTGCACTGGAAATCCGGCTGCGGCTCTTGGTGCTGTCGGCAGACGGACAGGAGTGTCCGCCCCACACAAGCTCAGCGTTCCACAAACTTCGCAAACATTTTGTGCGGATCGATCGCTATGAACAGTCCCCGGCCTCGCGCCAGCACTTCCCCTTTTTGATTGAGGATCTCGGCCATATTCACGTGCTGTCGGCCCTTCACTTTCACCTCGCGGGATTCGACGCGCAGCGGCTTGTTCAGCCGCACGGGCTTCAGATAGTGGATGGTGATCTCCGAGGTCAGCGCCACCACCTGGCGCAGTTTGTTCGCTTTGCCCATGGCTTCGTCGAGGATGGTAGCGATGATGCCGCCGTGGCAGTGTCCCGGCGGTCCGGTGTAGCGCTTGTCGAGGCGGAAGCGGCAGACGTAGCAATTGCTGTCTTCGTCGTAAGTGAAGCGCAGCCGCATGCCGTCGGGATTGTTCTTGCCGCAGGCGAAGCAGTAATTCTTCTGCAGGCGAACGTACGCGGTGCCGTGTCCCCGGGCGGATTTCTTGGCAGGCATCGTTCAGATTTTATCGTGAGCTAAATGCCGGAATTGGTTATTATGTCGGCCTCAGGAGGGTGTTTATGCCAGCGGCAAGAACTATCAGCGGCCTGTATAGCGTTCATCCGGGCGTTGTCATGGTGCAGAAATGGATGAAAGAACTGCCGGAGAAGAGTGGGCGATCGGTGGAAGAGTGGATTGCCCTCGTGAAGAAGTCCGGCCCGCCCACCGAAAAAGAGCGACGCGAGTGGTTGAAGAAAGAGTACAAACTCGGTACCAACACTGCGTGGTGGATTGCCGAGCGCGCCGACGGAAAGGGCACCGAAGAAGACTCACTCGAGGCCTACCTGAAAACCGCCGAGGAGTTTGTGGAGGCGCAGTATGCAGGAACGCGAGCGGCGTTGCGTCCTCTTTATGACCAGTTGCTGAAGCTGGGTTTTTCGCTGGGCAAGGATGCAAGGGCGTGTCCGTGCAAAACGATGGTGCCCTTGTATCGTAACCATGTGTTCGGACAAATCAAGCCGACCACCAACACTCGCATCGATCTCGGGCTGGCGCTGGGGAACATGAAAACGCCCAAGCGGCTGATTGATACAGGCGGCTATGAGAAAAAGGACCGGATCACGCGGCGGATCGAGGTGAAGTCGAAAGCCGATATTGATGATGAGGTGAAGCGGTGGTTGAAGAAGGCTTGGGAGATGGATGAGTAAAAAGAGCGGTCAAGGCCCAGTAAAGATTTCCCGGCTGGTGTAGGAAATCAACCGTTGGTTGTTATCAAGGGTGAATTTCATTTGGACACCAGCTTTTCGAACAATGCCACCGTCATTATTGTTTCTTACGAACGCGACGATCGTATTCCTTTCAGCTGGAAATTGTGAATCTGCCACAAAGCTGTGCTCGACGTTGTGACTATCGAGGAATCGCTCAACATCGCCCTTGGCTGTCCCTATCGGCAAGTTTTGCTCGACAAACTTGTTCCATTCGTCCAGAGTGCGCTCATTTGAAACATTGGCAGCTCTTGGAGTCCTGCATGACGCCAAGAAACAAATCACAACGAGAGCAAATGCAGAAATCTTCATTTGACAGAACGTGAGGCACAAACTGCAGATCCCTCGGCGGCGGGGGCCGCCCTGGGTTTGACAACTCATTATAGCGATTGTTTTGGCTGTAGGGGTCCTTCGACTCCGTGAGGTTTTCGCGCTTCGCGCGAAGACATTGCTCCGCTCAGGATGACAGACTTAAACGTTAGTCGTAGTACTCCAACCCCAGATGCGTAATCAACTCTTCGCCTTTCAGGTGGCGCAGCGTGTTCTTCAGTTTCATTAGCTGGATGAACAGATCGTGCTCGGGATATAGCCCCGGTGCGGTCATCGGGCTCTTGAAATAGAAACTCAGCCATTCCTGAATGCCCAAGCGGCGCAGCTCCGGCGTGCGCTGCGCTAGATCGAGGAAGAGGACCAGGTCGAGCACGATGGGCGCGGCCAGGATGGAGTCGCGGCAGAGGAAGTCGACTTTGATCTGCATCGGATAGCCGAGCCACCCGAAGATATCGATGTTGTCCCAACCCTCTTTGTTGTCACCACGCGGCGGGTAATAGTTAATGCGAACCTTGTGGTAGATGTTGCCGTAGAGTTCGGGATAAAGCTGTGGCTGCAGGATGTGCTCGAGCGCGCCCAGCTTTGATTCTTCTTTGGTCTTGAACGAGCCGGGATCGTCGAGGACTTCGCCGTCGCGGTTGCCGAGGATGTTGGTCGAATACCATCCGCTCAGGCCGAGCAGACGTGCCTTGAAGGCGGGGGCCAGGACGGTCTTCATCATGGTCTGGCCGGTTTTGAAGTCTTTGCCGCAGATCGGCACGTCGTGCTCGCGCGCGAGTTCCAGCATGGCAGGGACGTCAACGGTCAGGTTCGGGGCGCCGTTCGCAAAGGGCACGCCCTCTTTCAGCGAGGCGTAAGCGTAGACCATCGAGGGCGCGATGTTCTCATCGTTTTCCTTCATCCCTTTCTCTAACGCTCTCACGCTCTGGTGAGCAGCGCTCGGCTCGATGAAGGTCTCGGTCGAGGCGCACCAGATGGTGATCAGGCGGTCGGCGCCGCTCGATTTCTTGAAATCCCGCATATCCTGGCGCAACTGCTCCGCCAGTTCCATCTTGTTCTTGCCCTTCTTGACGTTGGGTCCGTCGATCTTCTTGACGTAGTTGTGGTCGAAGACGGCTTTCAGCGGCTTGATGGAGGAGAGGCGGGCCTTCACCTGAGTGAGTAAGTCTTTCTCGAGCACGCCGGCTTTCGAGGCGGCGGCGTACATGTCATCTTCGAAGATGTCCCAGCCGGTGAAGACGAGATCATTGAGAGTTGCGAGCGAAACGAACTCCTTGATCTTGGGAGAGCGGCCGTCGGTGCGCTTGCCGAGGCGTACGGTACCCATCTGAGTCAGCGATCCGATAGGGGCGGCAATTCCCTTCCGTACGGCTTCCACACCCGCGACAAACGTGGTCGCGACGGCGCCCATGCCGGGGATCATGACGCCGAGTTTGCCCTTGGCGGGCTGCGTCTCGAAGTTCTGGGACCGGCTCGGTGCCTTCACTTCGGCGCGCGCCGGCTGGCTGCCATTCTTGCGGGGAGTTGGCATTTTAGGATCAGTCCTTATGGCTTCAATGAGATGTAGGCAAACAGGTATGTTCTCTCATTTGTGGGCAGCATGCAAACGCGCAGAGATTGTACGGCGCAAATTACCAGCTAAGCTGCGCTTCTCCGCAATCCAATTGCGAGGTGGATGCTTACCGCGACGAGCTTTGATTTCCCCGCAGCCGCTATGATTGGCAATCATGTCCGACAAGATCGCAGTGGTCACCGGCTCTTCCAGCGGCTTCGGCCTGCTGACAACAGTGGAACTTGCCAAGGCAGGATTTCGGGTCGTGGCCTCGATGCGCGATTTGGGGCGGCGCGCCCGACTGGACGAAGCTGCTGCCGCTGCAGGTATCGTCGCGAAGATTGATGTGCGGCGTCTTGACGTCACCGAGTTCGCTGCCATGCCCGGGTTCGTGGAGGCGGTGGTGCAAGACTATGGGCGAGTCGATGCGCTGGTGAACAATGCCGGCTTTGCGGTTGGCGGATTCGCCGAGGACATCAAGCTGGAAGAGCTGCGCACGCAGTTCGAGACGAACTTTTTCGGTCCGGTGGCACTGACGCAGGCCGTGCTCCCGGTGATGCGGCGACAGCAATCCGGGCACATCATCATGGTGTCTTCCATCGCCGGACTGCACGGAACGTTCTCGATCTCAAGTTATTCAGCCTCTAAGTTTGCCCTCGAAGGCTGGACGGAATCGCTGCGGCTGGAAGTGAATGCGCTGGGGATCAAGGTCGTGCTGGTTGAGCCGGGATCGTTCCAGACCGATATCTGGACGCGCGGCGCGGTGATGGGCGAAAAAGCTAAGCAAGAGACTTCGCCAAACTTTCAGCGCAGCTTGAAGATGCGCGAGCGTGTGGGAGCTATTCCGAAACGTGACCCGATCAAAGTTGCCGAAGTGATTGCCGGGATCGCGCAGGATCCGAATCCGAAGCTGCGCTACCTGGTTGGCAGCGACGCAAAGATCCAGCTGGCGCTGAAGCGCATCCTGCCGTGGAAGTGGCACGAGAAGGTGATTGCCAACTTCCTGAAGATTGACAGCTAGCGCCTTCACTTCCCTTCCAGATCCATCGTGCGGATCGGAAGGTCCCAATGCGACAGCAGAATTTCAAATCTGCGCTGCTCCTCTTTCTGATAGGTCACTTGGTCGGGATAGAGCTGCTTCTTGAGCGCGTCTTCGTCGAAAGGCTCGTTGGCTACGGTGGAGTTCTTAAACACGATAGTGACGCGGTAGTCCCAGCGGCCGTCTTCGGTGGTGTGGTAGCGGGGCTGGTCCATCCAGACCTTGACCATGCGTCCCATTTCGACCTGCTTCTTCAGAAGCGGGTAGTGGTTCTTCTTGAAGAGCTGCAGGAATTCGTCGGCGGAACCCCATTTGGCCTTGTAGTAGTACTCGACCACGAAGGGCTTGCCGGAGGTGTCGGCGGTTTGGGCGGTTAGGGAGGCCGGGAGCAAGGTCAGGAGCAGTAACAGGAAGTGAAATTTCATGCATAGTCTCCGAAGGAATGATTGTCGCACATGCCACGAATCGCCAGGAAAAGTGATAACCTCCCCGGCGGCGTTTTCGCGGACGCTTGCTATTTCAAAAGGGGGGACGATATGAAAAGCACGTTCTTGCTGGCGGCGACATTGCTGCTGGCAGCCGGCACGGCTTCCGCAGCGATGACGACACAAAAATGGACCGCAGGTTGGGACAATTTCAGCGAACCGCTCGACTTCAACCACAGCAATATCAAATGGTCGGTATCGGCGACGCGCAAATTGACGGTCACCTTTAATTTGGTGGGCGCGGCCAGTTTCCGGCCGGGCGCAATGCCGACGGTAGCTGCGCCCAGATCACTCGGCAAGGTGTAACCAAGAGCATCGCGGCGGTGGAATTCGGCGTCGTAACAACCGATGTTCACGGCAAAGGCTCGTTCAAAGTCGTCGTTGGCCCGATCGCCTCGGCCAGCTATGACCTTGAATTCGACACGCGCAATGGTGCGGGTTGCGGTTTGACCGGCGGCGGGCCCTATGATCCTGAGCACTGCAAGGCGGATTTCCAATCGCCCGGTCCAACATTCGGAACGGCGACCACGATCGTCGTGCCCTGACAGCTATCCGGACGTGTTCGCATCCCTCCTATTCAGGGTCCGGGTCAAAGACCCGGGCCCAAACTCCTAGTGTTAAGATCGAGTGTGGCTGCCGATTCCATCCGCCTGATTGCCGTTGATATTGACGGCACCCTGCTGAATCCCCAATTTCAGATTTCAGAAACCGACCTGGCGGCCCTGCGTACCGCTCACGAGCAAGGCATCGAAGTTATTCTCGTGACCGGGCGGCGGCATACGTTTGCGTTGCCGATTGCCAAGCAGCTTGGCTTCGACCTCTGGCTAATCTGCTCGAACGGCGCGGTCACCCGCTCACTTGCGGGCGAGACCTTCCACCGGGACATGCTTCCGCAGCAGACCTGCCGCGAACTTTGCGGCGTGATGCAAGAATTCCGGGGACAAACCGTTCTTACGTTTGATAAGGACGGCCGCGGGGCGATCGTCCTGGAACATCTGCGGCTTCTCGAAGGCAGCATCCAGCGCTGGCTGGAGAAGAACATGGAGTACATTGAGTTTGTCGTTCCGATCGAAAATGCGCTAACCACCGATCCCGTCCAGGCGATGTTCTGCGGGCCGGTCGCGCTGATGCAGCAGGCCTTGCAAGTGCTCGAGGGGTGCCGATTGCCCGTAACGGTGCTGCGGACGGAGTATCCGGGGCGGGACCTATCGATTGTGGATGTGCTGAACGCGGGTTGCTCCAAGGGGCATGCGCTGGAGCGGTGGGCGAATCATCGGGGGATTGCTCGCTCGCAGGTCATGGCCGTCGGTGACAACTACAATGACATCGAAATGCTTGCCTTTGCGGGGCGACCTTTTATCATGGAAAATGCATCGGCAGAATTGCGCGGGCGCGGATGGACGCTCACTCGTTCCAACGCGGAAAGCGGTGTGGCGGCGGCCATCGAGCATGTTCTCAATGGAACCGCGATTGGACCAGTGCTGAGCAGAGTGAAATGAACGGAACGGGCACAATGAAGATCGGAAGAAGCATGGCGCTGGCGTGCGCTCTTGCGATCACCTGGATTCCGGGTTCCGGCTGGGCCGCCGATCTGGCGCTTCTGCGTAACGGCTTCACCATCCGCCATGAACACCGCCAGGTGCTGGGAGAGAGTACGCGTCTGTTTCTGGGAGCCGGCGACAGCAGCTATATTGATGTGCCGACCGCGGAAATCGAGGGGTTCGAGAAGGACCTGACACTGCCGCGGGTTCCGGAGTCTTCTCCGGCAGGATCTCCCGCTAGGCCGGATCTCAATCAAGTCGTGAACTCGGCCAGCGCCGTTTACCATCTCGATCCCGACCTGGTGAACAGCGTGATCCACGCCGAAAGCGGATTCAACTCGCGCGCGGTCTCGCGCAAGGGCGCGCAGGGATTGATGCAGCTGATGCCGGGAACGGCGGGGCAACTGGGCGTGACCAATCCACTCGATCCGCAGGCCAACGTGGGGGGCGGGACGCGTTATCTCCGACAACTGCTGGAGCGCTACAACTTCGACCTGGTGAAGGCGCTGGCAGCGTACAACGCAGGCCCGCTGAGAGTGGAGCAGTATCGCGGCGTGCCGCCCTATCGCGAGACGCGGGCGTATGTGGCCAAGGTCGTTCATGAATACAACCGGAAGAAGATTGCGCAGGAGAAGCAGGCGGCCGCGCCAAAGGCAAACCGCTCCGGCAAGACCGCTCCAGTAAGTCCTTCAGGGGCTAAAGCCCCGGATCAAAAGGGTGCGCTACCGCAGCGCTGAAGCGCTGCGCCACCCAAAATCCTTACGTTGACCCCTGGGGTCCTCTCGTTTACCTTCTTTCAGGGACGTGCACGGCGCGCAGCGCCATTCCCCGATTCCCACCGCATGAATAAGAAGAAATACGTGGTTTATGCCGTCGTGTTCCTGGTGCTGCTGGTGCTGGTCTATCTGCAATTTCGCACGTGGAAGAACTTCGATTGGGCGCGCTTTTGGGAAACTCGCCCGCAAAACTGGTTTCATGTCGCGCACGGCGTGGCTTTGATCTACCTGGCGTATGTTGTGCGGGCCATCCGCTGGAAGATTTTCCTCAAGCCGGTGCGGCAGAAGGCATCATGGTTAAGCCTGGTCGCGCCTACAGTGATCGGGTTCACTGGACTGGCCGTGCTCGGGCGTCCCGGGGAACTGATTCGGCCTTATCTGATCGCCCGCCGGCACGATCTGAGCTTCTCTTCGCAGATGGCCGTGTGGGCGGTGGAACGCATCTTCGACATTGGCGCCTTCACGGTGTTGCTGGTGACAGCAATCTTCCTAGCGGATGGGCCGCGCGAGCTGAAGGACTACTACGGTGCCTTTCAAAAACTCGGCTTCGTTCTAGTAGCTCTCGTTGTAGGGATGGTCCTAGGCGCGATAGCAGTCCGTTCGAAGGGTGAAGGGATTGCAAACTGGGTGGAGCGGCGGTTTTCGCATCTATCCGCCAACTTGGGACACAAGATGGCCATGCGCGTCCGCGAATTCCACAGTGGCTTGGATACGATCCACGGGCCCGTGTCGCTGGCCGGCTTGATTGTGCTCTCGCTCGTCATGTGGTTCATGATCATCATGGCGTATCAGGACGTGGCTCATTCCTACGGCGTGGCGGAGCTCGATATACAGCGATCGCAGGTGCTCATGCTGATGGGCGCCAGCATGATCGGCTCGCTGGTGCAATTGCCGGGCATCGGCGGCGGTTCTCAACTGGCCACCATCGCGACGCTGGAAAAGGTCTTCACGGTCCCCAAGGAACTGGCGGCCAGTTGCGGCATCATGCTGTGGCTGGTGACGTTTGTGGCGGTGGTGCCCGTGGGATTGTTCCTGGCTCACCGGGAGCGGATATCGCTGCGCAAACTGTCGGAAGAAACCGCGCACGCGGAGGAAGGTGTGTCCGTCGAGAAGGCTTCCTGAGGGGCGAAAACGCCCGCCTGCTACAATTACTGGTACTCCTGAGCGGAACCTAGCGCCATATGAAGTGTCCCTTCTGCGGGTTTGAAAATGACAAGGTGGTCGATTCGCGGGAAAGCAAGGAAGCGGATTCGATTCGCCGCCGCCGCGAGTGCCTGAAGTGCGAGAAGCGCTTTACGACCTACGAGCGCATTGACGAAATCCCTTACATGGTGGTGAAGAAGGACGGGCGGCGCGAGCGCTTTGACCGGCAGAAGGTATTGAACGGCCTCATGCGCGCCTGCGAAAAGAGGCCGGTGCCGATCAGCAAGCTGGAACAAGTCGTCAATGAAGCCGAAGCTTTTGTTATCGAGTCGCCCGAGCGGGAGCGTAAGACCAGCGAACTGGGCGAGCTGATCATGAGCCGGCTGCGGCGTTACGACAAGGTCGCGTACGTGCGCTTCGCTTCGGTCTATCTGGATTTCAAAGATGTGCAAGAGTTCATGGCGGAGTTGAAGGATCTGCTGAAGTCGAAGGAAACGCCCGAGGGGCGGGGCAAGACGGCGGCCAAGAGCTAGCTTGCGGAGCTTCGCTCCGCTGGACAGCCGAGGCGGCTGTCCCTACGTGGGCATTTATGGCGCACAAAGTTACCCTCATTCCTGGCGACGGCATTGGGCCGGAAGTTACGCAGGCGACCGTCCGCATTCTGAAGGCGACGGGGGTCAAGATCGAATGGGAGAGCTTTGCGGCGGGAGCCGAGGCCTTCGAAAAGTACAGGGAGTACATTCCCAAGGAGCTCACCGAGTCGATCGAACGTACGCGAGTCGGGCTGAAAGGGCCCGTCACTACGCCCATTGGCGGGGGCTTTTCCAGCATCAACGTAGAGCTGCGCAAACGATTCGAGCTCTTCGCAAACTTCCGGCCGATCCGCAACCTGCCGCATATTCCCACGCGCTATCCGAATGTTGATCTCATCATCTTCCGCGAGAACACCGAGGGGCTGTATTCCGGGATCGAGCACGAAGTCATACCGGGCGTGGTCGAAAGCCTGAAGATCATTACCGAAAAAGCGTCTACTCGCATCTCCCGTTTCGCCTTCGAGTATGCGCGCAAGAACCAGCGCAAGAAGATTCATTCCATCCACAAAGCGAACATCATGAAGATGTCGGATGGCCTGTTCCTGCGCTGTTCACGGAATGTTTCGAAGGAGTATCCGGAGATCACCTACGGCGAGCACATCGTGGACAACACCTGCATGCAGCTGGTGATGAATCCGTATCAATACGACATTCTCCTGATGGAAAATTTCTACGGCGACATTGTTTCGGATCTCTGCGCAGGTCTGGTCGGAGGACTGGGACTGGTGCCGGGCGCGAATTTCGGCCATGAATGCGCCATCTTCGAGGCCGTGCATGGCTCGGCGCCGGATATCGCGGGAAAGAACATCGCCAACCCCACCGCCGTGCTGCGCTCGGCTTTGCTGATGCTGCGGCACCTGGGCGAGCATGATGCGGCGCTGAAAATTCGCAACGCGCTGGATCAGGTGTACCGCGATCGTAGCAAGCTGACGCGGGACGTCGGCGGCACGGCGGGGACGTCGGAGTTCGCCGACACGATCATCGCAGCGATGGAAACGCAGAATTCCGCGATGCCAGTCGCCGGCGCTCACGGAAACTGACGCAGAAGAGTTGCCAGCCACGTCTCTACCCTTCTGCTAGAATGATCTGTTTTCGAGTCCAGCAGGATGCGGTCTGTAGCACGGTATCGCCGGGATTGTCGTGGGGACCGATCTGAAGTCAATCGCCATTCCGTACCATCGCGGGCTGCACCGCTTTGCCATTTTCACTTCCTGCGTGACCCTTCTGTTGATCGTCGCCGGAGCGCTGGTGACGAGCAACGACGCCGGCCTTTCTGTTCCGGATTGGCCTACCAGTTTTGGATCGTGGTACAAGATGCCGCGCATGGTGGGCGGCATCCTGTTCGAGCATGGGCACCGCATGGTCGCCGAGTTCGTCGGACTGTTGACGATCATCCTGGCGGTGTGGACGTGGCGCGTCGAAAAGCGGCGCTGGCTGCGGTGGCTGGGACTGGCGGCGCTCGGAACCGTGATCGCGCAGGGAATCCTGGGAGGCATCACTGTTCTGTTTTCCCTGCCGCCTGCCGTTTCGAGCGCGCATGCGGCCCTGGCCCAGACATTTTTCTGCATCGCGGTGGCGATTGCCGTGTTTACCGGGCGCAGGTGGGTGGAGGAACAACCGCGAGTTGAACTCGAGGTGCGGCGCCCTTCCCTGTTCACGCTCGCCCTGTTTTCGATTTTCGTGCTCTACGTGCAATTGATTCTGGGCGCGATGTTCCGCCACCGGGGGTTGAGTTGGTGGCCACACGTTGGGCACGCAGTGGTTGTCGCCATCGTGCTCTCGTGGACAGCGATCCGCGCCATTTCTGTTTATCCTCAGACGGACGCGGTCCGCCGGCCCGCGGTGATGATGTTGAGCCTGATGGTGGCGCAGTTGTGCCTTGGGTTTCTGGCGTTCATCACGCGCGTGATGTGGGGCCGCGATGCGGTGCAGCCCGAGTTGCCAATGGTGATCTCGACGGTGGTCCATGTCGCCGTCGGAGCCCTGCTGTTGGCCACGACCGTCATTCTGGCGATTCAGGTGTGGCGGCACGTTCTGGTCTCGTTTGCTGAGCGCGTTCCCCGGCGGGAGCAGAAACCGGTCGCCGCATGAGCGCCTCGGCCCAGGCTTGTCCTCTCTTCCGCAACCGGATCCAAACTCTGCTGCGCGATTACGCCGAACTCACGAAGATGCGGGTCACGACGCTGATTGTCATGACCGCCTGGTGCGGGTTCTACTTTGGCGCGCTCAAGAATGGCGTCTCTTCCCTTTCGTGGAGTTTGCTGCATGCGCTGCTCGGGATCGGGCTGGTGTCGGGAGGAACGGCAGCGCTTAACGAAGTCATGGAATACGAAGTGGACGCTCGCATGCGCCGGACCGCGAATCGTCCGTTGCCTTCGGGGCGCATGAGCCTGCGGCATGGGACGGTCGCCGGCGTTCTCCTAACAGTTGGCGGCGCTTCCTACCTGGCGTGGACGGCCAACCCGTTGACCGGACTGCTGGCTATGGCGACGGCCTTCGTCTATTTGGCTGCTTATACGCCGCTGAAGAGAGTCCACCCGATCTGCACGTTTGTCGGCGCACTTCCGGGAGCCATGCCCGGCGTGCTCGGCTGGGTGGCGGCTCGCGGCCGTCTGGAGTGGGGCGCGCTGGTCATGTTCGCCATCGTATTCTTCTGGCAGTTCCCGCATTTTTACTCCATCGCATGGCTGTATCGCGAGGACTACGCTGCCGGCAACATCCGCATGCTTCCCGCGATCGAGGAGGACGGCACTGCCACCGGGCGGCGCATTCTCCTGTATTCCCTGGGATTGATTCCTGTCAGTCTGGCTCCGACGATTCTCGGCATGTCTGGTAGAACTTACGCTGCGTGCGCCATCGTGATGGGATTTGCGCTCTGCTACTTCGGCGCCCGGCTGGCCGGGCTCGGATTGCCCATGAATGCGCCCCGATCGAAGCAGCGCGCGCGTCAATTGCTGCAGGCCAGCGTGATTTACCTTCCGCTGCTGTTCGCGCTGATGATGATCAACGTCGTAAAATAGCCTGTGACCCCAAACTTGAGTGCGATCGAGTCCGCGCCTCCGGAGTTGCAGTCTATCTGTGCCGGCGCGGTGATCTCGGTGCGCGATCTGATACACCGCTACCAGGATCGGGCGGCACTGAACGGGCTCTCTTTTGACGTTCGCCCAGCGGAACTGTTCGGGCTCCTCGGGCCCAACGGCAGCGGCAAAACCACCCTGTTTCGGATTCTCTCCACCCTGATGCTGCCCAGCGCCGGCTCCGCACAGATTGCGGGCCTGGATGTGGTTCGTGAGCCGGCAACGTTGCGCCGGCATATCGGCGTCGTTTTTCAGGCACAGAGCGTAGACCCCAAGTTGACCGCGTACGAAAACCTCTGGCACCAGGGACATCTCTACGGTCTGCGTGGCCCGGCCCTGAAGCGGCGCATTGAGGAAATTCTGACCCGGGTTGGACTTCTGGACCGCGCCCGCGACCGGCTGGAAACTTTCTCTGGCGGAATGCAACGCCGCATTGAACTAGCCAAGGGGCTGCTGCACCATCCTGAAGTTCTGTTGCTCGACGAACCCACCACCGGGCTTGATCCCGGTGCGCGGCGGGACTTGTGGCAATACCTGCAGATCTTGCGCGATCAGGAACAGGTGTCGGTGATCGTCACCACTCACCTCATGGAAGAAGCGGAGCGCTGCGACAGACTGGCCATCCTGAACGAAGGCAAGCTGGTGGCGCTGGGCACGCCGGCAGAGCTGACGCGCGAGATTGGCGGCGATGTCATTCTGCTGGAAGCGCGCGATGCCGAGAAGCTGGCGGAGCGGATTCGCAGCAGGTTTCATGTGGACGCCACCGTAATGGATTCGCATGTGCGGCTGGAGATCGAAAATGGACACCGCTTCGTGCCCGATGTGGTGGAGGCCTTTCCCGGTGAAATCCAGGCGTTGAGCGTGAGCAAGCCGACCCTGGAAGACGTGTTCATTCATCGGACAGGACACAGGTTCTGGAACGAGGAAGCGGCCGGGAGCAAGCAGAAGGACAAGAAGAAACGGTAAAGAATTGGTAATTTGCAATTTGTAATTTGCAATTGTGAGAGCGGGCAGCGCCACGATCTGAAATCACCAATTACAAATTACCAATTACAAATTATGGCAACGGCATCAATCCCGGCCGCCGTTCCCGCATCCGCGGGCGTGGCCCTGCCCGCATTCACGCTCTGGTGGCGCGAAGTAGTGCGCTTCTACCGGCAGCCGGCGCGAGTGGCGGGAGTGATTCTGTCGCCGCTGCTGTTCTGGATCGTGATCGGATCGGGCTTCGGAACTTCCTTCCGCTCGGGGCAAGCCGCCGGACAGCAGCATTATCTCGATTATTTCTATCCCGGCGCGCTGGTGATGATCGTGTTGTTCACGTCGATCTTCACCATGATGTCGGTGATCGAAGACCGCAACGAGGGCTTCCTGCTGTCGGTGCTGGTAGCTCCGGTGCCGCGCTCAGCGGTGGTTCTCGGAAAGGTGCTGGGCGGGACCACACTGGCTGCCATCCAGGGACTGATCTTTCTGGTGTTTGCCCCGCTCGTCGGCGTGCACCTGACGCTCGGCTCATTTGGTTTGACCGTACTGACAGTGTTCCTGGTCTCGTTTGCGCTGACGGCGCTCGGCTTCGCCATTGCCTGGCCGATGGATTCGACCCAGTCCTTCCACGCCATCATCAACCTGTTTCTGATCCCGCTCTGGCTGCTCTCGGGCGCGTTGTTTCCACTTTCCGGCGCCTCGGGGTGGATGCGCGGGATAATGTACGTCAACCCTCTGACTTACGGCGTAGAGGCCTTGCGCACGCTGATGTATCCGGCAGCGCCCAGCGCGTTTTCGCTGACGGCGTCTATCCTGACGCTGCTGCTGTTCACTTTGTTCATGTTCGGATTGGCATTTGCAGTGGCAAACCGGAAAAGCGCCGGCAGTCGCTAGAGTTTCGTCGCTGGTCGTTGGTCGTTCGCTATTCGCACTTGGCTTTGGGGATTTAGTCTCAGGTTTTCTGTTAGGAGCAGGCAGTCGGGATAGGATGCGCTTCGCGAACGACTAACGACGAACAGCCAACGACGATCATCCAATAACTCTCACATGGACGCCCACACCCTCGACATTCTCGCCCTCGCCGCGCATAGCGATGATGTAGAGCAGACCTGCGGCGGCACGCTGCTCAAGATGGCGGAGCGGGGATATCGTACGGGCATCCTCGACCTGACGCAAGGTGAGATGGGGACGCGCGGTACGGCCGAAGACCGGGCGCGCGAGTCTGCTGAGGCGGCGCGGATTCTGAAAGTCTCATGGCGCGCGGCGCTCGACATTCCTGATGGGCGCGTGGAGAACACTTGGGAGAACCGCCTGAAGGTGGCGCGGGTGATCCGGCAGCAACACCCGAAGGTCCTGATCCTCCCTTACTGGCAAGGGCGTCATCCTGATCACTACACGGCCTCGGTACTGGGGTACGAGGCGTGCTTTCTCGCGGGGCTCGCGAAACTGGACATCAAACACGTTCCACCTGTGGTTGGGGAGAGCCCTTCCTTCTACACCTCCGGCGTTTTGGCTCCCGAGGGCGTGGGGCCATATCGTCCATTCAAGATCATCTACGCCAGCCTGTACCACGACGTGCGTCCGACGTTTGTGGTGGATATCAGCGATCAGTTTGAAGCGCGCATCGCCTCGCTGATGGCCTACAAATCTCAGTTCAGCGATCAGCAGGCGGGCAGCGGAATCTTCCCTGCTCAGGCTGAGATTCGGGCGCGCGTGGAATCGATGGCGCGCTATTACGGGATGCTGGGCGGCGTCACCTACGCCGAGCCGTTCGTACAGAAGGAAGTCGGGCTGGTGGATGATCTGCTGGCGATTCCGGTGAAGTCGATTTAGCCCCCCCTTGTTGATGAAGCGAAGGACTGGGGAAGGGCACGGCTTCAGCCGTGCCGCACACAGCCGTTAAAGACGAGGGCTTGAGCCCTGAGGTGGCCCGCCTCTGCTAACCACATCTAACCCCATGACAGAAATCCCCATTCACAAATTGAGAAAAAAAACCGGGGCCATTGATGCGAGCGCAGCTCCGGCTTGCAGTGCAAGTACATACAGGGTCTGTCTTGGAGCTCGTGGCAGCCACTTGATCGCGAAGAACGCCAGTACCGGCATCTGTCCAGCCATGAGTAGCTGCCAGATATGAGCAGTGGCCCCCTCATCGGCCTCGCGGACAACGCCGAACATTGCAATGTGACTAAGCACGAGCGCCAGAGCGGTGAGCGACATGGCCAGTGGAAGGAAGGCGCTCGGATGCCTTACGATGGCGCCAAAAGAATTGGGATCTTGATCCATATTGCCTCCTCGAGTTGGGAAGATGTGCTCACAAAGTGCAGACCAAACCACGTTTGCCGACGTGCGAAGCCCGCCCCGGCCGGTTTGAAGAAGCGCCTCAAACTCCGCGCCATAACGCTGTCTCCAGTCACGCGGATACAAGCAAATGAGCAGCCGGGCGAGCGCACGATTCATAAGGGCTCCAGCCTTTTCAGTCCGGCTTTGGTGAACAGTTTCAGGGTGGTCAGTTTTGCGCGGAGAACGCGTAGGCCCTCCCCGGTTATGCGATAGGGCCGGCGGCGTTCCTCGGCCGGGAGTGGCTCGATCCAACCCTGCTGCTCCAGGCGGGCAATCGCCCCATACAGCGTTCCCGGACCCAGACGAGTTCCGCAAAGCCCCGCGATGTCTTCGATCATTGCGTGTCCATGCTTCGGTCCGGTGGCGAGGCTGGCAAGCACAAGCAGCGGCGGGTCAGAATAGTGCCCCATTCCCGCTCCTTCTCCGGCTTCTACTACGTGATGCGTAGTACGCATGACGTAGTTGTAACACAGTTTTCTGCGTGATTGCAAGTTTGGCCATCTGCTCTACCCTGATGCTTGTGGCAACGGTCTTGATCTGGCGGCATTGGAATGTCAAATGCCCGCTGGGATGGAACCGATCCGCGTGGAGTGGAACTTAAGTGCGGTGGCGCCTAGAGCTGGGCTCACTGTACTTGGCTATCCTAAAATCGCATTGCACCTTCCTAGCCTGTATCAGTCAACGGCCGAATTGCATTCGATTGCGGAAAAATACTCGTCTCCACGTAGATCGCTCATCATTTCCAGCACTACCCACCCGGGCTGCAGCGGCGGACCAGTTCTGGATCTTCGTGGGTTCGCGATAGGCGTCGTTGAGCAAGAAAACGCACTAGAGCAAAAAGCTGGAATTAGTGCGTACTTCAGTGCTACGCCTGCGTATTACTTAAGAGAACTGTTCTACTCCGGACCAGATGGGCAGACGGCCTGATCGAGAGCTCTGGGGGTCAAGCCCGCGATCGAAAGCGCGACTTACCCCAGCGGTGAACCGCTGCGCCACCCAAAAATCAGGCCTTTTCCACAACCTCTGAGGACTTGCCTGATACTAGTCCCCCGTCCCACCCGCCTTTCCCACCTTGCCTCGTCTTGCAATCCATTGTTTCTGAAAGGGATAGTGACGATCTTCGGAACCGCGAAAAAAAATCCCAAAAAAAGCTTGCATATTTATTAGTGTTATAGTTAACTACATCACTAGAGAGTGATCCAAGATGATCGCTCGCACTGGTTAAGGAAGCTTAAAGGAGAATGAAACATGAAATCCCTTCGTTTTATGCTGTCCGTTGTTCTGCTGTCGCTCTCCAGCGTGGCTTTCGCGCAGTCTGACGCGCAAAAGTCCTCCGTGGCTCCTGCGCCGTCCGAGGCGCAGAAGTCCTTCACAACCATGAAAAGCCTGGCGGGAGAGTGGGAAGGCACTGTCACCGTCCCGGAGGCGCCGCAGATGTCAGGCGGCAACATGCACGCCTCGATGCGCGTGACCTCGCGGGGAAACGCGCTTGTACACGAATTCCAGGAAGCAGGAACGCCGTTGGATGCGACCAAGTACGACCATCCAGTCACGATGCTTTACGTGGACGGAGAGCAGCTCACGCTGATTCACTATTGCGACGCGGGGAACCGGCCGCGCATGACCGGCAAGATGTCGCCCGACGGCAAGACGGTCGAGTTCGAGCTCAAGGACATCAGCGGGAGCACGGAGATGCACATGCACCATTCGGTGTTCACCATCATCGACGCCAACCATCACACCGAGGATTGGACGTTCATGATGAAGGACAAGCCGATCCACGCGCACTTCGACCTGCACCGGACCAACTGACGCCGTTTTGCGGGCGTCTGAGCCCGCAGGCGTCATCCTGAGGAGAGCCTTAGCTCGACGAAGGATCTCGGGTGACACCGGTTGGTAGGCTACAGAAGCGTATTTCTGGTAAGTGTTATCTGGAAACCATGATGGATCGTGAGTGGAACGACAGTCAGCCGATTTACCGCCAGCTTCGCGACCGTGTTGTCGCGATGATCCTGGACGGTGTGCTCAAGGAAGGCGATCCGCTGCCCTCCGTGCGCACTGTCGCGGCGGAATATAGGGTCAACCCGCTCACGGTTCTGAAGGGCTATCAGCAACTGGTGGACGAGGGGTTGGTCGAGACCAGACGAGGCCTCGGCATGTTCATCAATGCCGGCGCACGCAGCATGTTACTGCAAGGCGAACGGCAGAAGTTTCTCGGCGAAGAATGGCCCAGGGTCTACGCAACCATTCAGCGGCTCGGCCTGACGCCGGAAGAACTGCTGGATGCTGCCACAACCCGCCGGTCGTCGGATGCCACAGAGAAGGAGCCGAAGTCATGACAGTGATAGAAGCACGCGGCCTCCGCAAAGCCTTCGGCACAACCATCGCGCTGGATGGCGTCGATTTGCGTGTCGCGGAGGGCCGCATCCTGGGACTCATCGGTCCCAACGGCGCAGGCAAGACTACCGCGCTCAACGCGATTGTCGGCCTCACGCCGTATCAGGGAGAACTGAAGGTACTCGGACGCGATCCCTGGACCGAGCGCGATCAGCTCATGCAGGATGTCTGCTTCATTTCCGATGTCGCCGTCCTGCCGCGCTGGATACGGGTTTCGCAGGCGCTCGACTACGTCGCCGGCGTGCACCCGCGATTCGATCGTGCGAAGGCGGAAGGTTTTCTTGCGAAGACCACCATCCGGCGCGCCAGCAAGGTCAGGGAATTGTCGAAGGGCATGGTGACCCAACTGCACCTCGCTCTGGTCATGGCCATTGACGCGAAATTGCTGGTGCTGGACGAGCCGACACTTGGTCTCGACATCCTGTATCGCAAGCAGTTCTACGATTCCCTGCTGAACGACTACTTCGATCGCAACCGCACCATCGTTGTGGCGACGCACCAGGTTGAAGAGATCCAACACGTGCTCACCGATCTCATGTTCATCGACCGCGGCCGCATCGTCTTCGATCGCAGCATGGAAGAGTTGGAGTCGCGCTATCTGGAAGTGATGGTGCATCCGGAGCAGGTCGCCGCAGCACGGGCGCTCAAGCCGATGCACGAGCGCCAGGCGTTCGGTCGCAGCATCCTGCTGTTCAATCTGACGCTCGATCGCGTCGATCGCAAGCAACTGGCCGCGCTTGGCGACGTGCGCACGCCCAGCATCGCCGACTTGTTCGTTGCCGTGATGGGCAATCAAGCACGCGAGGCAAAAGGAGCCGCTAAATGAATACTCAAGCGAACGCCATACCCGAGTCTCCCCTCGAATCGCAGGTAATCGCGCCCGCGGTCATCTCGGCGGCTCGGCTTCTGTATTGGTCGGTGCGACGCGAATTGTGGGAGAACCGTTCGATCTATATCGCTCCGCTGGCCGTCGCCGCCGTCGCTCTGTTCGGCTTCTCGCTCAGCTCGATTGCGGGTATCTGGGAAAAGCCGCTGAGGCTCAATCCGGCGCAACCTCAAGCGCCGTACGACATGACGGCAGGTCTAATGATGCTTACCGGTATCGTCGTGAGTGTGTTTTATTGTCTCGACGCGCTGCACGGCGAGCGCCGCGACCGCAGCATTCTGTTCTGGAAGTCGCTGCCGGTGTCCGATGCCACCACCGTGCTTGCGAAAGCGAGCATTCCCCTCGTTATTCTGCCACTGCTGACCTTTGCGATCACTGTCGCCACGCAGTGGCTCATGCTGCTGCTGAGCAGCGCAGTGCTGCTGGTGAGCGGTCTGAGTGTGGCGACGTTGTGGACGAAGGTATCGTTTTTGCGGATGTCATGGCTGCTGCTGTACCACATTCTCACAGCCCATACGCTCTGGCCCGCACCAATTTATTGCTGGCTGCTGCTCGTATCCGGATGGCCGCGCCGCGCGACATTTCTATGGGCGGCCTTGCCGCTGGTAGCGATCGCCGGGGTCGAGCAGATTGCCTTCCACACTTGGCATTTCGCTGCCATGGTGGGGTCCCGATTGATCGGGGCTGCGCCCACTGTTGCCTCGACATCACCAGATATGTTCCCAACCGACCCAATGACACATATCGCCCCGGGTAGTTTCCTGAGCAGCCCGGGGCTGTGGATCGGGCTGGTAATCGCCGCGGCATTCCTCGCCGCAGCGGTCCGTCTGCGCCGCTATCAAGGACCGATCTGAGTCCTCGCGGATTGGACTCCATTTCGCACGTAAGGAGAAGATCGTATGAGCACAGCTGTATTGACTGACCGGTTGGGGGAAACATCGCCGCGTCTCAAGGCAAGAATTGCCGGTGTGTTTTATCTCCTCACCATCCTGACGGGAGTATTCGCCCAGGGCTTCGTTAGCGGCAGGCTTGTTGTAGACGGCGACGCCGTGGCTACGGCGGCCAACATCCTCGCGCACAAGAGCTTGTTTGAGTTGGGTTTCACCGTCTACCTCATCGAAATGGCCTGTCAGATCGCTATGACCGCTCTCTTTTATGAGCTGCTTAAGCCGCCGGGAAGGAGCGTCTCTTTGCTGGCGGCGTTCTTGAGCCTCGCCGGTTGCGTCATCAAGACCTTTAGCCGCGTCTTTTACATCGCCCCCTTGTTCGTCCTGGGAGGCGCGCACTACTTGAGTGTATTTAACGCGGAACAGTTGCAGGCGCTGGCGCTCCTGTTTCTTAGGGTGAATGACCAGGGCGCCGGGATCGCCTTGGCGTTTTTCGGATTCTCCACAGTCCTGAAAGGCTACCTCATTGTCAGGTCCACCTTCCTGCCCCGGATCCTGGGCGTGTTGTCGGCGGTTGCGGGTGTGGGTTGGCTGACCTTCCTGTATCCGCCGCTCGGATACCGTCTGTTCCTCTACATTGCGCCCTTCGGCCTCCTCGTGGCAGCAGCGACGATCCTGTGGCTCCTCGTGTTCGGCGTGAACGAACAACGATGGAAGGAGCAGGCCAGCGCAGCAGGGGATTGGCGATCGTAGCGCGCCATGCAGTCTTGATTCAATCACTCTCCTGAGGGAAAGAGTATGAGCACAGCTGTATTGATGGAACGGATTGCAGAAGCGTCGCCGCGTTTCAAGGCCAGGATCGCCGGTGTCTTCTATTTGCTCACGATCCTGGCGAGAGTGCTCGCCGACGCCTTCGTTCGTAACCGGCTGGTGGTGTCGGACGACCCCGCAGCTACCGCGGCCAACATCAAGGCACACGAGGCGTTATTCCGGTTGGGCTTCGCGGCCGACATCGTCGCGTTCGCGAGCTATATCGCTTTGACTGCTCTCTTATACGAGTTGTTCAAGCCTGTGAACAGAAGCGTCTCCTTGGTCGCAGCATTTTTCAGCGTGGTGGCATGCGCGGTTCAGGCCATTAGCAGCCTGTTTCATCTTGCTCCCCTGTTCCTGTTGGGAGGCGCGCCCTACTTGAGCGTGTTTACGGTGGAACAGTTGCAGGCGCTGACGCTCGTGTTTCTCAGACTGCGCGCCGCGGCCTACCACAACATCGGCCTGGTATTTTTCGGATTGTATTGCCTCCTGGTCGGCATCCTCATTCTCAAGTCCACCTTCCTGCCGCGCATCCTCGGCGCGCTCATGGTACTTGCCGGTTTGAGCTACGTGCTGTTTCTGTCACCGCTGCTCGCACGGTCTCTGCAGCCCTACATTCTGGTTTTCCCCGGCGTTGGGCAAATTTCGTTGACCCTGTGGCTCCTGGTGACCGGCGTGAACGCTCAACGATGGAAGGAGCAGGCCAGCATAGCGGGGGAATGGCGATAGAAGAGGAACATTCGAATGACATATTCACCCGTTCTAATTGTCCATATTTGCGCTGGGATCATCGGTGTTCTTTCTGGTTCGACGGCGCTGGCTGTTCGCAAGGGTTCCCGTCTGCATCGGAGGTCTGGCGACGTATTTGTCATATCGATGCTGAGTATGGCCGCAGCCGGCGCGTATGCGGCCTTTACGAAGTCGCAACCGACTAACGTCATCGCCGGCGTTTTCACGTTCTACCTGGTTGCAACGGCTTGGTTGACCGTCATGCGCAAGGAGAAAGAGACTGGCAGTGTCGAATTTGGCTTGCTGCTACTCGGATTGGCGGCAGGAACCGGCAGCTTGATCTTTGGCTGGCAAGCGGCGCATAGCGCGACGGGCCTAAAAGCTGAAGATTCCGCCCCGCTTTACGTCTTTGGGTCGGTGGTTTTGCTTTCTGCCGCCGGGGACATTCGCATGCTCATTCGCGGCGGTGTTGCTGGGGCACAACGTCTGGTGCGCCATCTGTGGCGAATGTGCATTGCATTGTTCATTGCCGCGGGCTCCTTCTTCCTCGGAACGGCCTCAGATCGAGTGCTCCGGCGAACGGGATTGCGTGCCACGTTGTTCACCCCGGCAATTCGCCAGACTCATCTCCCTGAGGTGCCGGTGCTGATCATCGTCATCCTGACGCTTTTCTGGCTGTGTCGCGTCTGGTTTACAAATGCGTACAAGAATCCCAGGACTAAGCTGGGTTCACTTGCCAACTGAAGCCGCCGATTCAGCTATCGCCCTCACCAACTTGGCGACCCTACAATATCCGCACCCCCTCATTCGTCTACAACTGTAGGTGAAGGACGCGGCGAGCGTAGTCCGGATGACCGAGCGGATGGCACTCGAACACGACCAGCGGATCTCTGACGTGGTCAAGCGGGAGCAGTCCCGGCTCCGCAACTTCATTCGCCGACGCGTGCCCGACCCGCGCGACGCTGAGGACATTCTGCAGGACGTCTTTTACGAGCTGGTGGAAGCGAACCGGCTGCTGATGCCGATCCAGCACGTCACCGGCTGGCTGTTCCGCGTGGCGCGCAATCGCATCATCGACCTCTTCCGCGAGAAGAAGCCGGAAAGCTTCAGTGATACCGCAGTCGCGCGCAACGATAACGACGATGACGACGACCTGCTGCGGTTCGAAGACCTGCTGCCTTCGCCCGATGCCGGACCGGAGGCGCTTTATGCCCGCAGCGTGCTTCTCGATGAACTCGAGTTGGCGGTCGACGAGCTCCCAGAGGAGCAACGCGAGGTCTTTGTTGCGCACGAGTTCGAAGGGCGCAGCTTCAAGGAGATCGCCGCCGAGACCGGCGTGAGCGTGAATACGCTGCTCTCGCGCAAACGCTATGCGGTGCTGCATCTGCGCGAGCGATTGCAAAACCTCTACGACGAATTTACGAAAGCGTGAGGGACTGAACATGAGATGGAGATGGATTTTCCTGGCTCCGCTGGCGATCCTGGGGATGCTGGTATTTATCGTCATCGGCGGCGAAATAGTGCTGCAACTGTGGAATTGGCTGCTGCCGCCGCTCTTCGGCTGGCGCCAGATCACCTTTTGGCAAGCGCTGGGGATTCTGTTGCTGTGCCGGATCCTCTTCGGCGGACTTGGATTGCACGGCAACGCTCGCTCCAATGTCCGCCGTCGCATGGAAGAGCGCTGTGGGCGCATGACGCCGGAAGAGCGGGAACGATTCCGGCAACGTATGCGCGAACGTTGGGGCTTCGGCCCGTCCACCAGCGAGAGCAAGGGGCAATGAAGTCATGTTGTAGGGCGGGATGCCGGTCCCAGAGTACGAGCCTACGCAGCGACTGCGGATGCTCGCTCTCCGGATTGCTTTGCCGGAGCCAGCGCGATCAGGGCTACGCCGATGATGACAAGCGCAGCGCCGCCGCCCAGCAGGTGTCCGCGTTCGCTCACATCACGGACCGACTGCACCGCCATGACCGCGGCGTGAGGAAACTCGACCATGCCGTGAAGGCGATCAGGCTGCGATGCGCCCACGGGTTACGTACTGCCAGCAGCAGGAAAATTCCGAGTGTGACATAGAGGCTAAGCATCATCGGCCCGTATTCCGCCTGATGCGCTTGCCATAGAGACGTCGCCAAGGGATAAACCGTAGCCGAAAAGAGCAATCCCACCACCACCAGTAGAATCTTCAGCCCCCGTTCTCGACTCATGGTGCCCTCCTGCTAAATGACGTAATGTGGAAAAGACCTATACAGCCTTATAAACAACAGCCATGCCGCCGCCCAGCTTCTCGATGATGCGGTAGTGCCGAAATGTTCTGGCCGAACATCGGGCTGATGGGCTGAAATGTTAAGTGTAGAGGTACAGCAAGTCAATGAAGAGAGAGGAGTTGGCGAATATTTAAGGGGATTGTTGGCGATAAATTGCGATTACACCAACAACCTCTCAATGAACGCATGCCTGGCTTCTCCATGTCTGCTTCTAGAAGACAAAACCAGGCCTACTGCCCGCCGTCCAGGGTGGGCCACCCGCCCAACCCGCCTACGCAGTATTGACAAGTGACAACGTACACTTTACACTTCATCGTGTGCCCTGATGATCAGGAGCTTCAAGCATCGCGGCCTCAAACGGCTTTATGAGCGCGGAGACCGCAGCGGGATACGTTCCGATTTGCTCGACACTGTTGAAGACATTCTCGCCCGGCTCGACGAAGCCGAGACGCCGCAGGCCATGCACCTTCCCGGTTATCGCCTGCACCCGTTGAAAGGCGGGCTGAAAGGCTTCTGGTCAGTCACCGTGCGGGCGAACTGGCGTATCCTCTTCCGCTTTGAAGGCGCGGATACGTTTGACGTGGAACTGACCGATTACCACTAGGCAACCACTGAGCGAGGAGCAAAACACCATGCCGATGAAAAACCCGCCGCACCCCGGACGCAGTATCCGAAGCGCGTGTCTTGAACCCTTGGGCCTGTCTGTCACGGAGGGGGCGGAGGTCCTGGGCGTCACCCGGCAGACGCTCAACAACGTCATCCACGGCAAGTCGGGGATCAGCCCCCAGATGGCGATCCGGCTCTCGAAGGCTTTTGGCAGCACGCCGGAAACGTGGTTGCGGATGCAGCTTGCCTATGACCTCGCACAGGCCCGAAAAGACGAGAGCAAAATCAAGGTCCGCCGTCAGCATGTGCTCCAGGAAGTACACGCACAGTGACGGGGCTCGGGCCGGTTACCAGCCGTCCGCTCACACCACTATGAAGTGGGTGCGCCATCCTTCGCGTGCTTTTCGCGAAGAGCCTGCCCTGAGCGAAGTCGAAGGGGTGGGCGGCAGGCTGATCGCACAGTGGCACCGGCGTCTTCATGCCCGCGTGGTTTTGACCTGCCCCCTGCTTTCGTTCACGTAAGAATACGACAAACTACATCGCTTCCATCTCCGGTTTGAGCCGGGATGGGGGTGCGCGAGGGGCAAGGGACGGCGTTTGAGTTCCTTGCCCCTCGCTCAGCTCTGTAGAAGCCCGCGGCCTGGGCAGCAGCAAACTCTTTCGGTGTTTGATATCCCAAGCTACTGTGCGGTCGCTCCTCGTTGTACTCTTTCCGCCAGGTCCCGATTTTCTGTCGCGCATCGAACAGATTCTGGAACCAACTCACCGCCAAGCACTCTTCTCGCAGCCGTCCGTGGAAGCTTTCGACGTGCGCGTTCTGCGTCGGCTTTCCCGGCTGAATGTGCACCAACTCGATCTGACGCTCTACGCACCAGGCCAGGAAGTGCCGGCTTGTCAGCTCCGGCCCGTTGTCGCAGCGAATCGCCAAGGGCTGTCCGCGCTCGGCGACGATCGCCTCCAACACGCGCGTCACTCTCCGGCTGGCAAAACTCGTATCGACTTCCAAAGCCAAACACTCTCGCGTGTAGGCATCCACCACGCTCAGCACCCGGATCGCTCGTCCACACTCCACCGCATCGTGCAGGAAATCCAACGCCCACTCCTGGTTCGCCGCCGTCCAAACGCGCAGCGGCTGTCCCACACGCATGCAGTGTTTCCGCTTCTTCCGCCGGATCATCAGCCCCGCCTCCTGATACACGCGATGCACGCGCTTGTGGTTCACATGCTCTCCCGAGCGGCCCAGCAAAACCTGCAGCCGCCGATACCCGAAGCGCGGCTTCTCCCGCGCCAACTCCACCAGCCGCGTGCGCAGCGCTTCATCGCTGCGCTTCGTCTGGTAGCGGTAACTCGACACCGCCATGGTCAGCAGGCCGCACGCCCGCCGCTCGCTGAAGGCATAGTCTTGCCGTATCTGCCCGATAGCTGCCTTCAGCGCTACGAGCTCCAGCCGTTTTTTCGGATCACCGACTGCAACGCTTCTTTGTCCAGACTCAGATCCGCCACCAGCTTCCGCAGCTTGGTGTTCTCCTCGCGCAGTTGCTTCGCTTCCTGCGCCTGGCTCACGTCCATCCCACCGTACTTCGCCTTCCACGCGTAAATCGTGTGCTTCGACACCCCCACCTCTCGCGCCACGTCCTCGGCCTTCCTGCCCGCCTCCAACTGCTTCAGCGCCCCGATCATCTGCGCCTCTGTGTGCCTGCTCCTCGTCATACCTCTTCCCCTTCCTTTCGCTGAAAATCATACTCAGCTTTGTGCGGAAAGAGGGGATCAGGTCAGTTTGAGACGCAACGAATCGGCAGCATCGCCGCCCACCCTTGCAACAAACGCAAGGATGGGGCACCCCACGTTCTGATCTCGGAAACGAAAACAGGCTGTGAACAAGGGCGGGCCACCCGCCAGCCATTGGAACTGAAACTCGCAATATGACCGGGCGTTCGCAAGCACGGACGGCGATTCGTATTCCCGCGAAACCAGCGACTTCCTTATTGAATCTTCCTTACCCGGTGATCCCAGTCGTCTAATTCGTAAACTGCTCCCTTGGAATCGACTGCGACGGCCACCGGATCGTCGAAGGTGGTATAGAGCGGCCACAGCTTGTCGCCGTTGAAGCCGAACCCGGCACCGGCGAAAGTCGTGATCGTGCCGCCCTTAATTTTGCGGATGCGTAGGAAATTGATATCGGCCACATAAGCATTGCCAGACTTGTCCACAGCTACGGAATAAGGACATAACTCCGCCGCAGTCGCTGACCCGCCATCGCCCGTGTATCCACAAGTTCCATTTCCTGCGATGGTGCTAATCACACCGGAGGTGTTGACCTCGCGGACGCGATTGTTTCCGAAATCCGCAATCAGCATATTTCCATTGGAGTCGAAAGATACGCTACGCGAAGCGTTGAGCTGTGCGGCCGTAGCTGAGATACCGTCGCCGTTATAGCCACAGGTGTTAAGTACTCCGGCGGCGATGCTCACGACTCCGCCAGGGGTCATTTTCCAGATTACGCAAGCGCCGTCGTCGGCGACGTATACGTTGTTTGAACCGTCGGTTGCCATCTGCAACAGGTCGTTGAAATTGCTGTTGGCGGCGAAGGTGGTGATCGTGCCCGTCGTGTCCACTTTTCGAACCACGCCGTTGAAGGTGTCCGCAATAAACACATTGCCAGTGGAGTCGACCGCCACGCCCTGGGGCTCATTTAGCTCCGTGTTGGGGCTGTTCCCAGGACCGCCATCACCGGAATATCCGCTTATGCCGTTACCCGCGATCGTGTTGATAATCCCGCCACTGACTTTGCGCACCCTGTTGCCAGTCTGGTCTGCGATGTAGAGATTACCCGACTTGTCGATGGCCAACGCCTCGGCGAGTTCGAAGGCCGCTGATGTAGCTTTCTGGCCATCATTAATGAAGCCGCCAGCAATGGTGCTGACGATCCCTCCGGTGGCCTTGCGGACTCGGCCGTTGAAGGCATCGTTGAAGATGGGGTTTCCGGAACTATCGAACAGACTGAACTTAGGGCCTACGAACTCCGTGGCAGCCAGGGAGTGGCCGTCGCCGTCATAGCCGTAGAATGACCCCGCGTACGTGTTGATGATATTGGTGGACAGGTCCACGGAGCGGACTCGCTGCCTGCCAGCGTTGCTGATGTACAGCACATTGCTGCGCACAGTCAGAGTGGTAGGACGACCAATGGCTGCACTTTTGGCAGGCCCGCCATCTCCGCTGAATCCGCAACTTCCGTTCCCAGCGAAGGTGGTAATGGTTCCGCCAGTATTTACTTTGCGAACGACACAGTTATCTGTATCGCCGACATACAGATTTCCGCTGGCATCGAGTGCGACCCCGCGAGGCAGATTCAACTCGGCAGACGTGGCCGGCCCTCCATCGCCGGTGTAGCCGCAAATTCCATTCCCGGCCACGGTCATAATAATGCCGCTCGTGTCCACTTTGCGGACCACGCAGTTTCCGACCTGGTCGAAGTAGAGGTTTCCGGCGGCGTCATAGGTGATTTGGAACGGTTGGCCGATCTCCGCATTCAACGCCGAGCCGCCATCCCCGCTGTAGCCGAACACTCCGTTGCCCGCGATGGTTGTAATCTTGTGAGTGGAATGGTCGATCTTGCGGATTCGGCTATTGCCGCCGTCAGCCACGATGAGGTTCCCGGAGCTGTCCAGGGCGAGGCCATTGGTCGCACAGACCAGGGCTTTGGTCGCAGAGATGTTGTCGCCGTTAAATCCGCAAATGCCGTTGCCCGCATAGGTCGTGATGGTACCGGTCGCGTCAACTTTGCGGATGCGGTTCAGGAAGATGTCGCTGATGTAGAGATTGCCCGCGCTGTCGAGAATGGAGGAATAGGGGGCTCCGAGCGCAGCGCTTGTGGCGAGACCTTTATCCCCCACATATCCACCCGCGACGGTCGAAACTTTCACCTTACCCATTAAGCCGACACCAATAGGTGCATTTCCGACTGCGATCGTATTTACCACCGCGCGCGTGGCGGTGTTAATCACACTGACGTTATTGGAACCGAAATTGCTGATGTAAGCGAAGGCACTGTCCTCCGTAAAGCCGACGTGCAACGGGCCAGATCCGACAGCGATGGTTGTCGTGACGGTTTGGCTCGCAGTGTCGATGACGGTTACGACGTTGGCGCTCGAGCTGGCCACATACAGCCAGTGGCCATCGGGGCTGACCTCGGCGCCCAAGGGTCCGGCTGAAACATTGATCGTCTTCACAACCAGATTGTTGGCGGTCTGAATGAGAGAGACGGTATTAGAGCCCCCATTCGTGACGTATGCCGTGGTGCCATCCGGCGAGATTGCGACGTCAATCGGACCCGTTCCTACGGGGATCGTATTAACGACCGTGTTGGTCAAAGTCGAAATCACAGAGACGGTACCGGCGTGATCATTCGCTACATAGACAAACGTGCCATTCGGAGTGACCGCCAGCCCAACCGGGTAGGTCTGAACCGGAATCGTTTTGATCACGGTCTTCGTTCCGGTGTTGATCACTGAGACCGAATTCGAATTCGCATTGGCAACGTAGGCTGTTTTTCCGTTCGGAGTTAACGCCACACCAAAAGGCACAGTTCCCACTTTGATCGTGGCCACTACCGTATTGGTGGAAGTGCTGATCACTGAAACACTATCCCCATTGGCAGAATCGTGGTTGTTTGCGACGTAAACGAAACTCCCAGCTTGGTTAACCGCGACGCCCCACGGTCCGTCCCCAACGGGAACAGTTGTCAGCACACTATTGTTAGAGGTATTCACCACCGACACTGTGTTGTCGTTGATGTTTGCCACGTACGCATAGTTTGTCTTGCCCTCGGAGATTGACAGAGTGACGAAGAGTAATGCCAGCGTCCATATGGACATCATGAGAATGCGCATGCTGCCTCCGATTTGAACTTGCACAAAATTGACGGTCTTTGTACTGTGTACTGTCCTGACGAATCAATCAAAAACAACGGCGCACAAGAGGATTCTTGGATCTGCGCGGCATCAACTGCATGCTCCGGTGAGTCGCTCCAGCCTACTCACCGAGACTTCCAAGACGCGGCAGTTAGCAACTGAGCGAGGTCCTATGGAGGCGTACCTCCCCACAAGCGAGGTTCCTCACCCGGTGGTTGGCGCATAGTTGCATACAACGATCTGCAAGTCAATCAAGAGCGCGGTTAAGTTCGTATTAAGGTCTAACTCTATGACGACATGAAGGTTAGCGGTCCGCGCGTGGGTGCCATTTGCCGATAGATCCGAAGCGGTGTAAACTTTGTGGCCTCTGTGGCCGCGTCGTCAAAATCTCCGAGATGCCCTTTGTACAGCTTCGGCCCCGTATGAGGCTGATCTCGACAAACTTGAACTGCGCAAATTCGGGGTTCGGGTCCACCTGGAGCGCAAGCCCTGGCAGCTTCTCGTGTACCTGCCGGGTGCCCCATTCATTCGCGTACTTTGCGAATGAGTGGGCGCTGCGTACCCGTGTCATGGATCGTGGGCAGGATAATATCCCTTAGGTAACTGGTCAGAAGTGCCGACCACAATCGAGTTTGATTGTGATCTCGACAACCCGACTGTCCCGCATGACTCCAACGTCGTCCCTCAGCGGCTAAAGCCGGAACCCGTTGCGTCCCTGGCGGCACGGCTGAAGCCGTGCCCTTTCCCCATCAAGAAATCGAGTTCGCAGCCGCCATGGAGGAGGGACGGACTTCCCTTTCGATCGTGCGTGACAACTTATCCTCGGCAACTTCCAGATCATAGGCAGTTTGAAGATTCATCCAGAACCCAGCGCTGGTATTGAAATAGCGAGCCAGGCGCAGGGCCGTGTCCGGAGTGATCCCCCGACGTTCGTGAACGATCTCGGCGATGCGTGTGACCGGCACTCGCAGATCGAGCGCCAGACGATTCATGCTGAGCTGAAGTGGCTCCATGAACTCGGCGCGAAGAATCTCGCCGGGATGGATCGCGGGAAGAAGATGTTGGGACCGGCTGCCGCCGGACCGTAACGTTGAAAAGCTCTTTACCCACCGTTAGTGGTAGTCCACGATCTCGACGTCGTGGGCATTGCCTAAATTACCTTTTGTGAAGCGTTGGCCTAGCTCTAACTCTCGTGTTCAGCAACAACAGCGAACTTCACGCCGAGGGCGTGCAGGACGGAATTGATCGTTTCGAAGCGTGGGTGAGCGCCTGCACTCAGGGTTTTGTACAGGCTCTCCCGGCCAAGTCCCGAGTCTTTGGCAATCTGCGCCATGCCTCGTGCTTTGGCCACGTCGCCGAGCGCGGCGACGAATACATCGGGATTTGGGTCCTCGGCAGCCGCCGAAAGGTATTCCGCTATGACCGCATCGTTATCGAGATACGCCGCCGCGTCGAATGGTTTGTAAATTGTTTTCTTTTTCTTCATTGTTTCGCCCTTTTGAGTTCGCGAGCCATTTTCTTCGCTTTGGCAATGTCTTTTGTTTGGGAGGCCTTTACGCCGTCAACCAGCAAAACATAGACGGTCGATCCGGTTCGCGTGTAATAAACGCGATACCCGCTCCGACATCAACACGCATCTCGGAAACGCCCTCGCCGACGGGTTCGCAATCGCCGAAATTTCCAAATGTCGCGCTACCAAGGCGCGCCAGGATTCTGGCCTTTGCTTTTTGGTCGGCCAGATGGGATAGCCACGCATCGAAATCGGACGACCGAAGCAATGTATTCAAGTCCCTTTATTGTATCCGACTGGATACTTCCCCGCAAGCACTAACGCTGGTATTTTGAGCAAAAGCCCTTTTACACCGCCGTATAATAATCAGTTCCCGACACCCGCCGAAGGGCTTAGCGGCTCCCGCTCTGGTCCGACGCGCAGGAGCCATCATGTCCACTCATACCGAACCCGCCACCGAGTCCCAAGGCAAGACCCGCACCGAATCCGACAGCATGGGGAAGATCGAAGTCCCGGCGAATGTTTACTGGGGTGCCCAAACGCAGCGCTCGCTGCTGCATTTTGATATTGGGCGCGACGTCATGCCTCCGGAGCTGATTCGGGCGTTTGGCACGCTCAAGAAGGCCTGCGCGCTCGTGAATCAGGACCTGGGCAAGCTTTCTTCCGACATTGCAAAACTGATCGTGCAGGCGGCCGACGAAGTCATCGCCGGCAAGCTGGATGACCAGTTCCCACTGCGCATTTGGCAGACGGGTAGCGGCACGCAGACCAACATGAACATGAATGAGGTCATCTCGAATCGCGCGATCGAAATTGCGGGCGGCCAGATGGGATCGAAGAAGCCGGTGCATCCGAACGATCACGTCAACATGTCGCAGTCGTCAAACGACACGTTTCCGGCGGCCATGCACATCGCGGCGGCGGAGCGGGTGAAGAACGCGCTGATTCCGGCGATCAAGACGGTGCGCGATGCGATCGCAGCCAAGGCGAAGGAATTTGACGGCGTGGTGAAGATTGGCCGCACTCATTTACAAGACGCGGTGCCTTTGACGATTGGACAGGAATTTGGCGGCTGGGCGAGTCTGCTGGATCGTGACATCAAGCGGCTGGAGCAGGTGCTGGACGGACTTTACGATCTGGCGATCGGCGGGACGGCGGTGGGAACGGGGCTGAACGCGCATCCAGAATTTGCCGAGCGCGCCGCCAAGAAGATTGCCGAACTGACGGGACTTCCCTTCCGGTCGCATCCCAACAAGTTCGCCGCACTTTCGGCCCACGATGAGATCGTGTTTGCGCAAGGCGCGATGGAAACTTTGGCCGCGTCACTGATGAAGATCTCGAACGATATTCGGTGGCTGGCTTCCGGTCCGCGGTGTGGGCTGGGCGAGTTGTCGATCCCGGAGAATGAGCCGGGATCGTCCATCATGCCGGGCAAGGTGAATCCCACGCAATGCGAAGCGATGACGATGGTCTGCGCGCAGGTTCACGGAGCGACGGCCGCGGTCGGATTCGCCGGATCGCAGGGCAACTTTGAACTCAACGTGTTCAAGCCGGTGATCATCTACAACTTCCTGCACTCGGTCACGCTCATCACCGACGCCTGCCGCGGCTACGTGGAGTACATGGTCAAGGGCATTGAAGTCGATCGTGCCAAGGTGGACTGGTACGTGAAAAATTCGCTCATGCTGGTGACAGCGCTCGCTCCGAAAGTGGGATACGACAAGGCGGCGCAAATTGCGCACACGGCGCACGTCGAGCACAGCAGCCTGCGCGAGGCGGCGTTGAAGCTGGGATATCTCACGGGTGAAGAATTCGATCAGCTCATGAAGCCGGAGAAGATGACGCATCCCTAGAGGGAGGCCACCCCAAGACCGCAGAGATTGCGAAGGCGGGAGAAGATCAAGAAGCAGGAGTCAGGAGTCAGTGAGCGCGCCCCTTGGGGCGCGTTTTCCCATTTTGGGACGCTTACGGAGGTAACCATGAGCGGTCACTTTCAGGTTACTTAGGCACGTAGCGCCTCCTATGATTTCCTAGTCGAAAAATGTCTTGTTTCCGCTCACGTTCGCGAGTGCTGGCGATGCTGTGCCTTGCGTGTGCTGCGCTGGGCGCCTGGGCGGCGAATTCCCCTCCCATTCCGGATCATCCCCACTACGCCATTCAGCACTTCGGAGAGCGCTTCGGGCTCGGCTCGGCCACCATCCTGACGATGGCGCAGGACAAGCAGGGATTTCTCTGGATCGGTACGCAAACCGGCCTCTTCCGTTACGACGGCAACGGAGTAACGCGCTTTGGCCGGGGGGAGGGGCTTCCCGGCGAGCTGGTAGAGCTTATCCTGGCCGCTCCTGACGGAAATCTCTGGGTGCGGTCGCGGAAAGGGATCGCCCGGCGTGTGCAAGAGCGTTTCGAACCAATGGTGGTTCCACCGGAAGCGGGTGGGTTGCACGATTCCTATCAGTCGTTCGCGGTGGACAGCGCCGGGACCCTTTTCGTTTCGACGCAGAACGGTCTCCTTCGTCTGTCGCCTTCCCGGAAGCAGTACCAGCTCTTCCCCGCCGGAAGCAGCGTCCTGCCAGCCCCGGTCGATGCGATCGTGCGAGCTGATGACGATGTCGTGTGGTTTGCTGCGGGAAGGCGGATTGGGCGCATTCGTCCGGGAGAGAACTCGCTGGAAGCGTTCGCCTCGCTCGATTGGGATGAAGAACATGTGATTGCCTTGCTTCCGGCTCCGCAGTCTCGGCTCTGGGTGCGCACCCCAACACGCCTCGGTTTGCTCAACCTCCGTCACCCGGCAGCTGGAATCTCGTGGATGACCGACAGCCTTCCTGGTGCGAACAGCATGGGAGGCCCGAGTCTTGATGGTCACGGAGACATTCTTCTCCCCACGTACCAGGGGCTGTACTGGCGCTCGGGAGGGCACTGGCGCCTTATTGACCACAAGAGCGGCCTAACCAGCAGCGCGATCGCTTCCGCGTTCGAAGACCGCGAAGGTGGCATTTGGATTGGCACGACCGGAGCCGGCCTCGACTACTGGCCGGGATCGAAGCAGTGGTCGGGATGGACGGACGCGGAAGGCCTCCCCGACGCGCTGGTCTTGGGAGTGGTCCGCGACTACCGTTCGCGCCTGTGGGTTGCGACCAATACGGCACTCGCAGTGTGGGATCCGCAGGACGGAGAGTGGCGTACTTGGACCGAGGACGGCGCCCGTGGCGGCGTGCGGCAGGTTAAATTCACGCGCGATGGTGCGGTTTGGGCGCTATTCCCCGGCAAAGGTATCTTCCGCTTTGATGCCAAGCTCGCTCATCCCCGGGCGGAACCGGTGCCGGTCCCGACCGGCTGGAAGCCCTTTCGCATTGCGGCGGCGCCCGACAGCTCCATCTGGGCTGACGGCGCCGACATGCTGCACGTCATACGGTACGCGCGAGGGCGCTTTAGTGTCTCCGACGTGTCCGCGCCTCCTGAGAATGCCGGGACTACGCGCCATGTTTCGGTTTCTCCGGATGGGGTGGTCTGGAGTTCCGGGGCGAGTGGCGTCTCGCGATTGTTCCGCGGCCACTGGCAACTTTTCCGCAAGCAGGACGGTTTACTGGCGGACAAGGTCGTGGATGTGAAGGCGGTTCGGAACGATGAAGCCTGGCTGGGATACGCAGATGAAGGCCAGATGACGCGGCTGCGGGTCGCGGGAGACGGCCGCGCCGAACTGCTGCATCTGAAAAAAGGCATGTGCGTGATGGGCATGGACGCGCGCCACCGGGTCTGGGCGGAAATGGAAGACGGCGTGGGGATGATTTCGCCGGATGGCCGAATCCGCACCTTCACCCAGAGTGACGGCCTGATCTGGAACGACGTGAACTGCGACAGCCTGTGGCAGGAAGCCGATGGAAGCATCCTGTTCGGTACCAGCAAAGGGCTGGCGCGCTACGACTCGCGCCAGGAGGAGCCGGCGCTCGGCAAGCCGAGTGTGGTGCTTACCGCGGCTCTGTTCGGCAAGCAGGACCGTCTCGGCGCCGGACCCCGCGAGATTCCGTATCGCGACAATACCTTCCTGGCCCGTTTCGCAACACCCGTCTTTCACGATCCCGACCGCATCGCTTGCCGCTACCGGCTCGCCGGCCTGGAACCGGATTTTACGGAGACCAATCTGCGGGAAGCGCGTTACTCATCGCTGCCGGCGGGCGACTACACCTTCCAGGTCGTTTGCGGGTCTGCCGAACTGGGACAGAGCGGCCTGACCTCCTACTCGTTCACGGTACTGGCTCCCTGGTGGGGAACGTGGTGGGCGCGCTCCGCTGCCGTTCTCGCGTTCGGGCTGGCGATCTGGGGCACGCTCTGGTCCCAGAAGGAACGCGACCGGCGCGAGAAAGCGCGTCTGGAACGCGCGGTCGCCGAGCGCAGCGCCGAACTGGCCCAGGCCAACCGCGAACTGCAGCTGGCATCTTTGAGCGATCCCCTCACGGGCGTGCGCAACCGGCGTTTCTTTCAGAGCACCATTCTGGCCGATGCCAGCCAGGCGTTGCGCGCCTATCGCACCGGCGCGGAGCATTACAGCCGCGACCATCGCGACTTGATTTTCTTTCTCGTCGACATTGATCACTTTAAAGAAGTCAACGATCAGCACGGCCACGATGCCGGGGACCGCGTGCTGGTGGAGATCGCGCGCCGTCTCAACCAGGTGGTGCGGGAATCGGACTTCCTGATTCGCTGGGGTGGAGAGGAGTTTCTGGTGGTCTGCCGCTCGGCCGAGCGGGATGATGCTCCGCTCATGGCCGGACGAATTCTCCGGGCGATCAGCGGCGTGGAGTTCGATTTAGGCAACGAACGGAGCATGCACCGCACCTGTTCGGTGGGCTGGGCGCCCCTGCCCTGGCTCCCGATCGCGTCGGCGGAACTTTCTGTAGACGAAGTTCTGCGCCTCGCCGACCGCGGCCTCTACCTGGCCAAGCAACGCGGACGCAATCAGGCGGTTGGCCTGGTACCCAGCACCAACACTCCCACCCGCCCCGGCACGTATTTACGCCTGGAACAACTGCTCGAGGACAGATTAATCCGCGAAATCCGCACCGCAGGCGAAAGAGCCAAAGCAGCGGGCTTGACCTAAATTCCTACTCAAATCGTGGAACAACCTTGCGATTGTTTCCGTAATTCCCATTGCAGGCGCACAGAATTGCCGGAGACACCGGCAACGCGCCCAAGAGGAGCACCCTTTATGGGGGACGGAATCACAGGATTGGTCGCGGTGACCATGTTTTTCGGTGTGCCGCTGGCTGGCATGTACACCTACTATCGCGTGCGCAAGTTGCGCACCGAAGAGAAACTGGCAGCCATCGCACGCGGCGTCAGTGTCCCGATGGAGCCGGAACTCTCGCAAGCCGCGCGTTCACGCCGGTCCGGCATTCTGCTGGTGGCGGGCGCGCTCGGCTACATGATTACGTTCTCGCTGATCGCGCGCACCGATCCGGATGTGTGGAAGGCGGCGGCATTTGGAGTCATCCCGCTGGCATTGGGTCTGGGATTCTTCCTGGATTCCGCGCTGGTGCGGCGCGATCTCCACGCATAATCCAAGTCAGTTTTTCTTGAGGAATCGGCGGCGGTTGAGGTGTGTGGTGGCGGTGGGCTGAATATCGTCGTACTTCAGCACGCTGATCGAACCATCCACCTCCAGCACCGCCAGCGCGGCGTCTTTGTAGGTGGCTACCCCATGCTCACGCAATGCGACCTGAAGCGCGTCCATGCTGATGTGCTCACGGGCCATATGTGCGGCAATGATCTCGCCGTCATGCACCAGCAGGCTGGGCTGTCCCTGGATGAACTTGCGAAAACGGCGGTTGGCGCCGGCGACTTCCGCCACCAGGTAGTTCAGAACCAGCAGCGTAGCCGCAGCAACGGCGCCGCCGGCCAGCGACGTGTCTGGGCCGGTCATGGCATTCTGGACAGAGTTGGAGAGCAGTAACAGTAGGGTAAGGTCGAACGGGGTCATCTGGCCGACTTCCCTCTTGCCGCTGAGGCGGATACCGATCAGCACCAAAAGGTAGATGACGCCCGTTCGCAGGGCGATTTCCAGCAACGTATACGCGCCTGGCGACAGCATTCTCTACTGCTGCGTAGCCGTGACCGGTATCGGAGCATTCTTGGGCGTGCTCAGGTAGCCGGTGATCTTGTTCTTGTCCACTGTCCAGACCACCATTTCGTAGAGCATGTGATCGCGACCGGTGTAGAACTGCACCGGCTCGCTGGCGTTCTTGTCTTTCTTCTCAATGGTCCGGTCGTCGGCGGTGACGTTGAGCGTGTATTTGCCCTTCTTGGGGTCGGTCTTCTTCAGTTGTAAAGCGACGGTCGAGATCGCCTGCGGCTGAGCGCCCTTCAGTAAAGTGAACTCGTAATACTGCCGGTCTCCCCTGTGTTTGAGGAGGTCGAGATCGCCGCGGGTATTGGCGATCAGCCCGCTCTGCACACCCAGATCGCCGATCGTGCGCTGCAACTGCGCCTTGGTTTCTTCCAGGGATGCCTTGGTGGCGCCCAGGTCGGTCTTGACGCCGCCGACGTCAGTCTTGACGTTCCCCACCTCGCCGGCCACGGCGCTCAGTTCCTTTTTCTGCTCCTCCGCCAACTTGGCAACCGTGGCGCGCTGCTGGCGCTGTAATTGTTCGGCGCGCGCCGCCAGCTCTTTCTTGGTCATGCCCAACTGCTGGGCCAGGGTTTCCGAATCGGCCTCGGCCGACTGCATGCGCTTGGTGAGGTCAGCGATCTGCTTCTGGTAGTCGGTCTGGTCCTGCGCAATCTTGCCGACTTTGCCGCGCTGGTCAAACAGCAAATACAACGACCCGGCGACATATGCGATCGCCAGCGCAATCAGAACCCATTTGCCGGTGTTGCTGTGGGACTCGGAATGGTAAACCGGTGCTTGGTCGCCTTCAGGCATAAGCGTGTGTCTCCAGTTGAAGTGGACAGTACACGCTATTGTTGGGGAGAAGCGAAGCGGTGTCAATCCCGTTCCAGGTTCTCGACCTGGCGTAACGTACCGTTAGAATGAAAGCGTGAAGAGCTGGGATGCGATCGTGGTCGGCGCTGGAATCATCGGGTTGTCGCTGGCGATCGAACTGCGCAAACAAGGCCTTCGAGTGCTGGTGGTGGAAAAAGGCGAACCCGGCCACGAGGCGTCCTGGGCTGCCGGCGGCATGTTGGTGGAATGCGGGATGGAGACTCCGGTGGCTCTGCAGACCTTGGCCGCGGCCAGCGCCGGGATGTACTCCGAGTTCGCGCACGAACTGGAGGATGAGTCGGGGTTGAAGATTGACCTGCGATCGGAGGGTACGCTGCTTTTTCTGGAGTCGCCTCCAGTCCGGAGATTAGCGGACGCGCCTTCCCTGCCAGCGCCCCTCCACGAACTTGAGCCGAGCCTTCGGGTGACGGACCACGCGCCGCTGTTTCTGCAGGAACGCAGCGTCGATCCGCGGGGTCTCACTACTGCCGCCGTGGCTGCGGCCCGTCATCGGGGGGTTGATTTTTCCTCGGGAGACCGGGTACTGGCGGTGGAAGTGGCAGACGGAAGAGCGGCCGGCGTCCGCACCAACAAGACCCGCTTTAGCGCAGGTTTGGTCGTAAACTGCGCGGGCGCGTGGGCGGGACAGATTGAGCCACACACCTTCCCCACTCGGCCCGTCAAGGGGCAGATGCTGTGCGTCGCGATGTCGGAGAGAAACTTGTTGCGCCACGTGATACGCACCCCGGAGGTGTACCTGATCCCGCGCAGCGACGGGCGTCTGTTGATCGGCGCTACGGTGGAAGAGGCCGGCTTCGACAAGCAGACGGTTCCAGCGACCATCCAGAAACTACGGAAGGCGGCGCTCGACCTGCTCCCGAGATTGGCCGATGCTCGAACGCTGGAGGCATGGGCTGGTCTGCGACCGGGAACGCCGGACGCGCTGCCGATTCTGGGGCCAACCAGAACGCGGGGATATTTTGTCGCCACGGGGCATTTTCGGGATGGAATTCTGCTCGCGCCGGTGACGGCAAGGGTAATGGGTCAACTCGTTGCCGGACAATTACCAGGGTTCGACCTTACGCCGTTCTCGGCTGGGCGGTTTCCGAACTGATGTGAGTTCCAGGCGGCGGAAAGGCCCGGCATGAAGCTGCCTTCCCCGATTCAGGTATACTGAGGCGTTTGCGACCTTCTTTATTCGCGGCCCACGCGCCAGAAAGGCAGCAACCCCATGGCTTCACCAGCAATTGATTTTGCTCGCAATAATCAGCAACGTTTTCTCGGTGAACTGAAAAACCTGCTTCGCATCCCCAGCATCAGTACCCTGGACGAACACAAGAGCGACGTGCAGAAGGCGGCGGAATTTGTCGCCAGCGAACTGCGCCGCATTGGCATGGAAAATGTGGAAATCATCCCCACCAAGGGACATCCACTTCTGTACGCTGACTGGCTGCACGCGCTCGGCAAGCCCACCGTCCTGATGTACGCGCACTATGATGTCCAACCCCCCGACCCGCTCGACGAGTGGCATACACCTCCCTTCGAGCCGACCGAGCGCAACGACAACATCTATGCCCGAGGCGCGGTGGACGATAAAGGCCAGCTCTGGATGGAAGTCAAAGCCCTGGAGTCGCTGATGCAGGCGCACGGCGGCAAGCTGCCCCTTAACGTCAAGATCATCTTCGAAGGCGAAGAGGAAGTTGGAGGCGAGTCGATCGCAGAATACGTCCGCAAACAGAAGGCAAAGCTGAAAGCGGACTTCGCGCTGGTCTGCGACACGGAACTGTTCGCGCCCGACCTCCCCACTCTGTGCGTGGGCCTGCGCGGCCTGGTGTACACGGAGATCGAGGCCGTCGGCGCAAAAACGGACCTGCACTCCGGAATGTACGGCGGGGCGGCGCCCAATCCGTTATTCGCGCTGGTTGAGATCATCAGCAAGTTGAAGGACTCCAAGGGCAAGGTGCTGATCCCCGGCTTCTACAAGAACGTAAAGGCGCCCAGCAAGGATGAGCTGAAGGCGTGGAAGCGGCTGCCCTTCAACGAAGAGCACTATCGCAAGACCGAAGTCGGCTCCAAGGTCCTGACCGGAGAGCCGGGCTATTCCGTGCTTTACCGGACGTGGGCGCGTCCGACGCTCGAAGTGCACGGGATGCCGGGCGGGTTCGTAGCCCCGGGCGCGAAGACTGTAATTCCGGCGAAGGCTTCGGCCAAAGTCTCCATGCGCATGGTGCCGAACCAGGATCCGGACGACATCCTCAAGCACTATATGGCGTTCGTGAAGAAACACACTCCCAAGGGAATTGAAACCAAGATCAAGGTGTGGAGCAAGGGGCCCGCGTGCGTGGTCGGCACCGACAACCGGTTTATCAAGGCCGCGACCGAAGCCCTGCACGACGCGTTCAAGAAGGAGACCGTGTTCATTCGCTCGGGCGGCTCGATCCCGATTGTCACCGACTTTCAGGACGTGTTGAAGATTCCCAGCGTGATGATGGGCTTCGGACTGCCCGACGACAACCTGCATGCGCCCAACGAGAAGTTTCATATCCCGAACTTTTATCGCGGGATTGAGACGATTTGCTCGTTCTTTGAGAAGCTCGGATAAAGCAGGCGCACTGCCAGTGCATTCAGCCGGCCTGCTTCCGCGACGGAGAACGCATAAACATAGAGGATCACAGTGGAACCGAGAATTCCTCTGTGCCCTCTGTGGTTAGGGCCTTCCCTGACCGCCCGAACCCTGCCAGTACTCGGCCAATCGGCAGCCTTCAGGTAAAATACCGTTTCGAGGTTTTGGGCCATGCGTAAACGTGTGCTGGCGCTATCTTCGCTATTTTTACTAGTCACGCTGCTGTCGGCGCCCCGGTTGCAGTCGGACGATCAGGGGGTTCCACATTTCAACGCCGCGCCGGCCAAGGGCGTTAAGCTCGAGCCCATCCTGACCAAGGATCAGCTCTGGGGCGAGAACGCTCAGTTTCCGTATCAGACGCGCGCGTATGAACTAGCAGCGAGGATTCCAAAGGTGATCTATCAGCAGCCCTGCTACTGCTACTGCGACCGCGGCATGGGTCACAACAGCCTGCACAGCTGTTTCGCGGGCACGCACGGGGCACAGTGCGAGACCTGCCTGAAAGAGCTTTACTACGCTTACACCATGCACAAGCAGGGCAAGACCGCGCGGCAGATCCGGGCGGGGATTATCAAAGGCGACTGGAAGCAGCTTGATCTGCAGACAGCCGCCAGCATCAATTGATCGTGTTTTTCTACTCTTTCTGACGAGGCGGTTGAATGGCACCGAAAGCAATAGCAAAGAAGCCAGTGGCCGAAGATCCACGTCACACACAAGCCGTGCAGAGCTACGAACTTGGTGTGCGAGCCCTGCAGGAACACAAGTTTGAGAGGGCGAAAGGGCACCTGCAGAAGGTGCTGGCCGGGCCGAACAAGTCTCTGTCGGACCGGGCCACGGTGCATATCCAAACCTGCGACCAGCATCTGGAGAAGCCGGCTCTGCAATTCAAGACGTCCGAGGAGCATTTCGACTTCGCGGTTTCTCTCATCAACACCGGCGATTACGTCACCGCCCGCGAGCATCTGGACAAGTTGCTCAAGCAGCAGCCCAAGGCGGACTACGTTCTCTACGGGCTGGCCGCTCTCAGTTGTCTGACCGGGCACGTTGAGGAGGCTCTCAAGACGCTCGACGAGGCGATCCACGCCAACCCGGCCCTGCGTTTCCAAGCCAGGAACGATTCCGACTTCCAGAATCTGGCTGAGGATCCGCGCTTCACAGAGCTGCTCTATCCGGATCCCGGAGCAGAAGCGGCCGTTTCGCAAGAGGAAATGAACACCTACTGAACGACGGCGGCTGCCCGTTGGGGTGCGCCATGGTCCCTCAACCGCGCATGAAATCATCCGAAACCAGCAAGCCTGGCCCGCGCGAACTACGAGTGGTCGCGATCGGCGGGGGCACTGGTCTTTCGACCCTGCTCAAGGGCCTGAAACGCTATGTACTGACGCCGGCGCTGGCGGCCTCGGGCCAGACCGCGATCCGCGAACTATGCGGCGTGGTTACGGTTAGCGACGACGGCGGCTCCAGCGGGCGCTTGCGCAAAGAGCTCAACATGCTGCCGCCGGGCGACGTCCGCAACTGCATCGTGGCGCTCTCCGAAGACGAAGCGCTGCTTTCGCGGCTCTTTCAGCATCGCTTCCAGAAGGGGTCGGGGCTCGAGGGCCACAGTTTCGGGAATCTGTTCCTTGCGGCTTTGACTTCCATCACCGGGGACTTTGCCGAGGCCGTTCGCCTCTCTTCCGAGATTCTGCTCACACGCGGGCACATTTATCCGGCCACCGCCTCCAGTGTCGAACTGGAGACCCTGATGGAGGACGGAACGCGCGTGCGCGGCGAGACCCGAATCACGGCGAGCAAAGGCAAGATTCGCGAGCTTTTCCTGGTTCCGCCCGATGTTGAGCCTCTCCCGCAGACCTTGGACGCAATCGCGAATGCCGAACTGATCACCATCGGGCCGGGGTCGTTGTTTACCAGCCTCATTCCCAACCTGCTGGTCCGTGGAATCGCCAAAGCTATCCTCAACTCGCCTGCTGTTAAGATATTTGTCTGCAATCTCATGACGCAGGCGAATGAAAGTCTTGGATTAACTGCCGCCGACCATATTCGCGCGCTCAACGCGCACGCTGGAGCGCAGCTGTTCGACTATGCCCTCATCAATCAGAAGGCCGCGTCGCCCGAGATGAAAGCAAAGTATGCGCTGGAAGGCGCCTCGCAGATCGTGGCCGACCTGGACGCCATCGAGGCGCTGGGCGTTTGCCCGCTGTTGGGCGACTATCTCGATGAGGGCGAAGTCGCTCGCCACGCTACCGACCGCGTCGCCCACGACCTGATGGCACTCATGGCACAGGCGCCGGACCGGCAGTCAATTCCGCATTAAGCGAGGCCCTAGCTGGGTACTTGGAATGGTCTTGACATGTGTAACATGTATCGTTACACTTTACACAGTGATCAAGAGTTTCCGGCACCGGGGTATCGAGAGATTTTCCCGTACCGGGTCAAAAGCTGGGATCCAGCCAAAGCACGCTGACAAACTGTGTCTTCAGTTGTTTGCCTTGGACAGTGCCAGGCGTCCCGGCGATATGAACGCTCCGGGATGGAGGCTTCACCCTCTGGCCACATCTCTTAAAGATCACTGGGCGGTCATGGCAAGCGGCAACTGGCGTCTAACGTTCAAGTTCGAAGGCGAGGATGCGATTCTCGTGGACTATCAGGACGATCACTAGGAGACACACCGATAAGGAGCACGCGCATGCACAATCCACCACATCCCGGCCTGGTTCTCCGCGAGTACCTGGGGGACATCCCTGTGTCCGCGGCCGCGGCGCATCTGCGCACCACGCGCGTGACTTTATCGCGAGTGCTCAACGGCAAAGCCGGCATCTCCGCTAATATGGCTCTGCGGCTGGCGGCTGCCCTGGGCACTTCCCCGGAACTCTGGATGAATATGCAGTCCCAATACGACCTTTGGCACGCAAAGCGGGGGCGGCAGCCGATAGTACAGCGGTTCCCGCATGTCACGGTTGCACGGAGAACAGACGCAACTTTGAGGGCATGAGAACGAACCTTACCAGGAGCGAACCCAGCGTCAGATCGGCTCACAATGGCGAAAACGTCAGCTAAGAATTCGTCCTCCTCCATCCGCCGGCCGCCTCGTGTGGCGATCGCGATCATGGCCGCCGGCAAGGGGACGCGGCTCAAATCCAAACATCCTAAAGTTCTGCATGAAGTCGGTGGGAAGCCGATCCTCGCGCACGTGATTGCGACGGCGGCCAAGGTAGTGGCGGCCCGAGACATTTTCGTCATCATCGGTTACGAAGCTGACCGCGTGCGGGCGGCAGTCGGCGACAGCGGCGCGCAGTTCGTCGTGCAGGCGGATCAGCGCGGTACTGGACACGCACTCATGGTCGCCCGGGAAGCCCTGGCCCCCTATGGCCAGGTGATCGTTCTCTCGGGCGATGCCCCGCTGATCACCATCGCGACCATCCAGAAACTCAGCGCTTTCCACGCGGCCCAGAAAGCCACCATGACCCTGCTCAGCGCCGATCTCGCCGATCCGACCGGCTACGGGCGAGTGATCCGCAAGAGCGCGAAGAGCGCGGAAGTGCGCGCCATCGTGGAGGAGAACGCAACCAGCGCACAGCAGAAAAAGATTCGCGAGATCAATTCCGGGTTCTACGCCTTTTCGGTTCCCGCTCTTTACGCTCATATCGGCGAGCTTCAAACCGACAACGCGCATCGTGAGTACTATCTCACTGACATGGCTGCGGTCTTTGGCCGGGCTCGCCAGAAGGTGGTCGCGATGAAGACCTCGCACGCCGACGAAGTCCTGGGCAGCAATACCAGGGCGGAAATCGCGGACCTCGACGCCCGGCTACGGCTGGCGAAATGCAACCAGTTGATGGACGAAGGCGTCACCATCTTCTATCCGCAAACTTGCGTGATTGACAGCGACGTCGAGGTCGGCCCAGATAGCGTCATCGAACCGTTTGTGCAGTTGCGGGGCAAGACGAAGATTGGGTCCGATTGCCGCATCCGTTCCTACAGCGTCATCCACAACACCGAGATCGGCGACGAAGCTACGGTTTTACCAGGATGCGTAATGGATGATTCCCGCATCGCGCGCAAGGCCGTCATCGGACCGTACTCACGGCTACGGCCGGGCAGTGACATTGGCGAAGGAGCGCATCTGGGAAATTTCGTCGAGACCAAGAAGATCAAGCTGGGCAAGGGCTCCAAGGCCAACCACCTGACCTATCTCGGCGACACCGAGATCGGCGAAGGGGTGAACGTGGGCGCGGGCACGATTACCTGCAACTACGACGGCGTCGCCAAGCACAGAACCATTATCGAGGACGGGGTTTTTGTGGGCAGCGATTCGACGCTCGTCGCACCAGTGCGCATTGGACGCGGAGCATACATTGCGGCGGCCTCCTGCATCACCGAGGACGTTCCCGCCGATTCCCTGGCCTTGGGACGGGCCCGGCAAACGGTGAAGGAAGGCTGGGCGCGCGGGAAGCGAGCGGCATCCCAAGCGCAGAAGGCAAAGCAGAGCTAGCTACCCGGGCGCTCAATCCGACTGGACAGCTTCGGCCTGCATCTCGGCGTGCCGGTCTCCACGCTGGATTAGTACGATTGCGCCCAGGATGATGGCCGTCGCCACCACGATGCGCAGGCTCATGGGCTCCGACGCCCACAGCCATCCCACCAGCACGGCCACCAGCGGATTGACGAAGGTGTGTGTGGCTACCAGGGTCGGGGAGCAGTGCTGCAAAAGCCAGGTGTAGGCGGTGAAAGCCAGTACGGATCCGAAGATGATTAGATAGGCAAGTCCCAATATCGAGCGCACGGAGACCGCGCTCCACTGCACTGCGGAAAACTCACCGGTCGCTGCCGCCGCGACCAGCAACATCGCTGCGCCACACAGCAGCGGCACGGCAGCGCGTCCCATGCCATCCCGCGGCAGTCGGAGCCTTGGCCCGACACACACGCCTACCGCCCACGACGCAGCACCTACCAGCACCGCGATGACGCCCCAAGTCAGAGAACTTCCGGTGGTAAATTCGCGCGCGGTCAGAATCGCCACCCCAGTCAGTCCGAACACTAATCCCAGTCCGTTCTGCCAGTTGATCCTTTGCTGCCGCATGGCCGCGCCCAGCAGCAGGATCCACAGCGGCTCGCTTGCCACCAGTAGCGCTGCCAGGCCGGAGGAGACATATTGCTCGGCCCAGTGCAGGCTGCCGTGGCCGACCAGGAAAAATAGCGCGCCCAGAGCAGCTCCAGCGATCCAGTGCTCGCGGCGCGGGCGGAATCCTCGCGACCAAGCTATTCCCAGCAGAATCAGACCTGCCGTCGTGTGCCGTACGCCCGCTGTCACCAGCGGCGGGATAGTCTCGACCGCATAGCGAATAGCGAGGTAGGTCGTCCCCCAAACCACGTAAATCGCAAAGAAGGCCAGCGCCATCCAAAGCCGGGACGGAGTAGCCCGGTTAACTGCAACGGGAGGGCTCGCAGAAACTGCTGTTGCCATAACCGTCTACTTTCGCTTTCAGTGGTTACCCTAAACAAAAATGTGCTAACCTGTCAAGTACACGTGACCGGTTACAATGGGACGTTGGATGAAAGGAGCGACGTGGAGTTGCAAATAATTGCAGGCGAACTCTGCCTGGATTTCGTCAACACGCTCGACAACCGGCCCGTGCCCGACCGGCAGACGGAATTGTTGCCCACGTATCAAGATCTAGCTGACTGGGCGCTGCAGGCTGGCGCCATCAGCTCATTGCAACGCGCCGCGTTGCTGCGGGAGGCCGGATCCCATCCCAAAGCGGCGGAGCAGGCGCTCAGCAAAGCAGTGGAACTCCGCGAGTGTCTCTACCGAATCATCAGCAGTACCCTACGGAATCGCCGTGCCTCGTCGGACGACTTGGTTGCGTTCAACGCTTATCGAGGAGAAGCTCTTTCGAACCTGCAGTTGAAGGCGGCGCGCAGCGGTTTTCGCTTGGGTTGGACGGACGACCCTTCCCGGCTCGACTCCATCCTGTGGCCAATCGTGCGGTCGGCTAGCGAGCTGCTCACCTCGCCGGATCTCGAAAACGTGCGCGAGTGCGACATGCCCGCCTGCCGCTGGATTTTCGTGGACCGCAGCAAGAACCACCGGCGCCGCTGGTGCGACATGAAGGTGTGTGGGAATCGAGCCAAAGCGAGGAAGTTCTATCGCAGCCATAAGAGCGCTTCGTAGACTCCAAACAGAAAGTCCCGGAGCGAACTCCAGGACCTCGTGTGTTCGGGTAGCTCTTGCTTACCTGGAGACCGCGGCAAACAATTCCGAGTGCAACAGCGACTGAAATTTCTGGTCGTCAGTCTTGAAGTGCACCTGCAGGTTGGAGCTGTCGGAATCGACCGTCATGCTGTCAATGGCGGTCTTTTCAATCGGCGAAGCGTTCATCTTCTTGTAGAGCATCCCTGCCTTGACCAGCGACGAAAGCGTCGCGGCGGTCATCGAGTCCGAGGTTAGAACGCTCAGGTCGAAGTTCACGCCATTCTGGAAGTTCATGGTGTAGCGCGAGGCCAGCAGACGCTTCTTGAGGGTTTCGTAGTCGGCAATCTTCGAAGCGTCGCCCAGGGCGGAGCGCATCATCGCCTGTGTTCCCTGCTGATCGAGGATGCTCCATACCGGCGCGCCATCCACGGCTGCCATCTGATCGGACATCTGCGGGTTTGAGTCGAGCGTAGCCCGCTTGCCATCGCGAGCATCCAGCGCGCTTTGCAGCGACGCCTGCGTGCCGAAGGCCAAGGTGTACTCGTCGAGGAAAGTCATGACCAAGCCACTGGCCATGGGATAGAGCGCGGCTGTCCCATACTTGGTCGCCATGATCTTCTTGAGCTTCATTCTCTTGAGGACGGCTTTCGCGGAGAACGACCCCTGCGCCACGCTGACGACCTGAATTCCCTGCTTGCCGGAACGGAAGGAGGCGAACGTGAGCTGGTCCAGGTCGCGGTCGGCACTGATGCCGATACCTTTTAAGGCCTCCTCGAACTGCTTCAGGTTGTCCGGCAGCACCTGCTGCTTGAGCGCCTGGGCGGTGGGCGAGTCCTTCAGCGCGCGATAGTCCACGCTGATGATCTGCTGAACCTCAGCCGGCACCAGCGACCGGGCGGAGGTCGCCATCGGCATGGCAAAAGCGGTTGTAGCAGAGAGAAGTAAAACAGCAAGACAGCGATTCTTCATAGACGTCCTCGCGAGGGTCTGCATCATTGGATGCGAACTGCAAATCGTCCGTTGGCGATCTGGGACTATTTTAATGCGGAACAGGCCGCGGTCGCCGGTACTAAAGTGCTACCTTGGGTCCGTTGTTAGATCGAGGAAAAGGGCGGGGCTTTGCGCGGGAAATCGGCGCGGCGGCGTGTTGATCGGTCTGCGCTAGTGGCGGAACTCCTTGGGAGGAGCAGGAGCCTTGTTTTGCGGGACATCCTGCCCGGCCTGCTTCGAGGCTTCCACCAACCCGACCAGCAACTCCAGAGCCCTTAGGTGATCTTCGACCGACGGTGCAGGTTTGCTTGGTTTGCTCTTCAGATAGCCGTAGTTCTCGACCGGCCCGCCTGATGTCTGGCCAACGTCAATGGCGACGATCGTGGGGCCGAGAATTCCCGCAGTCTCAATGCTGGCGACCGAATCCTTTGGAATATTGACTTCGTAGGGAGTCGCCAGAGCCATATCGACCTCGGCTGGACAATCCTTCATCTGTGGATTAGCCCGGACAAGGCGGACAGTTCCCACGTCCACGCCCGCTATGCGAACGGAGGCGCCGGCTTGCAGTCCATGAACGTCGTTAAAGCAAGACTTGAGCTCTCGACGGGAGTAGCGCGATCGGGCAACGACGAGGCTACCGAGTGCGGCTAGTCCAATCGCCACGATCAGCGCGAGGGTCACTTTTCTGAACAAGTCTAGCCTTTCAGCGCCGCAGCGCGATCTCTTGTCTGGCTTACGAACGCTTCGTCCTTCAGCGACTCCAGATTAATCTCCACGTTGGCCAGAGCACCGGTTAAGGCAGCCGTCGCGAGGGCAATCGCCGTCGTCAGGTCGGATTTCATGCTGGGATTGGTGATTGGTTTCAGCTTCCCCGCGATTTGGGCCACCTCGGCCGCGCGCTCGGCGACGCCCAGCGGAACGCTGGTCGCCTGCTTGAGGGCGGCGTTAATGGCGCCATCGCCATCGGAAGACTCCTTTGCGGCCTTGTACGCCTTCATGACCAGGTTGTAGGACTCCGCGTCGGCATCAATGGCGGCCTTTAGTTCGTCGCGAAGCTGGCCCAACCGCGCTATGGCTTCGCTGAGCGCAGCCTCGTGCTGAAGGTAGGCCTTCTTGCCACGCGACATGGAAGCGACCATACTGGCGAGTCCGGCAGCCATCGCGCCGCTGGCGGCGGCAGCGCTGCCTCCACCCGGAGTTGCGGTTGGGGCGGCCAGTTGCTCAATGAAGGGCTCGACACCGGCGCGCAGCCCGCCCACCGCCATCTTGCCGCTGATCACGGCCGCGAGCCGGTTTTCGAGGATGAGCGATGAATCAAAGTTTTCGACCTGCAAGAACCATTCCGCCGTCTGCTCAAGGGCCTTCTTCGGAATCAGGCCAACGATTTCGCTCGATACCGGGACCACACCGTAGCGTGCCGCCTCGCGCTTCACATATTCAAACACGCGATGGATCGGAGTCTGCTCGAAGTCGGTGAGGTTCATCGAGACCTGTGCCAGGCCGCGCACCAGAAATCCGGCGCCCTTGACGAAGCGCAATCCGCCATTTGAAAACCGCACTGCCTTGGCGACTTTCTTGGCGATGTCAACGTCCGGCGTATTGAGAAAGACGTTATAGGCAATCAGGAACTCTCGGGCCCCTACGGCGGTGGCGCCGGCCGTAGGATGCACGCGCGCCTCGCCAAAGTCTGGCTTGCGGGCGGGGTTGGTGCCGATCTCGTCCCGGATGCCTTCGAACTGTCCCCGTCGAATGTTCTCCAGGTTCTGCCGTTCCGGCCTGGCTGCGGCCGCCTCGTAGAGATACACAGGGATCTGATACCGCTTCCAGATTTCCGCGCCCACGTGCCGCGCCATGGCGACGCAATCTTCGATGGTGACGCCTTCAATCGGGATAAACGGCACCACGTCGGCCGCTCCCATGCGGGGGTGCGCGCCCTGATGCTTGGTGAGATCGAGCAACTCCGAGGCCTTCCCTACCCCGCGGATGGCCGCTTCCTGAATTGCATCTCGCTCGCCGACCAGCGTGATGACGCAGCGGTTGTGGTCGGCATCCATCTCACGGTCGAGGAGATAGACGCCAGGGATCTTCATGGCTTCGACAATGGCATCAACTTTCGCCTTGTCGCGGCCTTCGGAAAAATTTGGAACGCATTCGACCAGAGTGCTAGGCATACGCGAGAAGAATAACGGCCAGCGCTTGGGTCCGCAACTGACCCCATTGTGCCGAGTCGGAGGGCGAGGCAGCAAGATTGAAGAACCTGCTAGAATCCGGTTTCGCCGTCGCTGCGCGGCGGACAATTCACACCCGAGGAACACATTCATGCCGAAGTACGTGATCGAGCGCGAAATCCCCAATGCCGGCAAGCTGTCCCAGCAGGAACTCAAGGCGATATCCCAGACATCGTGTGGAGTGCTGAGAAAACTCGGCCCGCAGATCCAATGGGTCGAAAGCTACGTCACCGATGACAAGATTTATTGTGTCTATATCGCTCCCAACGAAGCGATAATCCGCGAACACGCCAGCCAGGGAGGCTTCCCAGCCAACCGGATCTCGGCGGTGCGCTCCGTCATCAGCCCAACGACCGCGGAGTGAGCCGAAGCGCCCGTGACCGCCTCGCGACGACCGATTATCGGGGTATTTGATTCCGGCGTAGGCGGGCTGACAGTTCTGCGCGCGCTGCTGGAGCGCATCCCCAGCGCCGACTATCTCTACTTCGGCGACACCGCCCGCCTGCCTTACGGCTCGAAATCCGCAGCTACCGTGGCCCACTATGCAACCGGCGCGGTGCACTACCTGCAGGATCACGGAGCCGAACTGCTGGTGATTGCCTGCAATACCGCGACTGCCCTGGCCTTCGATCCGATTCGCGCGGCCTCGCGAGTGGCAGTATTTGGCGTTGTCGAGCCGGGAGCCGAAGCGGCCGCCGCCGCCAGCCGAAAGAAAAAGGTCATCGTCATCGGCACCGACGCGACCATTGGCAGCCATGCCTACCAGCGAGCGTTGGAAATCAGAGGCATCGCCGTCCGGGAGAAGGCCTGTCCCCTGTTTGTGCCGCTGGTGGAAGAAGGCTGGGCAGACCATTCCGTAACCGAACAGGTTGCGCGCATCTATCTGTCGGAAGCTTTTTCCGATGACGCGAGTGACGCCGATGTCCTCGTGCTCGGCTGCACCCACTACCCGCTCATTAAGCCGCTGCTGCGGCGCGTGGCGCCCGAACAGGTCACCATCGTGGATTCGGCCGAGTCCACGGCACACGCCGTGGCCGAGCAGCTCCGGATGGAGCCGCTGCACTCACCCCAGGAGTCCGAGAGACGAGCGGTTCCCCGGCTCAAGTTCTTTGCCACCGATTCGGTCGAGAAGTTCAAGAAAATGGGGACGCGATTCCTCGGACACTCCGTGGAGGATGTCGTACACGTGGATTTGAAGGAGTAGCGCCCGGCCCCTTGCCGGCAACGCGCCAGCAGTCTTCGCGAAACCATTGCCGCGGAACAACGGTCCCTACCAATGAAAACGGCCGCTTACGCGGCCGTGGGTCCAAAGCCAGCAAGGATGCTGGCACTACCTAGTACAGGCGGAAACTGACTTCGACGTTGATCTGCACGGAAACCGGCTTGTTGTCTTTCATGGCCGGTTCAAAGCGCCAGGTCTTCACGGCTTCAATGGCCTTTTCGTCCAGGCCCAGGCCCAGCGTACGCGCCACTTTGATGTCGCGCGGTTTGCCATCCGGGCCAACAATCAACCAGAGCACGCACACGCCCTGATACTTTGCCTTGCGCGCTTCCTCGGAGTACTCCGGATCCGGCTGGAAAATCACCCGCGGAGCCGAAACCCCGCCGCCCACGCGGAACACGCCGCCACCCGTGCCGCCGCCGCGGCCCTCACCAAATCCCGGGCCTGTACCAACTCCAACGCCGCCACCCGACCCCGATCCAATGCCGGCGCCCGATCCGACCCCATTCGAGGGCGGAGCAGGAATGTGCGAAAGAGGATCGCCGAGGTTCGGCATGGTGAGCTGCGTCAGGTGTACTTCCGGCGGAATGATCACCGTCGCTTCTTTCGGCAGCTTGGGGTGTTCGTTCCGCACGATCACTGTGGGCGGAGTGAATTGCTCCATCGACTGCTTGGGCAAACGGCCCTTGGAAGCCAACAGCTTGTCGCGGTCACCACCGCCGCCACCACCACCAGACAGAGTTTTCGAAGGCTGCAAAGCCGGGATACTATCGGGAGCAATCAGTTCCACAGTCTGCTTTTGCTGGACTTGGTTGACTACCTTGCGCGCGAACAAAGCGCCACTCACCAAGACCGCCAGCGCCGCCAGGTGAATCACGGTCGAGCCGAACGCTCCCCGGCCTTTGTAGTTGTAGAAGCCCCAGATGTCCCGGACGGGAATGGGCTTGGAGGTCAGTACCAGCGGTGGCAACTTCTTCGGGAAGAAAAATTCGTCGAGCGATCGGAAGAGGCGTTTATAGAGCGGGTCGTCAAGAATCTCGTCCTTCAGAAGCAGGTTGAGCACTGGCTCTGGAGGAAGACCTTGCGGGATCCGCGGCGTTTCGGTAGTGGCCATATTTTCTGAGGATTAGCCGAACTTCACAGTTCGGGGAAACAACTTCGACCCAAAAGGCCGGCCCACGCTGGCCAATAAACTTGCGCTCCACCACCGCTCGCGATGGCGAAGTCTGTCTCTCCTATCCTCTTAGATGCCCGAACTCTTCGATCTGACAAAAATTGTACACGCTTTTTCTCAAACCGATACAGTACTTTTTCAATTCGACGGTTTGCGGGCGGTCTCCAATAGACGTGTCCTTCCGCGCTCCCTATAATGAGAAGATTCAATCATTTGGGAGAACTCTGCTAGTGCCGATGGACCTGAAATCCACCATCAACCTGCCTAAAACCGGTTTCCCCATGAAGGCGAACCTGCCGCAGAACGAGCCCAAAATGCTGGCTCGCTGGGAGCAGGAGCAGCTTTACGACCGCATCCGGGAGGCGCGTAAGGGCGCGCCGGTCTACGTCCTGCATGATGGGCCTCCCTACACCAGCGGCCCCATTCACCTAGGCACGGCCATGAACAAGTGCCTGAAGGATTTCATTGTCAAGTCCAAGACCATGGCGGGCTTTGATGCTCCCTATGTGCCGGGATGGGACTGTCACGGTCTTCCCATTGAGATCAAAGTCGACAAGGAACTGGGCGGCAAGAAGCTGCAGATGCGGCCCACCGACGTGCGCGCCGAGTGCCGCAAGTACGCCCAGAAGTATCTCGATCTGCAGCGCCAGCAGTTCAAACGCATCGGCGTCTTCGGCCGTTTCGACCAGCCCTATGCCACCATGACTCCGCAGTACGAGTCGGTGGTGTTGGACACTTTTTACTCGTTCTACGAGAAGGGTTTCGTCTACAAGGGCTTGCGCGCCGTGTACTGGTGCATGCACGACGAGACGGCGCTCGCCGAAGCCGAAGTCGAGTACGAAAACCACACCAGCTCTACGGTGTGGGTGAAATACGGCCTGATCGACGACCCTGCTTCAATAGATGCGACACTCGCAGGAAAGAAATCATCGACCATCATCTGGACGACCACTCCGTGGACGCTGCCTGCCTCCATGGCCGTGGCCTTTCATCCCGATGAGGAGTACGTGGCGCTCGAATCCGGCGGCGAAGTTTACATCGTGGCGTCGAAGCTGGCGAAGGATGTAGCGGAGAAATGTGGCCTCGCGAGCCCCCGAGAGCTGGCGCACTTCGCTGGCCGAAAGCTCGAGCGTCTCAACTTCCAGCATCCGTTTCTCGAGCGCAAGGTTCTCGGCGTTCTGGCGGACTACGTCACCATGGATACCGGCACGGGAGTCGTCCACACTGCGCCCTCCCACGGCGCCGAGGACTTTGCCACTGGGGTCAAGTACGGGCTCGATGCCACCAGCAAGGTGGACGAAAAAGGTATCCTGCGCAACGGACTGCCCGAATACGACGGAAAGCGCGTCTGGGATGCGAACGCTCCCATCATCGATCTGCTCAAGCGCCGCGGCGCTCTGCTGCATACGGAGAAGACAGAGCATTCTTACCCGCACTGCTGGCGCTGCCACAATCCGGTGATCTTTCGGGCCACCGAGCAGTGGTTTATCTCGATGGAAACGCCGATGGCGGGAGGGGGGACGCTGCGCACGCGCACGCTCGACGAAATCAAGAAGGTGAAATGGGATCCGGCGTGGGGTGAAGAACGCCTCTCGAACATGATTCAAACGCGCCCCGACTGGTGCATCTCACGCCAGCGCGTCTGGGGCGTGCCGATCGCCGTGTTTTTGTGCGAAAGCTGCGGCAAGCCACTTAATGACCACGCCGTCAATCGCAAGGTGGTGGAGCTTTTTGCCCGCTCTGGCGCCGACGCCTGGTTTACATCCGAGTCCGATACCATCCTTCCGTCCGGAACGAAGTGCCCGCATTGCGGCGGCGCAAAGTTCGAGAAGGAAACCGACATCTTCGACGTCTGGCTGGAATCGGGCGCGAGCTATCTGGCTCTGATTGCGGCGGAACCCGAATATCCCTGGCCCTCGGATCTTTACCTCGAAGGTGGGGACCAGTACCGCGGATGGTTTCAGTCTTCCCTGCTCTGCGCCATGGGCACTCACGGGACGCCGCCCTATCGCGGTGTCGTCACACCCGGCTGGACGCTCGACGAAAAGGGTCAGGCGCTGTCGAAGTCGCGCGGCAACGACGTCGATCCAGTCGATATCGCCAACCGCCTGGGCGGAGAGATCGTGCGCCTGTGGACTGCTTCGGTCGACTTCCGCGAAGACGTGGTCGGCTCCGAAGCTCTGATGCAGCGGGTGGGAGAAAACTACAAGAAGATCAGGAACACGTTCCGCTATATTCTGAGCAATCTTTACGATTTCGATCCGCAGAAGGACGCGGTTCCGTTCGACAAGATGGAAGCGCTCGACCAGTACATGCTGCGCCAGACCTGTTCGTTTACATCCGACGTCCGCAACTGGTACGACGAGTTTGCTTTCCACAAGATCTACCACCGGGTGAATCATTTCTCGATCGTGGACTTGAGCGCGTTCTACTTCGACGTGCTCAAAGACCGTCTCTATATCTCCGCGCCCAAATCGCAGGCCCGCCGATCGGCGCAGACCGCGACTTGGCGTATTGGAGAGGACCTTGTTCGGCTGCTCGCGCCGATCACAAGCTTTATGAGCGAAGAGATTTGGCAGTATCTGCCCAAGGGCGAAGGTCGCGCGGAAAGTGTGCACCTAGCTGTCTTCCCGGCCTCGTCCGACATTCTCGGCTCCGGAGTCAGCGAACACGACGATCAACAGGACAAGGATTGGGCCACACTTCGGTCGGTGCGCGACGAAGTTCTGAAGGCGCTGGAAGATGCACGCAACCGCAAGCTCATCGGTGGCGGCCTCGAGGCCCAGGTCGCGGTCTCCGCTTCCGATCCGGTTTACTCCGTTCTGAAGCGCTATGAGGGCCAGCTCCGTTATCTGTTCATCGTCTCGGCTGTGACCTTGACACAGGGCTCGGGAAATGGAACCGGAGGCGTGAGCGTGGAAGTCAAGAAGGCCGACGGCGCCAAGTGCGAGCGCTGCTGGAACTACTCGACGCAGGTGGGCGAAGACAAAAACTACCCTACGGTGTGTGAGCGATGCAGCGCGGCGCTCAAGGAAATTGAAGGAGCATGATTGTGAGATTCTACCTGCGGGGCCAATAGGAAGAATTTTCGCCCGCCAATGGTATTGGCGGGACAATGAAGCGCGATGCGGTTGGAGCAGAGGCGTGAATCACACGTCCCGAAATCTTGGGATAACGAGGGTAGTTCTTTTCGGGAGCATCTTCCTGTATTCCAGAAATGTTACATGGCGAGAACCCATAGTGGCAGCCTGCCTTTGGCTGTCGGCCGTTTTCGGAATTCTGGCCGGACGTTCAGGTAGCAAGTGGTGGCTCGTTATTCCAGCCCTCATTGTCGTTATCGTCGTGGGTGGCCTACTTGCGAACGTGCCATAGTTAGAGGTGGCCCACACCGTTTTGGACAATCACCTCATGTCCGGCCAAACGCGGTAATCTATAGAGAAGATTTTTTCCGGTCATGCGCAAGTATCATTTCCTCATCGCTCTCCTCGTGATCGCGCTCGATCGCCTCACCAAGTGGACCATTGCGCACCGGCTTTCTTTGCACGACAGCATCACGGTGATCCCGGGTTTTTTTCGGATCATCCGCACCGAGAACCGGGGGGCCGCTTTCGGCCTGTTCGCCGACTCGCCCTCGGAGTGGAAGGTCGCCCTGCTGATTCTATTCTCGCTGGTTGCCCTGCTGATCGTCTCCGCCCTGCTCTGGAAGAACAGCCACAGCTTGAGCACCACCGGCATCGGTCTGGCGCTGATTCTGGGCGGCGCGGTCGGCAATCTCTGGGATCGCCTGGTCAGCGGACACGTGGTGGACTTCCTGCTTTTCTACGTCGGGCAATATCAGTGGCCGGCTTTTAACCTGGCCGACAGCGCCATTGTGATCGGCGCCGGGTTGCTGGTGTTTGAGATCCTGTTTACGAAGTCGCCTACTCAGAAGACAGCGTGAGGAAATTGATGGGTTGAGAGTGTAATCGGCGGCCTGTTTACAACAGCAATGACCCGTCCGGACTCACCGGCTACTGCTCGTGGCCGATAGGTGCTGGCGAACATCACCCGCCACATCTAGAACTGCGCCGCCGAAAAACGCAGGCGCGGAATTACCCCACTGCACGTCCCTCGGGTAGAGTGCAGCGACGTCCCACATAATGCCATTGCGCTGGCAACAGATTTGGGAGCTGGAAACCTCCTTCTGCAATTCTTTAGCGACGAGATGGTCTTTGTCCCAGAACTGCACGACCCTTGGGTCAGAGATTCGAGCTTGTACCATGCCACTCGGCCTTGACCAGTCCGTCGGAAGCATGGGTTCCCAGACGACCAATACGCGAACCGGCGATTGGGTCTGCTTCAATATCTCTTGAATGGCGGAGGCCCCCCGCAGACAATACGCTCAAGTCGGTGACAGCAGCAGCACCAAGCGGGTACGGTCAGCCGCATCGTTGAAGTGCTGGTTGAATTGGTCCAGATTGCTCGGTGTCAGCGAAGTGAGCGGTGGCTGGCCGTGTGGCGTGCGACTGAAACCCCAGAAATACCAGCCAACCAAAGAAACTGGGGCGACCAGGAGCAACAACGCGTATTTCCGATTCACTCGCATGACAGGCATTCAGCCGGCTATCAAGTTCGCAATGACTTGGGGAAATAGAACAACCAGGAGAACTATCACGGCAGCGACCCAGAACAACACGACGCTGAACGGACTGCGCTTTTTGCACTGATTGCGACCGCGATATACCTGCACAAATCCAACGACCAGCAGAACTCCTGTGATGGCCAGAAACCAGTTACGAAAAGACTGTGCCCAAATGCTCAGGCCCGCCAAGCCCACCGCACCAAGAAATCCAAACGGCAGGCAGCAAGCGAGAGTCGAAAGAGCTGCGATAACCGCTGCCACTGGGGTTGCTCGTTCTGCGATTCTCACGAGCCCTCCCCTTGGTACGCTCTTGAAAGGGCACGCCTAAGCATTTCCTCTGACGGAACACCGCCGCTGTTCGCATAGAGCCGACAAGCTAGGCCGGTTGCATTCGTCTGGTTTGGTTCCACATCAGTTCCATTCACGCGAATAGTCGGCGAGCCGGGGAACTGTAAAGCCTTGGCTTCAGCGTCGCTATTCACAGGAACTCTTTTAATGTCCACGCGCAACGATTCCGACACCAGTATCTTCTCTATGCGTTCGACAGCGGGCTGATAGTTCGGACAACCGGGAGCATAAAGAACCTCAATTTTCATGTTGCCGTTACCTGTTCGAGCACTGGACAAGGGGAAGCCGCGTGTCGCTGCCGACGCTTCAGTTCTTTGTTGCACTTCCGCAAATCGGTCATCAGCTCGGATTCCAGCTTCTGGAGCTCGTACAGCTTGGCGCGAACGCCCACGAGTTTGTCTTTGAGAAGTTCTTTTACTGATTCGCAGGCTGCTACCTTCCGCGTACGAAGCTCAATCAATTCCTTGATTTCTCGCAGGGAGAAACCAAGCTCGTGCATCTGGCGAATAAAGTGAAGTTGCTCAATGTCACCCGTCGTATACAACCGAAATCCGCCTGTGCTGCGAGGTGCTTTGGGCAGCAGTTGGCGTTTCTTGTAGAAGCGAATGGCATCCACAGTCAGGGCCGTTCGCTGTGCTAGTTCGCCGATTTGCATGGCAGCCGTCTGCATCGACAACAGCATACACTCTGGAGCGCAGTCCACAGTCAATAGCGGAGTTCCGAAGTCCCTTACGGCGTCCCATACAACCGCTGATACACCGTCGTGTTCCGCAGGATGGCTTGCACGTACTCGCGCGTCTCGGTGAACGGAATGGATTCCACGAACTCCTGCGCGTCCCGGTAGTGTCCCTGTTCCAGCCAATCTCCCACGCGGTCGGTGCCGGCGTTGTAGGCGGCGAGAGCGTACTCGAGCTGTCCGCCGTACTTGTCCACCATGGATTTGAAGTAACGCGTTCCCAGTTGCAAATTGACCGCGGGCGTGTAGAGCTGGCTTGGGTTGTAGCCTTTCAGCTTGATTTCCTTGGCGACGCGTTTCCCGGTTACGGGCAGAAGCTGCATCAAGCCGACCGCATTCGCGCGCGAGACGGCCACCGGATTGAATTCCGATTCCTGCCGGATCAACGACGCCACCAGGTACGGATCCAGTCCGTTCAGCACCGCGTATTTGCGCAGATCGCTCCAGTACGGTTTGGGGAAGAGCGCGTCCCAGTAGGGCCGCGGCAGCTCGGGAAGATCGACGGCAAAGTAATTCGGGATCGACCGCTTCAGCACCTGGATGCCCCGGTCGTACTGTCCCCCGTCCTGATAAATGCGCGTCATTTCCGAGAGCGCCCAGGAGCCGTCTTCCTCGCTGGCGGCAGCCTGTAGTTCGCGCACCGCCAGGTCGGCCAGCGCGCCGTTGGAAAGCAAGCGGGCCCTCTGCAAACGCAGGCTGTCTTCCGGAGGGTCGCTGGCGGTGACTCTATCTTTGGTCGAAAGCGGCGGAATGCGGTCGAGCAAGGCGTAGTTCGTGGTTTCGCCGCCGTCGGTGCCCTCGGCGCGCAGGTTCTTCAGTCGTTGGCGACCCAACTCGGCGTAGTAGTAGTTCCGAAAGCGTGCGGAGAGCTTCTCATAGAACGCGCGCGCCATCATCGGAGCGCCCTCTTCTTCGGCGAGCCGTGCCCGCCAGTAGAGCGCGGCCGGGACTTCGTTGGAATCGGGATAGAGCGCGATCTGGTCCTCAAAGCCTTGCCGAGCTTCGTCGGTCCTGCCTTGCCGGAAGCTCAACCAAGCCGTCTTCCAGTGCGCGTAGGAGGCGCGAGCGCCCTTCGGAAAGCGTTCTTGCAGTTCGCAGAAGTGGGCAACGGCGCGATCGTAGTCCCGCTTCAGCAGATACATGTTGGCCGCCGAGAACAGCGCCTGCTCCAGCCACGGACTGGCCGGACCGAACTGGCGCAGCTGGCCGAGGATCCGTTGCACCGCTTCTTCATCATCGGTGGACCGCGCAGTCTCATTCAACAAGTAGAGCCGCTGCGCCTCGGCATCGCCCGTCTGCGGACCCATGGAAGTCAGAAGCTGCCGGGCATCGCGGCTGCGATCGTTCTTCTCAAGCGCGGTCGCGAGTGTGAGCTGCACGGTCGGCCGATCCGCCGCGCTCACCTCATCCAGCAAATCGCGGTACTCGCTGGCCGCATCGCTCCACCGTTTGGCTTTGAACAGGAGCTCGGCGCGGGTGCGGCGTTCTATAAGCCCGCCAGAGATCTTCAATTTGCGGAGCTCAACCCCCGCGGCGTCCGCCTCCCCACTGATTGGCAGGTTGTAGTAGAGATTGCGGAAAGCGGCGGCGGCTTTGTCGTTTTCTCCCACTACCTGGTAGGCGCGGCCGATGGCGAGCTCGAGGTCGCTGCGGACCGGCGCGCGGTCTTTCTCCAGCACTGCCGCCGCCTCCGCCGCACGGTTTTCCTTCAGTAAAGCGTTGGCATAGACAAGATGAACATCGCGGGTCAAAAGCGAATCCGGAAAGCTCTTGCTGAAGTCGGCCAGTGTGGCCAAGGCTTCAGCGCTGCGTCCCGTTTCAAGATACGCGTCAGCGAGATAGTACGCGACGTAGTCTCCCAACTCGCTCGCGCCCATCTTGGCCCGGTTCAGGGGATCGATGGCCTTGGCGTAATCGTGGTCGAGCGTGCGCGCATAGCCGAGTACCAGCCAGGCCAGCGCACCCGCGTCTTCTTTGGCGTGCTTGCGCGCATAGCTCTCGACGCCCGCGTAGGCAGCCGGAGTGCGGTCCTGCAGCAACTGTTGCGCCATGGGACGCAGACTGGCCGAAGCGACAAACGCCCGCTTCACCCGCCGCACCCGTGGGGACGCCACCTTCCGCCGTCTCGCACTCTTGCGGGATTTTTTGGCGGGCGATTTCTTTTGCGTCTTGGCAGGGGGCGTCTTCGGTGCTGGACCGGTGGACTGGGCTCCGCCGTACTCGGGAAAAACGAGGGAAAAGACGATCAGGACTGCAAGAACAACCCTGACGAGCGAACTGCGCAATGGAACCCCTACCTAGTGGCGGAAATTAGCCCCCATGATGGAGACGTCGTCTTCTGCCAAACTCCGTACCAATTCATGTTGAAAGTAATGGCCGGAAGCTGCAACCGTGTTCCCGTAACGTTTCTGGTACGTGCTGCGGCTCTTTTCAATCGCTTCCTTCAGCCGGTCGTAAAGATCTTTGTGCTTCCGGCCTTCGGCAACTTTTGCTTGATTGTAGAGCTTGACCTCATCTACTAACAAACGGGCAAACCGCTGGGCCTTGCGGTGAATATCCTGATCTTCGGGCGGAATCGCGGGAGCCGTGGCAGGCGCGGCCTCCGCCGCGGTCTGGATCACCGGGACCAATTCTTCCACCGCGACGGTTTCAGGTTCGGCCGCCCCCGCCATCACCGGTACGGGCGCTGGCGCCTCTGCAGTGGCCGCCGCTGCCCTGGCGTGACCGGGAGCGTGGGCCGCGAACGGATCGTTGAAAGCGGGCGTCGCTTCGCCGGCGGCCACAGGACGGCTCTCGCCGCGGTCGGTCGATGGTTCTCTGTGTGCCGCCTGTTTGCGCAGGGTACTGACTTCCAGCCAGGCGCTGGTCGACAGGACCAGTAGTTCCAGTGAGCCAGCGTCGAGCTGGCCGGCTCCGTCCGTTCCGGCATCGGCATAGACCAGGGCCGCGACCTTGTCTTTCAGGACGAGAGGCAGAAAGCGCCCTTCGCTGCTGGCGGGAGTGCCAAAATCCCGCACGAAGCGTGCATCGAGCTCCGCCGCTGGAGCACTTACGAACACGCGGTCACCAATCGCACGAACCACCGCCGGCGCCTTCACATCCAGGGCAAAATCCTTCACAGCGTCGTTCGAGCGAAAGCCACGTCCCTGCCAGCCCGTGGCATTGCCGCCCCGAACGACGAACAACGCCACTCTCGCGGCGTAGCGGGCACAGCCGTCGAGAAGTGCCTTCAAAATTTCTTTTTGCGACGTTCCAAGCTGGATCTCGGTGACGGCTCGCGCCAGATCGGCGGAGTTTGCTCCCGCCGGGGCTACTTCCCTCGCCGGCTGGGCGGCCATCTCTTCCATTACCCGGCGAACGATTTCGCTGCGCAGTTGGGTCGCATGGTTCTCTAGAACCTGGGTGACCACCCGTTCCACTATGGGTTCCATCCAACCGCGGTCCGTCATTCGTACTCCGGATGAAGTTTATGAGGGCCGAACGCCGCTACCTTCTAACCTCTGATTATAAGCCACTTGCAGGCTTTTTCGGGACACCTTGGTACGTGTTCTCCCGGTGCCAGCGAGCCGCCGGAATCAATCGCGCCAACATTTCCGGCACAGGCGCGTCAAACAGACGTCCCGCGAAATCACCCCAACCGGTACAATAGCACTCTGGGGTTCAGCAGCGCAGCCGCTAAAATCTGCATCGAGTTACGAATGAGTGCCATCCAACCCACTGTACGTGAGCCCGTCAGCGAAGAACTGGCACTGGTACGGGCGGCCAAGCGCGGCGACGACAAAGCGTTTGAAGAACTCGTAAAACGCTACGATCGCAATGTTTTTCGCATCGCACAGCACATTACGCAAAATCGCGAGGACGCGGAAGACGTAGTTCAGGAAGCGTTCCTCAAGGCGTATGGAAACCTGGCCCAGTTCCAGGAGCAGTCCAAGTTTTATACCTGGCTGGTGCGGATTGCGGTCAACGAAGCGCTGATGAAGTTGCGCCGGAGACGGCCAGAACGCATGGTCTCTCTGGACGAGGAAGTAAAAACTGAGGATGACTCGGTTCCGCGCGAGGTTGCGGATTGGAGCCCCAATCCGGAACAGATGTACAACCAGGCGCAGTTGCGGGACATCCTGACGCGCACGATTCAAGGGCTGCCGCCCGGGTTCCGGACGGTGTTCGTGCTCCGGGACGTGGAGGGCCTATCCACCGAAGAAACGGCGCAGGCTTTGGAACTAAGCATTCCAGCGGTAAAATCGCGGCTGCTGCGGGCGCGCCTGCAACTGCGCGAGCGGTTGAGCCGGTACTTCCAGAAGCGAGCGAGCGGAGACGGCAACAAGTGAAGTGCGTTGAATTCCTGAAGGAACTGACCAACTACCTCGACGGCGCTCTCGATGAGCGCACCAAGTCCGACCTCGAGGACCACTTGGCGTGGTGTCACAACTGCTATGTCGTCTGCGATACCACCCGCAAAACCATCGAAATCTATCGCGACTCGGAGCTCTACGAGCTGCCCGAGGATCTGCGAGGGCGCCTGCGGTCGGCCATCATGGCAAAGTGCACGCAGAGCAAGAAGTCGGGTCCGCAGAGCGTCTGATTCGCGTCTGCCTTTCCGATTGAATGCAAGTTCTTGATTCCACCCCACCTAGGTGTAGAACCCGCTTCCACTCTGGCTTCCGACGAACCTTTTAGGGCGGTTTTGAATCTAAATTGCTAGCAATAGTCGTACCCACGACTGAGGGGGAGCCGCGCTGTGCGGCTCGTGGTAGGAGGGTAGGTAATGTTTTCTAAGCTGATGGACGCAATGTTTGGGTGCTGGCATTCCAACTACAGCTTTCCGATTACCGTTCGTACCGGTTCGCGCCGCCCAAGAGCCGCTTCGCGCACCGGTACTTACGTAGTGTGCCTCGACTGTGGCAAGGAATTCGCCTATGACTGGCACGAAATGAGGGTCGTCGAAGCGCGGCCGCGCGCAGCAGCCGGCTCTCTGGTAACCAAAGAAGCAGCCTGAGACTAACCTTTTTCCGACAGCAGCCGCGAATCCGTTCGCGGCTTTTTTTTGGGACGTCTTTCCCTTTCTGGGAGGACGCAACGCCGCCTGCGAAAATTTTCCCAGCCATTCGCCGGTGTGCGGACGGATAATAGAGCCAGCGCCGAACCGCAGATTGCCCTTTGACGACCCGACCTCTCCATGTGCGGCTCGGCCGGGAGGTATCTATGCCTCTTTCCAAGCTGCGTGAATTCCTCGATCAGAAAACCGTCAAATATCTGGTGATTTCCCACTCCGTCGCCTACACCGCGCAAGGGATTGCTGCCTTGGCTCACATCCCGGGTAAGGAACTGGCTAAGACCGTCATGGTGCTGGTGGACGGACGCCTTGCTATGGCAGTGGTGCCCGCTTCCTACCGGGTGGATCTGGTCAAGCTGAGAAAGTACCTGGGGGCCAAGACGGTGGATCTGGCCAGCGAAGCCGAATTCCGCGACCGCTTCCCTGATTGCGAAACCGGCGCCATGCCGCCTTTCGGCAATCTCTACGGCATGGACGTGTTCGCCGATGAGACGCTGGCGCTCGACAAGGAGATCGCTTTCAATGCCGGCTCGCATCGGGAGCTGGTCCGGATGAGCTTTGCCGACTTCCGGGACCTGGTGCAACCGGCCCTCATCCCGCTGGTGTCAAAGGCCGGCGCGCGCGCGGCCTGAATCGCCCGCGGAAGTCGCACTTCCACCCATCGCCGGGAACGGCCGCCACGCTGGGAAAGTTCTCTGCATTTTTCTCACAAACTTCACAAATCGCTGTGTTAGATTTGCCCTTCTCAAGTCAATTCGACTTCCTGGAGGAAAATGAATTGGGCAAGGACATGGTCCCCAAGCGGATCTTTTTCACTAAGGGTGTGGGAAAGCACCGGGAGCGGCTGACCTCTTTTGAGCTGGCTCTGCGTGACGCCGGCATCGCCGCGCAAAACCTGGTGCGTGTCTCTTCGATCTTTCCGCCAAACTGCAAACTGGTCCCACGCTCCCAGGGACTCAAGTACCTCCATCCCGGCGAGGTCGTCTTCGCCGTCGTCGCGGAAAACTCCACGCACGAACCGCACCGCCTGCTTGCTTCTTCGATCGGCGTCGCCATTCCCGCCGATCGCAATACTTACGGCTACCTAAGCGAGCACCACTCGTTCGGCGAAACCGAGGATGCGGCCGGAGACTACGCCGAAGAACTTGCCGCCGAAATGCTCGCGACGACTCTGAACGTCGAGTTCGATTCCGACCGTTCCTGGGACGAGAAAAAAGAGATCTACCGAATCTCGAACAAGATTGTGCGGACGGCCAACGTGACGCAGTCGGCAGTGGGCGACAAACGCGGGCTTTGGACTACGGTGATCGCGTCGGCGGTGCTGATTTTCGATTAGTTTTCATCGGACAACGGGTATTATCAGCCAAGGGGAGCCGCAAGGTTCCCCTGAATTTTTGGCCCGACTTCCCCCGAGCCCGATTCTATTTGGAGTAAGCAGATTTCGTCGAAGGGCTGGACTTTTTCGTTTCCTTCCCCAACCGCTCCAGCACTGCGGCCACTATCAGCGGCAACCCGACCGTCGCGTCCACGAATACCTCTCCAAACTTCCCGCCCTCGGCCGGAGGCACGAACTTGCCCCAGGAAACCGCCTCGCTATAGGGGCTTCCCGACAGCCCTCCCCAGTACACCGGCTCCGGACAGATGCGCAGGCCATAGTGATAGCGCTTCAACGGCAGGTCTTCCCCGCCCCGCCGATGGCGCAATTCGATGAACGGGCCGAATTGCTGCGACCAGTTGCGGGGTACGCCGCCGCCAATGGTGAAGATTCCCAGCCGCTTTTGCTTGAGCAGGGTCTGGGCAAAATATTCCAGGTCTTCGAAGGGATCGAAACGAAAACGCGGCTTGCCTTCTTTTTCACGCTCCAGGTTGGTGAGGGCGTAGTCCAGACCGAGTTCGGAATCGGAAAACGCTGGAACGAAGACCGGGACGTTTTGTTCATAGGCCGACTTCAAAATCCCCCGCTGCCCTTTCGCGTGCCTGGCGAGATGCGCGCCGATGGCCCGGTTCAGCTTGTAGGAACACATCACTTCGTCCGCGTTCCAGCGCGAGAAGACCTCCCCCATCACCCGTTCCACGTCGTCCAGGTTCTGCTCGGGCTCGAGCGTGTCATAGACGCGGTTGTATCCGGCTTCGTAGAGTTCCTCGTCGCTCAGTTCTGGGTTGTGCCGGAAATGGGCGCGGCCGGTGGCCTCGACCAGCCCGTGCGCCATGAGCGCGCCGGTCGACACGATCGCGTTTACTATGCCGCGATCGATCAGTTCCGCGATGATCAGGCCTTGTTTGGCGACGGTCATCGCACCCGCCAGGGTCATCACGACGAAGCAGTCCTGGTCGCGGGCCATGGCTTCCAACACGTCGGCCCCTTCGCCCAGCTGGCGGCCGGTGAAGGCGGTCTTGGCCATGGCGCGCACCAGGTCGTCCACCGAGTGGATCTTCTGCGGATCGAGCGGCTCCAGCGGGATGAGCCGGTCTTGCACTGGATCGTGCAGATGGCGCTCAATCCCCGCACCTTCGTGATGATTGCTGTGCTTCGAGTCGTTTTTGTGTTTCAAGAACAGAACCTCCC
>JBASRS010000007.1:0-60492 GCA_049273945.1 Terriglobales bacterium | reverse complement strand
GCAATGTCTCTCTACGCCTGAAACCAAACACTCTGAGCGAGTTCACGCGGATTTCCGATAAAGAAGTCATTCCCATGCTGCGGAAGCAGAGTGGGTTCCGGGATGAAATCACATTTGCTGTCCCGGGAGGGCTGGATGTGGTCGCAATCAGTCTCTGGGATACCAAGGACTCCGCGGAAGCCTATAACACTGCAGGCTACCCCGAAGTGCTCAAGATCCTGGATAAAGTATTAGACGGCACTCCCAAGGTGCAAGTCTCGGATGTGATTAGCTCGACTATTCACAAACCCGCCGCCGTGGCCGCCTGAGACGGTGCCTCGTCAATCGCCCGGGGTGGCTACCTGCGCCGCCCCTTTTTTGGTCGCAAGATACGTTCACTCGGGAGAGCCCATGACACCAAAAGTTCAAGTCGGCACTATTCTGATCGAGGAGCGGCCCCTGATCGCCCAGGTTCTTGGGTTGGAGAGCGAGCCTTACTCAGGAAACTGGAGCGTGATCAAAGGTCTCGATGGTTTTTCTCTCGATCGAAAGATCCATACTGTTGGGTGGAACTTCTTCTTCATTGCCACTGAAGTAAAAGTAATGATCTTCGGTGCTATTGGAGCAACGAACATCCACAGCGCATTGAAGCGGATTTTGGAAAAGGTGAGACAGCAAAACTTCAATTGTTTCGAAGTCACAGGGATAGTCGCAAAGCGCTTTCTGGGCGTGCCGTATGCCACCGTTTCCGGACACTCACGCCATATCCAACAGAGCTGCGTGCTGGATGGCGTCCAAGAACGGCAGACGGCGCAAAGCGGGAGGCTTGAGTCTGAGTACGGCCGGCACTGATTCGCAGTAACAACCTACAGTCGGATAACAAGCCTCTCAATTGGGTGGAAATGGTGACTAGATTGGTGGTTTATCTCTTACTTCGCTAGCCTGTTACGCTCCTGCTGGACGGCGTAAGCAACCAGGCGCTTGTCGCGGTCATCCCATGCGTCGATATGCTTTTGTGCGAGAGCATCGTAGAGGACATGTTCAGCCTTGCTGTCGGTCGCAGAAGAATTGAAATCGGCATACGATTGAGTGCGTGCGGAGTTAAGGATTGGATACTCGTGAGCGCGCAAATCAGCGAGCGTTTGTTCATCGAGGAGAATGCTCTTCAATTCACCGTCGTCGGTCAACAAGAACTGAGCCGCGAACGACTCCAGTTCCCTCACAGTAGCAATCTCCACATCCGCCCTCAAATCCTTTGCTCGCTGCCGTGCGGCTGCGTCGTCTCCCGCAGCAACCACAACGCAATTACCGTTTCGTAGCCGTAGGACGAATAGCGTCATATATTCCCCGACTGAGTGCTACGCCAATGGCACCGAAGCACGTCTGTTGTGAATACTCGCCCGGCATCGCTGTTAACGTTCGGGAAGGAAGATTGTTCTCACGGCAGCGCCGCTGACGAACAAGCTGATTGTACTCGATCTTCTTGCGTTCGATGCGGAGCTTCAGGGCCCGCTCGATCCGCCGGAGCTCCGACACCTCGGCACCTGAACCAGAGTTAAAGCGACGATTTAGTGAAGGCCCTCGCTCCCGACAGCAAATCCGTTTGAATAGTGACAGCGCGCGCACCATCCCTACAGTGCGTAAATACACCAGAACGAATAGACCTCCAGCCACGATCACGATCAATATGACGAGTCCGAGAATCTCTGACGGTGATGGCCGCTCCACTCGTAGAGCATAAGATTGAGACCCCACGCGGTAGATCACTGAAGTTGTTCAGCAAGTAGGGAATGTAAAAGCCCACCGGGTGTTCGTGGGCTCTTTGGCGATTCGCCGGTTTGGGGAAGGTTGCGGAGAGAGTAGTTCGACGCCTGGTAGTGTCCTAATAGCGTGTTGCTAGCCAATCCTGAATCGGTAATTCTTTCGCCCAAACCAACGACGCATGTCTTCGTCCGATATTGTGAACTCGGCTTTCCCACACTGGCTGCACACCGTTATCTCCGCTTGGTTAATAGGTATCGCGTTCCCAGTTGGTATACCTCCCTGAATGTCGCTCGAGAGTTGAATGTTGGAATAGTAGGTCTTCTTGCTTTGGGTGTCACAACTGCATGGCATGCTTAACCTCCGAGAAGTTCAGCCAGTGACCAAACGTGATCCGTTAGCCCACTCTCCATTGCGGGGGTGCAGCGGATCGTCGCGTGTGTCCGGCAAGAATTGTAGAAAGCAAAGTGTAACGCGACGGCGGCCTTGGCCGTCGCAAACGGCCCTTATCACCAGCTACTTGCCCTGTGCCGAAAGACTGTCGGATTCCGGTCCGCTAAGTCATTGTGTTGCGGTTGGCGCAGCCCTCACTAGGGCTGCGTGCGAAAACCACATGATTTCCGCACGAGGTCACAATAGGGTCGTGAGTGTAAACGCCTGTGGGTGTTGAAAAACCATCCTTGAGCAGAAATCGCACGAAAATCTGTTCGTAAGTCGTTGATGATTCGTTCGGGAAATGCCGCGCGTTCGCCCGAAATTACTTTCTTGGTGCCTTTTTCAACACCCACGCCTGATTACAACAACAATGCGGCAGCCCGGTGACATCCATTAGCTCAACGCATGCCTCGATGGGGATGTCGATGCCGAGGCAGGCGAGATCAGCGGGGCGTTTTCTCAAAACGCCTGCGGTCAGCAAAACTTCGCCTCTGAGATTCACTTATTTTCTTAGCTTCGCTGCTTGTTCGAGTTGTTTCACGGCCGCCATGGTGCGTGCGGTGTAGTCTACACGCTTGTCCGACTTCGGGCGTCGGTTGCGTTTGGTGACAGAATCATGCTTTGACAATGGCTTCTCCTGTTGCTGCTTAAGTACCTCAAACGTCTCTTGCGGCAATGTATTTCAGAGGCTTCAGTCACGCTGCCTACAGCGATCTCGGCGGATTGTCCAGCAAAGAACCTTGTCCGGCGAAACCTAAAAGGCCACTACTTGGCCGCTGCGGCCCAACTGCCGCAACTTAATCCGCGTCTTTGCGCAGTTTTTTTCGGGCACGCTTTCGCGCCAAGGCTTGTTTCACCCGGCGCTTCGCGCCCGGCTTCAGGTAGAAGGAGTGACGCTTCACTTCCTTGATGATGTCTTCCGTCTGAACCTTGCGCTTAAAACGACGTAGCGCGTTTTCTATCGACTCGCCCTCTTGCAGTCGAACTTCTGCCACACTCATCACCCCCAAATCAGTTCCAATCGGACATATTCGAGCTTACTCCCTTTGTGGCACGCTCAGTCGAAGTGATTGCCAAACAACGCGCTGGTCAGAGAATAGGGGCACTTTCACTCCGAGTAGCCGTCGTCGGTCGTGTCGTCATCATCTTTGCCGTCGCCTTCGTCTTCCTCTTCCTCTTCGTCTTCCTCCTCTTTTGGCAGTTGTCGCAGGAGGAGATCGACAGCTACCGAGCGATCAGGAGGGTCTGAGGCGGGGCGTTCTGGATGTATTCTGCTCATGCCCGATGGTACGCCGTCTCCTTGGCAACTGTAGTGACAATGGGCGGGCACTGAGAGGCCGGTGCCCAGAGAAGTAGTCAAAGGTTTAGCTGGTGCCTATCTACGGTACAACCGAAATTTGCGACACCCAATAAAGCGAGTATGCCGAGGCAATTACAGTTCTCAATTGACTTTGAGTTTTGATCGGGTTTCAGGGTGCTACCTCGACAGGGTAATCGTCAAGCGATTGAGATTCGGAGATCTCGAAGACGGACTCCAGGTTGGTGACTCGCAATATCTCGCGCACTTGCTTGGTCGGATTCATTAGCTTGAGATAAAATACCAGCGGCTTGCAGCGAAACCAAAAGTCCTATTCCCGCCGCATCGATGGCATCAACCCCACTCAGGTCAAGAATGACATTCCGTCCCTGCTGCTGAGCAGCCGCGCATAAAATGGCAGTCTCCTCGCCACGCACAATTCTGCCCGTGCATCGGAGAATCACCATGTCACCCAAGTTGTGGACAGTCAGAGTCAGCATGGTGCAAATCGCTGGCGTGCGAGGCCAAAATACGCTGCGGCCAAGCTTCATTATAGGCGAAGAAACAGCGAATATCAACAATGGGAAGAGAGGCCGCAGGGTGCGGGCAAACACCGACTGATCCGCACTCTGGATGAAGTTTTTCCCTAGCGACTCCGGTACAAAAAGCTTTCCTGACGGCTCGGGCCTCAGTGACTCCTAGTTGTTTGGTCGTCAAGCTGCGATGCTCGCACCGATGAATCTCGCGAGGGGCCGGCGGGACTGGAGGCCTTTTCTTCGATGTCCTCAATCGTAAGCTCGCGCAGCATATCTTCGACGATCTGGCTCACCTTGCACAGGGCATGGTAACCGGGGACGGAGTCGAGGTGCCGCCAGGGTTCGCCGTGAATACCGCTTCGCCGCGGTCCCTCGCTGGCCTTGATCACGTCGAATACGGAAATGTACCGCGGGTCGCGGGCGAGTGTATATCCGCCCTTAATCCCGTGGTGGGACATCAACACCCCAGCTGTGGCAAGTCGCTGGAGGATCTTGGCCAATGCTTCATGGGGCAATCCGTAGAATTCGGCCAAGTCATTGGCGCTGAACGAACCCTCGCCAGCGTGTTCTGCCAAGTGCTGCGCAGCGAGGAGACCGTAACACCCTCTCCGAGTTAGCAACATAACGAATCCCTCTGGTCTGGGCGATTCGGACCGACACACCGCCGGGGCCGCCCAGCCCGAGCCGACGTGCAATTCGGCCAGAAGCCACCCGCTTGGGGGACGGTTGCCGGGCCTTGTCATCCGTGCCATCGGCGAAGTACAATTAAATTGTACCAAAATAGTACTATTTAAATCTGATCATGTATGGCGGCTCGGAAACCTCTGAGACAGGGGCATTGACTGATGATCCGACTAGGCAAATTGACGGACTACGGGTTGGTCCTGATGACTTACATTGCGCAGAACCACGATCGGTTGCTGCACACAGCGCGTGACTTGGCCGTCGAGTCACGGCTGCCCCTGCCAACAGTGAGCAAGCTGCTGAAGGAGCTTCTGCAGGGTGGGTTACTGGTTTCGCACCGTGGCATCAAGGGTGGGTACAGTCTGGCCAGGAAGCCGCGAGAGATCTCGGTGGCTGAAATCATTGCTGTACTCGAGGGTCCTATCGCGCTCACTGAATGCAGCACTGACATCTCCGGGCTGTGCGACTTGGAGCCCTGCTGTCCCATTAAGAACAATCAGCGAATCATCAGCCAGGCGGTGCGCGGGGCACTCGAGAACGTAATGCTTTCCGATCTCAGTCAACCCTTACACCTGACCACCATCAGGAATGCGCGCGGAAACCTAGTGTCCACTATTGGTTTTGTATCCGGGAGAATGCAATGAGCACCAACGTTAACACCATCCAGGATCTTGCCGACCGGGAGTACAAGTGGGGCTTCGTTACCGAAGTGGAGGAAGAAAGGGTCCCCAAGGGGTTGAACGAAGACATCATTCGTGTGATCTCGGCCAAGAAAAATGAGCCGGAGTTCATGCTCCAGTGGAGGCTCAGGGCTTATCGCCACTGGGTGTCGCTGGAGAAGGCGCAGGCCGAACCCAAGTGGGCCAATGTCAAGTACGGGCCAATCGACTACCAGGAAATCGTTTATTACTCGGCTCCCAAACAGAAACCCGGTCTGACGAGCCTGGAGGAGCTGGATCCCGAGATCCTGCGCACCTACGAGAAACTGGGCATTCCGCTCGAGGAGCAGAAGCACCTCGCGGGTGTGGCCGTGGATGCAGTGTTCGACAGCGTCTCCGTGGCGACTACGTTCAAGGAGAAGCTGGCTGATCTGGGAATTGTCTTCTGCTCCTTCTCGGAAGCGGTACAGAAACATCCGGACCTGGTGCAGAAGTACCTTGGCTCAGTGGTGCCTTATACCGACAACTTCTTCGCCACCCTGAACGCGGCCGTGTTCACTGACGGGTCTTTCGTCTATGTGCCAAAGGGGGTCCGCTGCCCGATGGAACTTTCCACCTACTTCCGTATTAACGCGGCGAACACGGGCCAGTTCGAACGCACATTGATCGTCGCCGACGAGGGCTCCTACGTCAGTTACCTCGAAGGCTGCACTGCACCCATCCGCGACGAAAATCAATTGCACGCCGCTGTGGTCGAGTTGATCGCGCTCGACAACGCGCAGATCAAATACTCGACGGTACAGAACTGGTATCCGGGCGACAAAGAAGGCAAAGGCGGGATCTACAACTTCGTGACCAAGCGGGGCAAATGCCTGGGCGTGAACTCTAAGATTTCCTGGACGCAGGTGGAGACCGGTTCCGCCATTACCTGGAAGTATCCGAGCTGCATCCTGCAAGGTGAGAACTCGGTGGGCGAGTTCTACTCGGTGGCCCTCACCAACAACTACCAGCAGGCCGACACCGGGACCAAGATGATCCATATCGGCAAGAACACGCGCAGCACCATCGTCGCAAAGGGCATCTCTGCCGGCCACGGCCAGAACACCTATCGAGGTCAGGTAAAGATCATGAAGGGTGCCACCGGGGCACGCAACTACACGCAGTGCGACTCGCTTCTGATCGGCGACAAGTGCGGTGCCCACACTTTCCCGTACATCGAGGTGAGGAACTCCACCGCCCGCATGGAGCATGAAGCTTCCACCTCGAAGATCGGTGAAGACCAGCTCTTCTACCTGCGACAGCGCGGGCTGAAGGCGGAAGATGCCGTCTCCATGATCGTGAACGGCTTCTGCAAGCGTGTGTTCCGCGAGCTGCCCATGGAATTCGCCGTGGAGGCGCAGAAACTGCTGGGCGTCAGCCTGGAAGGCAGCGTCGGATAAGTCTGAGCTTTGACGCATGAAGTTGCAGAAGTCTAGTGAGAGGAAAGGGAATGAGCTTACTGGAAATCAAGAATCTCCACGTCAAAGTGGATAACCACGAAATCCTCAAGGGCATTGACCTGAAGCTAAACGCCGGTGAGGTGCACTCCATCATGGGCCCGAACGGCTCGGGCAAGAGCACGCTGGCGCAGGTGTTGGCCCGCCGCGAGACCTACGTGGTCACCACTGGCGAGGTGTCTTACAACGGCAAAGACCTCCTGTCCATGAAACCGGAGGAGGCTGCCTGTGAAGGCATCTTCATGGCTTTCCAGTACCCGGTAGAGATTCCCGGTATCAGCAACGCGTACTTCCTCCGGTCGGCGCTCAATGCCATCCACAAGTACCGCGGGCTGCATGAGATCGATGCCATCGATTTCCTGCCCCTGTTCCGGGAGAAACTGAAGCTGCTGGACATGGACGAGAAGCTGATGAACCGCTCCGTGAACGAAGGCTTCTCTGGCGGCGAAAAGAAGCGCAACGAGATCCTGCAGATGGCGGTGTTGGAGCCGAAGCTCGCCATCCTGGACGAGACCGATTCTGGCCTGGACATTGACGCGCTGAAGATCGTGGCCCAGGGCGTCGATGCCATGCGCAACCCGCAGCGCGCCATCATCGTGGTAACTCACTACCAGCGCCTGCTGAACTACATCGTTCCTGACTTCGTCCACGTGCTGGTGGATGGACGCATCGTGCGTTCGGGCGGCCCGGAACTAGCGCTGGAACTGGAAGAGAAGGGTTATGGCGCGATGGAAGCAGAGGCGCGGCATGCTACTCCCGCCTAATGAGAACGAGGGCAGAACAACGTGATCACGGCAACTCAGCAGTTGGAAAGTTACCTGGAAAGCTTCACCGAGTTCGAGAAGCTTGCCGCCGGCCATGACCTGCCATGGCTTCGGAAGCTGCGCCGGGATGCGTTTGCCCACTTTTGCGAAGCTGGGTTTCCAACCACTCACGACGAAGACTGGCGGTTCACCAACGTCTCTGCTATCGCGCAGACTGCTTTTCGGCTCACCCGCAACCGCCGCGTCCGGCTGTCCCAACAGGAACTCGAACCGTACCGGGTTCCGGGCGTTAGCTGTCAACTTGTATTTGTGAACGGGCGCTTTGCGCGCGAGTTGTCTTCGCTGGGCAACCTGCCCGATATGATGAAGGTCAGCAGTCTTGCTGGGGAGATTTCCAGCAATCCCGGAGCGATTGAACCGCACCTCGGCCGCTACCTTGATATCCGCCGCGATGCCTTCTGTGCACTGAACACAGCTTTTCTGGAAGACGGAGCGTTTGTACACATCCCCAGAGGCACGCTCGTGGAGGAGCCCATCTGCCTGCTGTTTGTCTCGAGCGGGGACGATGCCCCATCCATGAGCCATCCGCGCAACCTCATTGTGGCGGCGGCAGACAGCCAGGCCACGTTCGTCGAGGACTATGTGTCGCTCGACGGCGGCGCAGTGTTCTGCAACACGGTCACGGAACTCGTTGCCGGTGACCACACTGTGCTTTCGCACTACATGATCGAGCGCGAGCACAAGCAGGCTTTCAACATCTCCACGCTGCGCATCCAGCAGGGGAGAAGCGCCAATGTCGTGTCGCACTCAGTGCTGCTGGGCGGCGCGCTGGTGCGCAACAACGTACACCCGGTGCTGGCGGGCGAAGGGGGCGAGTGCCTGATCAATGGCCTCTTCGTCGGCGACGGTCACCAGCACCTGGACAACTACATGCTGGTGGAACATGCCAGCCCGCGCTGCGGCAGCCGGCAGTTCTACAACGGGATCCTCGATGGGCACGCACACGGCGTTTTCCACGGCCGCATTATCGTGCACAGGGACGCGCAGAAAACCGACGCCAAGCAGACCAACCGCAACCTGCTGCTTTCCGACGACGCGCAAATCGACACCAAGCCGCAACTGGAGATCTACGCCGACGACGTGAAGTGCACGCACGGGGCCACCATCGGCCAGATCGAGGGGGATGCCCTGTTCTACCTGCGCTCTCGCGGAATCGACGAGGTGTCCGCGCGCAAGCTCTTGCTCTTCGCCTTCGCCAGCGAATGTCTCGACCGCATGAAGCAGGGACCCGTCCGGAAGCACGTGGAAGGGCTGATCAACCGCTGTCTGTTCCAGATGGCCAACTCTGCGCCTGGTGCGTCGACAGAGAACCGCCGCGAGGACACCGGAAGAAACTGGGAGGAAATCGGATGACCACCGCCGCCAAGAGATTGCCCAGAGAATCTCGTCCAGCGGACGTGCGCGACGTTGACGCCGGGTTCGATGTGCAGAAGGCCCGCCATGACTTTCCTATCCTCCGGCAGAGGGTCCACGGCAAGGCGCTGGTTTACCTGGACAATGCAGCCACGTCCCAGAAGCCACAGGTGGTCATTGATGCCATCGGCCGTTACTACGAGCAGGACAACGCCAACATCCATCGTGGCGTGCATTTCCTTTCCGAACATGCGACGGAAGAGTACGAAGGGGCGCGCAGAAAGGTGCAATCGTTCCTCAACGCCGCCGATGCGAGCGAGATCATCTTTGTTCGCGGCGCCACGGAAGCCATCAACCTCGTGGCGCAGACCTACGGCCGCACTCACGTTCACGCCGGCGACGAAGTGCTCATCACCGCCATGGAGCATCACTCCAACATCGTGCCCTGGCAGATCCTGTGCGAAGAGAAGGGCGCAAGGCTGCAGGTTGCGCCAATCAGCGACAGCGGCGAGCTGCTGCTCCAGGAGTTTGAGAAGCTGTTGGGACCACGAACCAAGATCGTTGCTGTAACGCACGTCTCCAACGCGCTTGGCACCATAAATCCTGTCCAGCTGATGATCGAAATGGCACATCGCGGGAACATCCCGGTGCTAGTCGATGGAGCCCAGGCCGTGCCTCACCTCAAAGTGGACGTCCAGGCTCTGGATTGCGACTTCTACGTTTTCTCCGGTCACAAGGTGTATGGTCCGACCGGCATCGGCGTTCTGTATGGCAAATCCACTCTGCTGGATGCCATGCCTCCGTACCAGGGTGGCGGCGACATGATCAGTTCCGTGACCTTTGAGAAAACGCTTTACAACAAGCTGCCCTACAAATTTGAAGCCGGCACGCCCCATGTGTCGGGTGCCATTGGCCTGGGCGCAGGCATCGAGTATGTGAATGGCCTCGGGATGGACAACATAGCTTCCTATGAGCACGAGTTGCTGGCCTATGCCACTGAAGCCTTTTCCGTGATCCCCGGTATCCGTCTGATCGGCACTGCGAGAGAAAAGGCTGGTGTCCTCTCGTTCCTGCTGGACAGCATCCACCCGCACGACATCGGGACCGTCCTCGACCAGGAGGGAATTGCTGTTCGCACGGGGCATCACTGCGCCCAGCCGGTGATGCAGCGCTTCGGCATCGCGGCCACGGCGCGCGCTTCGTTCGCTCTCTACAACACTAGGGAAGAAGTAGATGCTCTGGTCGAAGGCATCCAGAAGGTGCGGGAGGTGTTCGCCTGATGCCCGATCTGCGGGAACTCTACCAAGAGGTCATCCTGGAGCACAGCAAAGCGCCTCGCAACTATCGCGAGCTGGCGACGGCGAACCACAGGGCGGAAGGATATAACCCGCTCTGTGGTGACCACTTCACCGTCTACCTGGACTTGGAGGGCGACTCGATTCGCGACATCAGCTTCCAAGGCTCAGGATGCGCGATTTCTCAGGCGTCAGCATCCCTGATGACGCAAAGCGTGAAGGGTAAGACCAGGGCGGAAGCGGCAAGACTCTTCGACCAGTTCCACAAGCTGGTGACGGGCCAGTCGCTGGCGAACGGGAACTGGGCCGAACTGGGCAAGCTGGCCGTCTTTTCCGGGGTCTCGGAATTTGCTGTACGGGTCAAGTGCGCAACCCTTGCCTGGCACGCATTACACGCTGCAATGCAAGGGAAACAGGAAACGGTGTCGACGGAGTAGCACACGACGCGGAGAAGAGGAAATGTGAGTGCGAGTGAACTGATCACGCTGAGTCGGGCTTGTGAGGTCATCGAGATCCCCAGCGGGACTCGCGGCACTCTCCCGGCCGGTGCCGTCGTGAGGATCATGCAGTCCCTGGCCGGCAGCTACACGGTGGCGACCGATCGCGGCTACATGTACCGGGTCGAGGCTAAGGATACGGATGCCCTCGGGCTCTCCAACGCGGCGATGGCACAAGAACCTGCAGTCCGGGAAGGGCCTTTCAGCGAGCAGATGGTCTGGGATCAGTTGAAGACCGTGTACGATCCGGAGATCCCGGTCAATATCGTGGATCTGGGTCTGGTTTACTCGTGTGTGATTGTGCCCATGGAGCAAGGTGGGAACAGGGTTCATATCAAGATGTCCATGACGGCTCCCGGTTGCGGGATGGGCAACGTGCTCAAGGCCGACGTGGAGAGCAAGCTCTCACGGTTGCCCAGTATCAAGGAGGTTCATGTTGAAGTCGTGTTCGATCCGCCATGGCACCCCGGCCTCATGTCGGACGCGGCTAAGCTCCAGCTTGGCTTCGACCTGGATTACGGCTCCACACAAGCCTCGCCACCGATCTATGGAGAAAGAAAGTGATTGTCCACAATTGGCCGAGAAGGCCCTGGAGCCAGAGACATTCGCCCACACGGTCACGAAGTCCGTGGAGCCGCGGTTCGCGCTCGCCTATGCAGCTGGGCGTTGTGGTCTGGGTCGAGCGTAATTCACGTCCAGGGTATGATCGCTTAGCATGCTGCCATTCAGAGCTTTGATTGCTTTCTCGGCCTCCGCGTCGTTTGTCATCTCCATGAATGCAAAGCCGCGCGTCAGCTTCTGGAATGCCAAAGAGGATGCCGAACGCTACCACCGGGAGCAATACCCCAAGATCAACGAGATGCTCGCGCACCTCCTCGCTACTGCCCCCGTTATTCGGACCTTCGACGTCCACACCTCGACGACCCATAGGGTCGCCGCAGGCAAAGCCGCCTACAACAGCTAGGCCACACTAGAGGTGAGCCCCGCGGCTCTTTTGTTTCCTAAACGTATCATTAGGAAATGCTGATAGCGCGCTGTGGGCATGCATTCCGCTCTACTTAGATCGCGAAGGCAGCACTACTTTGTGGCCTCCTTGCCAGCGGATGAGCAGCACGCGGTGTCCCGTTTGTATTCCGGTTCGGGAGTCGATGCGAAATCGGCCGTAAAACGTATTGCAGTCCAGGTCAGACGCTGTGCTTCGTAGCTTCTCGTCATCCAAGGAAGCCGCCTGCCGAATGCATTCCGTCAAAACCAATCCGGTCGCAAAACTTCCGGCCGCAATGTAGTCGGGCGCATGGCCGAACTGCCTGTGAAAGCTATCCAAAAACCAATCCGAAGCCGGGCCTGTGACGTTTGGGAAGGTCACACCCGGTTCCCACTGGCTAGGTCCGAGGACTCCATCCGCTATTTGCGCGAGTTCAGCGGAAAAATCACCGAGGCCAGCAGCAACAGCCGCCACTACACGAACCGTGCTGGGCCAATGCTGACGAGTTCGCATGATGCCCAGTTCGTCTGGAAAGGTTACCGCTAGAACAACAACCTCCGGATCGATGTCGAACAGGGTCCGAAGAATGGTGTCGTTGTTTTCGAGGGAAGAGTTGATTGGGACAAGCTCGACCGACTGGCCGGCCACAACAAGGACCGATTCCAGGATCCCACGAGCAACCTGCCATCCGAAGGTTCCGCCGGCTGAATACAAGACACAAATTCGACGGAGTGCGGGGTGCTCTTCCGCCAGCCAGTGCGGAAGCTCTCGCAGGTAGTCACGTGCCGGGCTCGCGATGCCCACCAAATAGCGCCGACCATGGCTGAAGATCTCATCGGAGGAGCCGCCATAGTTCCATAGGACTTTTTTGTGTTCTTCCGCAATCTCCGCTACGGCCATCGTCAGGCTGCCGGAATACGGGCCCAAGAGAATGTCAATCTGATCCGCTCGCAGAAGCTGGAATACGTTCTTCCGGGCAAAGCTGATCTGACTGCGATCGTCATACCAAACCAGCCGGACAGACCCTTTCTCCCCGTTCCGCACGGCAATGCCGCCTTGAGCATTGATGTACGACTGCCAGAGGCGAATACCTTGGAGCGCTTGTTGGCCCTGAGGGCGGAACTTGCCGGTCAGGGAAACGGACAGCCCGACCGCAACTTCTGTCTTATTACACATGCCCCTAACGCTCGGCAACCTGTGCGTACAGGTGATACAGCATCCAGTAGACGACAACGCCGGTAACAGAGACGTAGAACCACAGAGGGAGTGTCCAACGAGCGATTTTCTTGTGACGCTCGAACCGTCCGCGCCACGCCCGGTATAGCGTCGTCAATATCAACGGCACGATGACCACCGCGAGAATTGTGTGCGAACCGAGCAGTGCCAGGTAAAGATCGCGCACCGCGCCTTGTCTGGCGAAGCGCGTGACACCGTGGTGAGCGTGGTACCAGATATAGCAGCCGAGAAAAAGCGAGGAGGTTCCAAACGCCGAAAGCATGCAAACCTTATGAGCCTGGATTCTCTTACGACGAATAAAGAAATAGCCGAGAGTCAGTAGGAGCGCACTGGTAGCGTTCAGAGTGGCATCAATGGCGGGGAACTCGGATAGAGGAATCATGTTGTCACCGGTGAACAGGGCAGCGAGGCGGGCGATGCCCGCCCCCATTGGTGCTCGGTCGCAAGAGGTCGTGAGGTTTTTAGAGGAGCCCTCCTCAGAGACTCTACCCAGAACTTCCAATTTCGCCTTTGTTGTCCTGCAAAATCATCCCCGAACTCCCCAGTCGTTTTAGCGAGCGGAGCCGCGATGCCATCCAAACGCGGCCAAGATCATAGAACCAACTGGTAAAGAAAAGGGAACTACACTATGCGTCCTCTGGCTCTGGCCAGGAAAGAACCTGGCACAGGGGCTTACATCGATACCGAAGGACCTAGAATCGAGAACAAACCGGAACGTGCATGCGGCACAAACGGATGGGCGGTGATCTGTCCCTGAAACTCGCGAGCCCATCGTCCTGGAACCCTTGTTCCACACGATGGGCAACAGCCATTTGAAGTCAGATGGTAGCCCATGATGAGGTAGCCATACCGCTCAATTAGAAGTTGCCGGCAGTGTGGACAACGTGTGTTCTCCAAGTCCCCAACCTCGCCGGGCAGATTCCCGGCATAGACGTAGCGCAAGCCTGATTTCCTGCCGATCTCCCCTGCGCGCATCAGGATCTCCGCACTGGTGTTATCCGGGTCGGTCATTTTGTAGTCTTTGTGAAACGCCGTGGCGTGCCACGGAATGTCCGTAGACACACTTGCTATGAATTCTGTTAGGCGCTGCAGTTCGTCATCCGAGTCATTGAAGGCGGGGATCACGAGCGTGACAATTTCCAGCCAGAAGTCCATTTCATGCAGGCGGCGAATCGTGTCCAAGATGGGTTGCAAACGGCCGCCGAGTTGGTGATAGTGGCGGTCATCAAAGCTCTTCAGGTCAACTTTGTAGAGGTCAACCCAGGGTCGCAGGTACTCCAGCACCTGTGGGGTGCCGTTCCCGTTGGAGACAAAGGCGGTCAACAATCCTGCTGCACGGGCTTCCTTGAAAACTGCCACCGCCCATTCACTGGTTATCAACGGCTCGTTGTACGTGCTCACCAGGACCTTGGCGCCTTGATGAAGAGCTTGCTGCACCAGTCGCTTGGGGGTGGCTCCCAACGGGGAACCAACCGCGGTCGGGTCACGGAGCGCTTGGGACGTTACCCAATTCTGACAATAGGAACAGTGCAGGTCACAGCCCAGCATTCCGAAGCTGTACGCCAATGCGCCGGGATATGCGTGGAAGAACGGCTTCTTTTCGATAGGGTCGCACTGCACTACACCGGCGTAGCCCCAGGGAACGTATAGGGTCCCCCCTCGGTTGTAGCGAACCTTGCAGACGCCAGGTTGGCCCTCCGGGATGGGGCAGCAGTGACCACAGGCAAAACAGCGTACCCGGTTGCGGTCAAGTTTCTCATAAAGCTCGCCCTCGCGGACATTCTCGTAAACGATATCCCGCAGCGTAGGCATACAACGCAGCCCAAGTCAGGCGATTTCCAGACTCCATTTTACTCAAAAGTCTACCGGTGAGGCGAATCAGAGCGCGTACTCGCATCCGCTCCCGGACGCGGCCGCCACACAATCACTCCATCAGTTGCCCGTTGGAAACACGCCCGAGACTGACCAACCACCTGTGTCACCAAGTTGCCACTTCGCACCGATGAAGGAAGTTCCTGTCGCTCCACCACTCTGTCTGCTTCTGTCGCCCGCGCACGTTTCTAGCTACGTTGCGCCCAGCCTCGACCAGAGCTATGCTCTGTAGTTGCGGGCAGGGTGAGGACGGCACAGGGTTTTTACCGTTTCCTCTGTCTTGGGTCCAACTGAAGCGCAACGGTGTCAGGCTGGCCACGGGACCTCCCCTGCCTACTCTCTCAAGTCCGCTCAGCTCACAAGGCCCGGCTAGCTGGCTCCACTTGGCAATCGAGGAGACCCCGCATCGGCTCCCAAGCTGGAGGTGAATCCGCCTCGCCCTGCGACGAGGCTTCCGTAGTTTTCGCGCTGTTCTGATTAGACGTCGAACGAGGACCCGCAGCCGCAGGTGCTCTTCACGTTCGGGTTCTCGAATTTGAAACCGGCACCCTCCAGCGTCTCGACGTAATCCACGCGGCAGCCGTTCAGGTACATGATCGAGGTGGCGTCTACAAACACTTTAAGGCCGTCCATATCGAACACTTTGTCCATCATTCCCGCGCTGGTGTCGAACTGCAGGGAGTAGGAGAAGCCCGAGCACCCGCCTCCCACCACCCCCACGCGCAGGCCAGCCGGCGCGGGATTCTGTTGCGCCATGATTCCCTTTACCTTGGCAATGGCATTTGGGGTCAGGCTAATGGGTGCCGCTTTTACTTCCGGCGGAGTGGGAGTCGTCGGGGTAGTCGTTGTGGTCGACATAACGGATCTCCTTGAGTCTACGAACATAAATTGTAGCAAACGTAGACAGGCCTATTCAGACAAAATCTTTGCTGCGTATCTCGGGCAATTCACTGTCTACTAGAACCGGTCTCATAGTGGGTACTCGGTCAGAATTGGGCGGCCCACCTTTTTAGCGGTGCCATAATCCGCTTTCCCTTTACCGGGAGCGTGGAAAGAAGTGCGAGATGTAGCAGTACCTTTCGGCGCGTCTGTTCGCTTGACGCCCTTGCCTTTTAAGCTACTCTCGTGGGGCTAGTATGGGGCCAACGGTTGTCGAACCGCTCGCGTGGCAATTTTATGGGGCCAATCTGGGGCCAATAGGCGTTCCCCAGTGCTCTAAATGCTCTGAAAGTGCCCGAAAATGCTTGGTAAGTCGTTGATGTTCCGTTGGCTCAAAGCGTGTCAAGGTAAACTCCACGTCTCGTCCGGAGAAGTTCCAAGCTGGATAACGCCAGGAGAGCGCTACCTCGATACGGAAGCGGTCTCTCAAACTTCAGCCCAGGCTGACCATGCGATCAACAATCGACAAGCGACTTTTAGGTGGATGAGCTCTGGTCAGTTTCTGAATCCCTTGCGCCGGGGACGTGGGCAGACCACTTGTCCTGGAAGCCGACTGCACGACCACTTGATACGCTCCGCGGACGCATACCATCGCCTGCATTGGGGTAGCGATAGGCTCATCGGCCTGCCTGGGTTTTCAGAGCAATACGTTTGTCCACCAAACTCATCGTTTTGGTTGACATGGAGACAGCTATTGCGGCCGGCGTGGCGGGAAAACCGGAGCATATTCTTCGAAAGCCGGCGTCGCGACGTGCGCCGCGCGGGCCGGTTGATGCGACAAGAGGTTCCCACATTATCCGCAGACGGGCCAGCTCAGCTACTTTCTGGTTTCGGTCGGTGTTGTTCGTGGAGCATGGCGCTTTATCATGATACGTGTGAACTCATCCCCAGCCCTCCTTTGACAGCTTTTCTCCGTCGCCTATACTGAAGGTAGCCATTCCTGTTTCGTTCACCCCGTGCCCATGTCCAAGAAGCATCACCCCAAAGATATCGAGCAACTCCTCACCGATCAAACTGCGGTGATTCTTGAGGCCGTTGACACACGCCTTGCAACCCAAGACAAGCGATTGGATCGACGCTTCGCGACCCAGAACAGACGAATCTATGGGGTGGAGCGGAAAGTCGATAAAGTCATTACCCAACTCGACGCGGTTCTGAAGAAATCCGAGGACCATCGTGAGGAAGATGTCAGCGGCGCGGAGCAACTCCGCCGACACGACGATCAGTTGCAGGATCACGCGGTTCGGATCAAGAAGCTCGAGGTCGCCCGTAATCCCTAGCCAGTCTTAAGCTATGCTTGTCAGAAAATGTGACCGCTGTAAGAAAGAGGTAAATATCGGAGAGGAAATCACCGCTGGACTCGGCTGGGACCGGTACTCACTGTGCGTCCGCTGTGGAAAGCCAATCGTCGCGTTCCTGAAGAAACACAAGCTTCTTCAGCCGGCCAAGATGGCCGGGGAGTAAGTCCAATCGCGATTCCTCACGCAATATAGGGGCAGCAACTAACGCGGCCCTCTTTTCCTTTCGCCTTCTTCTGAATGAGCTGTGGTGGGAACAGCGTCACTAGATCATGGTGTTTGGTGGACAAGCATTTTGTTTTAACCGCGGCGAGTCATTTTCCTGCTATGCATCCCGCTCGTTGAACGGATGACCACACAAATCAACTTCCGGATAGCCGACAAACCGGGCGTAATCCCAAGGTAAGAGTGGCCGACCAGGCGTCCCTTACGATGACCGGACGGGTTCAGTCCGGAAACCTTGTGCCGCAAGACTGTCGGGCGTAAAGTAGGTGGATTCAAAACTGGAACGAAGGGCCCGGATTGATGCTGTCGGTCAGAACTGATGCTGCGGCGAAACGCCTTTTCCTCCATCTGTTGCTATTTTCGATAGCTTCCCTCGCATTGGCTCAGCAGAACAATGTGACTAAACCCGGGTCGTGGTCCGGCATCCTTGTGTCCAGCGCCTGCAACGCCGACGAAGCCTTTAATGAATCTCCTGAGTGCACCAGGAACGTGCCCGGCGCGAAGCTGGCGCTCTATGACGACACGAGCCGGGTCATATACGGCCTTGACCCGCAAGGAAAGGTCGCCGCGCAGATGGGCGACACGGTGACCATCCGGGGAACACTCCACGGCGATACCATACACTTGGCCTCCATCGAGTTGATGTCCATCGGACTCGCGGTCGGGCAGAGGGCTCCTGCCTTTTCCGCTCGCGACCAGCTTGGCCGGACACAAACTCTCGATACGTTGAAAGACGCGAACGGCACCGTCCTCCTCTTTTTCCGCTCCGCAGACTGGTGACCCTTCTGCAAAGCACAGCTGGTCCAGCTGCAAAGTGCAATTCCACGATTCGAAAAGCAAGGGGTCAAGCTGGCGGCCATCAGCTATGACTCGGAAGAAGTCCTGACGTTTTTTGCGGACCGGCACAAGATCGAGTACCCCCTGATCGGGGACCCCGAGTCCAGGATCATCAAGGCGTATGGCGTCTTCAATGAGGAGGCGACCGGGATGCAGAAGGGCTTTGCGCGCCCCGGCTATTTCTTCATCGACTCGAAAGGCATCATTCGAGAAAAGTTCTTCGAAGCGAAATACCGCGAGCGGCCTACGGGAAATAACATAGTTGCCAAACTTTTCCCGGAATTAGACCAGGAGGTAACCGAAAGAGTCGAAGCCCCTCATCTCCAGCTGGCCCTCGAGCAATCCGATCGCACCGGCGTTCCCGGGACTCGCATCACGCTAGCTGCCGAAGTGCGGTTGCCCGCGGATATGCACGTGTATGCGCCGGGCACTCAGGGTTATAAGCCGATAAAGCTAGTGATCGACCCGATGCCGGAAGTGGAGTTGAAGCCAGCGATGTACCCGCAATCCAAAACGCTCTTTTTGCCTGTGATCAACGAGCGCGTACCTGTTTTCGAGGGGACTTTCCGAATCAGCCAGGATGTAAAAGTGACCTCCGGCATGGAGTTTGCTGGATCGCTCGGAAAGGATGGGAAAACATTCACGATCACGGGAAAGCTGGAGTATCAGGCTTGCGACAAAACCAAGTGCTATATGCCCATGTCCGTTCCGGTGAAATGGCAACTGCAAGTGTTTCCCCTTGATCGAACCCGAGCCCCCATGGACATTCGACACAAATAGGCAGGCGATTTGGAAATCCGGAGCGTATTCCCCAAGCCGGCGCTGGGCAACCCTTCCATAATCCGGTAAGGGAAGGGTTGCCGACCATCTTGTGTAGCAGAGGCGCAACAGGCAACCTAGTAGCACTCGTGAACCCATACCCAGAAGCGTTCGGCCAAGGCCAGCATAGCCGCTCTAGCTCGGCAGAGCGACCCGCCGATCGTCCGTGACCTGCAAGCTGTTGAATGAACAGGATAGCTACCACTGAAAAGGCTGGCGGCGGTTCAACTCCGTCCCTGACCACCATATTTCAAAGGAGTTAGCTTTCCTGCCACGTTGAGCAATCTCTCTCTTGCCCTTGCGCAACTCAGCATGCGGGTTAATCATGTGCTGTCCGTAACCTTTTAGCCACTCGTGAATCAAATCCGGGCCGGCGTCAGATTTTGCGCGAGGATACGTTTATGGGCTCACGAACTGACAACCGCAAGTTCAAGAACATCAGTCGTCGCGAGTTGTTGAAGCTCACGCCGGTCCTGGCGCTGGGCGCTTTTGCGATCCCGAAGTTGCAGGAGCCACTCCTTAAGGCCGGCCTCGGCTTCAGCGACTGGGCCTCGGCTAGGCTTTTCCGTTCGGGCCATCTGGCGTCTACGTTTGCCGACTCCGATCTCACGCCTTTCGACAAATTCCCGATTAACGGCTACGACGTCGAGGACCCCGAAGTTGATTTGGATACTTGGACTCTCACCGTGGGCGGCGCCGTGCAGAAACCGGGCGAATACACGCTGGCACAGATTCAGGGCCTGCCCAAAATCACCCAAAACACCAGGCATGTCTGCGTGGAAGGATGGGACGTGATTGGCCACTTTGGCGGTGTGCGACTCTCCGACTTCCTGAAGATGATCGGAGCGGACGCGACCGCGCGTTTCGTGACCATCGAATGTGCAGACGACTACTACGAATCACTGGACATGGCCACGGCTATGCATCCGCAGTCTTTGCTTTGTTACGAGATGTACGGCCAGCCGCTGACCCGCAAGCACGGGGCTCCGTTGCGCCTAAGCATTCCAACGAAGATTGGCTATAAACAGGCCAAGTATCTGACGGATCTCAAAGTGGGCCACGTACTGGAAAAAGCAGGGTACTGGGAAGATCAGGGCTATTCCGGCTTTTACGGTCTTTGAAAAGGCGAGAAGGTGGACATGGCAACTCGGGCGATTGCAGTCGAGAATCTGAAAACGGGCGACGTGACCGAAGCGGTGTATGAGCATCCATTGGTGGTCCGCCTGTGTCACTGGGTGAATGCGATCTCGCTGTTCGTCATGGTCGGAAGCGGACTGCAGATCTTTCGCGCCTTCCCGAGCTTTGGGGCGAAAATCCCGGAAAAGGATCTCCTCAACTGGCCCAAGGCGTTCGCGCTCGGCGGATGGCTGGGCGGGGCGCTGCAATGGCACCTCACGTTCATGTGGATCTACATCGCTACCGGTCTGCTTTACCTTGGCTACCAGGTCTTCAGCGGGAACTACCGGCAAGTGCTTTTCGGCCCCCGCGACATACCCGGAGTGTGGCCGATCGTGCGCCATTACTTTTTCTTCGGCCCGAAACCGCCGCTTAAGGAAGCCTACAACCCACTGCAGAAGCATGCCTACACATCGGCGGTCGGACTCGGTGTCCTGTCAGTGCTGACCGGTCTCGCGATATGGAAACCGGTGCAGTTTTCTGGGCTGGCCTGGTTGATGGGCGGCTTCCATCTGGCGCGCTTATGGCATTTCCTGATCATGTGGGCGATGTTGGCGTTTGTATTTGGCCACCTGGTGATGGTCGTTCTGCATGGCTGGAATAACTTTGTCTCCATGTTGACGGGATGGAAAAAGGATCCCGAGTATCCGTCCAGGTAATTGCGGTGAGACTGCATTGAGTTCAGTGCTGCCGTGAGGATTGATGCCGGACGAGGGGAGTACGCTGGAAAATCGGGCGCAAAAATTGAGCGAAGAGACGCTGATCCGGCGAATCCGGGAGGGCGAACACGATCTTTTCTACGAACTGATTCGGCCCTACGAACGGCGGGTTTATTCGGCAGCGTTTGCCATCCTGCGGAATGAGGCGGATGCCGAGGACGCGGCGCAGGAGGCGGTGCTAAAGGCCCTTAAGCACATCTGGCAGTTTCGAGCCGAAGCAAGGTTCAGCACGTGGCTGATCCAGATCGCTCTCAACGAGGCGCGGATGCGGAAGAGGAAGGAACATGCCCACATGATTGAGCCAATCGTTGACCACCAGGACGAGGACGGAAACTACATCCCTCGCGACTTCGCGGACTGGCGGGAGATCCCATCGGAAACCCTCGAACGGAAGGAAGTCCGGGAAAAGCTCGCGGAGGCGCTGGACTCGCTGGGGCACAAGTACCGCGAGGTGTTTGTGATGCGCGACATGCATCACTTGAGCATCGAAGAAACAGCTAAAGCGCTTGGGATCTCCACAGCGTCGGTGAAGACCCGCCTGCTGAGGGCGCGACTGATGCTGCGCGACCTGCTCGCCCCGGGACTGGATGGCAACTGGAGCAGCAAGTTGTCTTTTGCAAAGGGGAACAAACCATGGTAATCAGCTGCAAAGAAGTGTGGCGCGATATTTCGAACTATCTGGAAGGCGAGGTGGATCCGAATCTGCGCGCTGCCATGGAGGAGCACTTCCACGGGTGCAAGCACTGCACCGCCGTGCTTGACGGTACGCGCAATGTGATCCAATTGTACGGCGACGAACGCATGATCGAAGTGCCGCTTGGATTCAGCCAGCGCCTGCACCACAGACTGGAGGAGAATATGCTTGGAAGCAGGAGAAGCTTTCTCGGATGGATGGTCGCCGCAGCGGCTGCAGTCGTGGCCGCCGGGGGCATTGAGCTGGCCAGTTCTTCCTCATTTCGCGAGCCCCAACTGCGTTCGGAACACGCACAGCCCGGGGCTGGCGTTCCTCCGGAGATGATGGTGGTAGTTTCTGAAAATGGGAAAACGTTCCACGTGCCCGAATGCCGATTTATTCATGACAAGAAACATTTGCGGACAATCGCGGCACGCGAGGCGCTGCAGCAGGGTTACGTGCCCTGTGTCCGGTGCATGAAGCAATACCTGAAGCGGACTTAATATCGTTCTTGGAACGAAGGCGAGGATTTGAGGCGTCGGGTTTGCAGGGAGTTTCCGGGGAGCCGAAGACGCCGGTTGCCTTGCTCCGGCCGCCCCGAGTCACACTCTTAAGGAATGCCTGTCCAGGTTAGTTCTGCTTCATGCCGTCATCGTGCTTCATGCCGTCATCTTTCTTCATCTTGTCCGTCTTGTCCTTCTTGGTCTTCTTGGACTTCTTGTCCTTCTTCATGTCGTCGTTCTTCATCTGGTCGTGCTTCATGCCGTCGTCTTTCTTCGTGTCGTCCTGTTTCATCGCGTCGCCCGACTGAGCGAACGCGGCCAGGGACACCGTCAGGAAACACATGGCCATCAACTTGCTAATCATCTTCCTCATGAATCCTCCCATGCTTTCTATTGAAATTTGCGACTGCACACTCGCGCCGCCCGAATGAGATGCGCCTCAGGCAACAAAGTTACAGGACCGGCACTGTGAGCCACGCGGTTTTCTTCTCGATGCGCCCACGAAGGGAATACAAGAGCTCGGGATCAGAAGTGGAGATCCGCCAAAGACAGGCGCAGCGGCGCGCCACAGCGAATGCTTATTCTTACTTTTGCGCTGACCAATTGCGAAGTCGCTCCCAGCACTCTGCGTTGGTGGGGTTCCTGGATGAACGCGATCAACCGCAGATTGCTGGACTCAGACCCCTGCGCGAGCTTTATCTGAACCTCATGGGCGAAGCCCTGTCCCTCGCGGAGCGTACCAATCCTCGCGAGACTCCTGACCACGGAAACGTGGGCAAGTTTGTGTCCCGCATTCTCACCCGCGGAAACTTGCGACTCGGCCGGGTTCAGAGCGATTGCAACGTACACGTCCGCCGCACGCGAACCGACGGAGGACTCCAATGTTCCCGTCTCCAGATGAGCCCGCAAAGTATTTGGGCCGTCGAGCGAGATTGACGACAAATGGACAGGAATCTTGGGAATGCGCGAGGCTTCACCAAAGGCCTTGTCTGCTAGGCGCGAGTTGCTGCCTACAAACTCGCTCGTGCCATCCACGACCATTTGAGGAGGGTAGACTCTTGCCAAGCCGAAGCGTTCGGCATACGAACTCTGCCTTTCGCTGTAGAAGCGTATCGGAGGTCGATAGACTTCGCCTTTGGCGAGCACGGCCCAGGCTATGCGTGCCAACTTATTCGCCAGCGCCACGCCGACAACGTTGTGATGGGCGCGCGCTGCAAGCTGTGGCAGCCACGCACTCAGACCGGGAGACTGCTTTTCTCGAAATTGCAAAACCGCGCGTGCACATGTGGGTCAGTTTGCGGGAAGCCGACTACCCGAACAAGACCGTCGACATCAGAGGAGGATTCACGGAGGCACACTTCGGGGAGTAGTCCACGATCCCCAAGGAGCAGTCCTTGACCAAGGAGTGGTAGGCGTTCAAACTTCCGTAACTTTCGCGGAGACTCTCCCAATCTAGAATCGCTCTTGAGAGCGACTACTGGCTTAGATGAACCCAGACGGACCCCATACGACCAACCAACAAAACTCCGACACGATTCCGATCCCGAACCGACATATCGAAAGTCGCGAATGGTGGCTTTGGGGACTTGCTGTAACGGTTACATTGGTGCTGACTCTTGGCATCGTTTCTCTAACCTTCTTTCAGTTGCACCCGCCAACAGAGGGCGGGTATTGGTCGGATCTCAGGGAATGGGTTCGCGGATTGGCCTGTGTTGTACTCCTTTTTGACATCTACACTCTTTATCAACACCTGCAACTCCAGCAAATCCGACGGCGGCTCGCAGAGCGAGACCAACTTTTCCAACTCATCACTGAAAATGCCGCCGACATGATTGCGGTGGTGGACGAAACGGGCCGTCGAATTTACAACAGTCCGGCATATGAGCGCATCCTGGGATACTCGACGGCCGACCTAAAAACCACTTCGGCGCTGGAGCAAATTCACCCCGACGATCGGCAGCGGGTCCTGGAAGCGTCGCACAAAGCACGATCAACCGGCCAAGGACAGAGGCTCGAATACCGAATCCGCCACAAGGACGGCTCGTGGCGCATCCTTGAATCGACCGCGAGCGTGGTTCGCAATGAAAAAGGGGAAACGGTCAAGCTGGTAATTGTCAACCGTGACATCAGTGAACGCAAACGCGCGGAAGAAATGCTGGCCCATAACGCGCTGCATGACGGTCTCACCAATCTGCCGAACCGCGCTCTCTTCCTTGATCGCTTGCAGCGCGCGTTCGCGCTCTCCAAGCGGCATCCGAACTATAAGTTCGCCGTCTTGTTCATTGATATAGACGAATTCAAGGTTTTCAATGACAGCTTAGGACACACAATCGGCGACGAACTGCTGGTTCAGATCGGGCAGAGATTGAGGGCCTCACTGCGCGAGGCGGACACGATCTCTCGCCAACAGGGCAAAGTATCTGCGGAGGATGACACGTTAGCGAGGTTCGGCGGAGATGAATACACCGTGCTCTTGGAGGACATTCATGACCCAAGTGATGCGATTCGGGTGGCGGGTCGCCTTCAGGGCAAACTTGGCGCCCAGTTCGAGGGTAACGGTTACGAGATCACGGTGACAGCTAGTATCGGAATTGCTTTAAGTGCTGCTGGCGACACTGCGCCTGAAGATCTGCTTCGGGACGCAGACATTGCCATGCATCGGGCCAAGCGAACAGGGAAAGCTCGCTATGAGGTTTTTGACTCAGGTATGCACGCGAGTGCGGTCAAGCGTTTGGAACTCGAGACAGAACTTCGCAAAGGCCTTGAACTGGGGGAATTCAGAACGCACTACCAACCGATTATTTCGCTGGAAACAGGCCGGATTACTGGATTCGAGGCGTTGACGCGGTGGCAACGTGCCGAACGTCTACTGCCACCCGCAGAGTTTATTGCGGTAGCGGAGGAGACCGGCCTCATCCTGCCAATGAATCGTCTGCTGCTGCGTGAAGCTTGCGAACAACTCATGGAGTGGCACACGCTCTTTCCATCGGAAACGCCCCTTACCATGAGCGTGAACATCACCCCGAAGGAATTCGCCTACCCCAGCTTGGCAAAGCAAATTGGAGTAATTCTTGACCAAACAGGGTTCGATGCGGCCAATCTGCAGCTGGAGATAACGGAAACCATTGCCATGAGGGATCCGGAAGGGGCAGCCTCCGTGCTCTCAGAGCTGAAAGCACTTGGCGTTCGCCTCAGTGTCGATGATTTCGGCACTGGGTATTCATCGCTCAGCCGCTTACAGCAATTCCCAGTGGACTCGCTCAAGATCGACCGTGCTTTCATTTCTCGTATGGACAGCGACGCGGAAAGCCGCACCATTGTGGAAATTATTATGATGTTGGCCAAGAACCTTGGCTTGATGACGGTCGCGGAAGGAACAGAAACGGAAGAGCAGGTGAGCCAGCTGCGAACGCTGGGTTGCGGGTTTGCACAAGGGTACTTCTTTTCCAGACCAGCCGATCACAAAACAATGACTCAATATCTGGGCAAGATCAACGGCTCGGGCGCGTCTTCCATTCCCACCAAGGCACACACGGCTGGGGCCGGGGCATCCTGAGGTCTTGTCCACTGTAATGGACCTTGACGCAGTTCTTACCGTTCGATTTCCAGTTCCCCTTCCTTGGACTCGGGGACCGTTTGCGTGCTGACCCTTTTCTTCTCGGGATCCAGCAGATCCGCTAGTTGCAACCGAAGATTGCCGGGGTTGGTGGCGAACGCCATGCCGGTTTCGGCATCAATCGCGCCGTCGCGAATGAGCTTTTCGATTTCCCCATCGAAGTGCTGCATACCTTCGGTGTCGCCGTCCCGCATAGCGTCCAGTAGTGTTTTCCCTTCCTGCTCGCCTCTCTCCACATACTCGCGCGTGCGCAGAGTGGATTTCAGAATCTCAATTGCGGCCACTCGGCCGCTACCTTCTTTGCGCGGGATCAGACGCTGCGAAACGATGTAGCGGAAGCTCTTGGCTAGGCGGCTGCGAATGATCTGCTGCTCGGCAAGCGGGAAAACTCCCACAATGCGCTCTACAGTCTTCGCAGCATCAATCGTATGCAACGTTGAGAGCACCAGGTGACCCGTTTCAGCTGCCTCCAACGCGATTTCAATGGTTTCTTTGTCCCGCATCTCGCCAACAAGGATGGCCTTGGGGGCCTGGCGCAGCGCGGCCCGAAGCGCGAGGGCAAAGCTCGGCGTATCACTGTGCAGCTCCCGCTGATGAATGACGCACTTCTTGTGAGGGTGCAGGAACTCGATCGGGTCTTCGATGGTAACGATATGGTAGGAGCGCGTCTCGTTAATCATGTCAATGATAGCAGCCAGGGTAGAAGACTTTCCTGACCCAGTGGGTCCGGTCACCAGCACGATGCCAGTGCGCAAGTCTGTAATCGCCGCTAATTCCTGGGGCAGTTTCAACGCAGCAAAATTGGGTATCGCGCCAGGAATTACCCGCATCACGATGGCGCAACTGCCCCGCTGCATGAAAACGTTGACCCTAAAACGCGCGTTGCCTGGCAAACCATAAGAGATGTCGCACGCACCCTGCTCTCGGAGAGTGTCCAGAGCGTGCTTGTTGTTGCCGATGAGGTCCGCAGCAATTCGTTGGGTGTGATCGGCGGTCAGTAACGGTAGACCCTGAACGCGCACCGCCAGCAGACGTCCGTCCTGTTCAACAATGGGCGGCCTACCGGGCGAAAAGATCAGATCGCTGATCTTCGTTGCGGCGCGCAACATCGCACTCAACAACGCAGGTGTTGCTGGCGGCGTCTCGGCGGTAATGGCAGGGCCAGCGCCAACGCTGGTCGACACAATCTCCTCCTAAGAGTTCGTCACGGGTTGCCCGCTCGATTATTACATGCGATGAAGTTGGAAATTGCGCCACGGCCCATGGCACCTGTGACTCCGGTAACTAGCTCACGCAAGGTGTCCCATGCAAGCCTTATGTTACTTGTCCGATGTGAATGAGGTAGCTCAGTGAAGTTTATCCCGCCAATTTCCGGCACAATCCTGGTGGCCGACGATAACGCCTCGAATCGAGAATTGTTAGAAGAACTTCTCGCGGCGCAGGGGTTCACAGTCATCACTGCATCGGACGGAGCGGCTACCCTTCAGGAATTGAGCAGAACTCAGATCGATTTGGTTCTTCTAGATGTGATGATGCCTCACCTGAATGGGTTTGAGGTATGCGAGAAGATTAAGAACAACCCGGACACATATTTGATACCGGTGATCATGATTACGGCCCTCTCTGACAAGCAGGATCGGCTGGAAGGCATCAAGGTTGGAGCAGATGACTTCTTGACTCGTCCTGTGGACCGAACTGAACTGCTCGCTCGCGTCGGGTCCCTTTTAAAGCTTAAGCAGCGCACGGACGAACTGGAGAGGGCCGAGTCAGTCCTGTTCTCGCTCGCGCGGAGCATCGAAGGCAAAGATCCTTATACGCATGGTCACTGTGAACGCCTGGCAGAGTATTCGGCTCAGCTAGGCGAGCACCTCAAGCTTTCTGAGGAGCAACTGATTGCGCTCCGCCGCGCGGGAGTCGTACACGATGTGGGAAAGATTGCCGTGCCTGATGCGATTCTTTTGAAGCCAGGACGTCTGACCGCAGAGGAATGGACTTTGATCAAGGAGCATCCCGTAGTGGGTGAGCGAATCTGCGCGCCATTAAAATCGTTCCGCCTGGTCCTTCCCATCATCCGTCACCATCACGAGAAATTCGACGGATCGGGGTATCCCGATGGACTTCGGGGAGAGGCAATCCCGGTGACCGCCAGGGTGCTGCAAGTCGTCGATGTTTATGATGCGCTCACTACCGACAGGCCTTATAAGAAGGCGTTTTCCGTCACCGATGCACTTCAAACAATGAAGGAAGAGGTCGCTAAAGGCTGGTGGGATCCGCAGATTTTTGACCAATTCGAGCAGTTGGTCAGGAGCGGCGCAGCAGACTTGTTATCGCAGGGTGCGGCCGCTGGGGGCTAGAATCCGAATAAGGAAGCAACCACCAAGGCTGAAGCCCTCAGGATTCTACATATTTTACGCTGCGCTGCAGCGCCGCTCTTCGATGATGCCGCATTCATTACGGTACTGCATGCATTTATGAGTTTTTCCGCAACCTTCTAGTGCGTAAATTGAGGAGCCGCTATGAAGTGGCCGACTGAAAAGAAGACCGGCGCGGGTTTGGCGGTGGCCGGAATGATCCTGCTGCTGGTGGCCGGGCTGTTGTACCGGAATGGACGCAGCTTCATCGAAGCCAGCCAATGGGTGTCGCACACCCACGAAGTCTTGACGGAGCTCGAAGCCACGCCTTCCGCCCTAGACGAGGCGCAGACCTCGATGCGTGGTTACGTCATCACGGGACAGGAAATCTTCCTGGAACCGTATCAGGGCGCGGTATCAGCGCTACGTGCTCACCTCAACCGACTCAAGTCGCTGACCTCCGATAACCCTCACCAGCAGCGCCGCATCGCAATGCTGGAGACCGCCGTTGCCGAAGCGTTCGATTTTGATCAGCAGAACATCGATTTGCGGAAGCAAAAAGGATTTGAAGCGGCACAGCAACGCGTGGCGACTGGCATCGGCATCAAGCAGATGAACCAAGTCCGGGCCATCATTTCCGAGATGAAGCAGGAAGAGAATGATCTGCTAAACCGTCGCCTCCTGGATTACCAATCGAAGACACGGAAAACTACTCTGACGTTTTCATCCATGATCATCCTGGAGTTCTTGCTGCTGGGCCTGGTCTATTACATGCTGCGGAGAGACATTACGGCGCGCAAGACGGCGGAAGCAGCACTCCAACAGAGCGAACAGAGGCTTACTCTCGCCTCCACCTCCGGCGAAGTGGGTGTGTGGGATCTGGACTTGATTGCCGACCAGGCATGGCGCTCACTCCAGCACGACCGGATTTTTGGCTACGAATCCCTTCTTCCCAGTTGGAGCCAAAAGATTTTCTCTGGCCACGTGGTTCCCCGGGACCGCGAGCTTGTGAAACAACGATTTGAGGAGGCATTCCAGACCGGCCACCTTGAATTCGCATGCCGAATCATTCGAGCGGACCAGGCTGTGCGCTGGATTTCCGCCAAAGGAGAGGTCTTCCGCAACGAGCAGGGCCAGCCCATTCGGATGATGGGCGTGGTGACAGACGTGACCGAGCGCAAGCGGGCCGAAGAGTTGCTCCAGCAGAGCGAAGAGCGGCACCGCAAATTGTTCGATAACAATCCACATCCGACCTGGGTCTATGACCGAGAGACACTGCGCTTTCTTGCAGTAAACGCCGCCGCGGTACGCAAGTATGGCTATTCCAGCGACGAATTCCTGGCCATGACCATCAAAGACATTCGCCCGCCGGAGGATGTTCCCGTCCTGCTCGAAAGTTTGAGCGCCATCCAAGACGGAAATGAGAGTGATGGCATCTGGCGGCATCGACGAAAGGACGGAACCGTCATCGACGTAGAGATCACCTCGTATGCTCTAAACTTTGCGGGCCGGGACGCGGAAGTTGTTGTTGCGGTCGACGTTACGCAGAGAAAGCGGGATGAAGAAGAAAAGCGCAAATTCATGGACCGCTTGGCTGCTTCCAATCAAGAGCTCGAGCTTCGCAACCGCGAAGTGGAGCGGGCGACAAAACTGAAGAGCAAGTTCCTGGCGAGCATGAGCCACGAGTTACGGACTCCGCTGAATGCGATCGTGGGCTTTTCGGACTTGTTGGCGGAAGAGACTCCAGGCCAGCTCAATAACAAGCAGAAGCGCTTCGTTAATCACATCAAACAAGGCTCAGCCCATCTGTTGCAGTTAATCAATGACATTCTCGATCTCTCGAAAATCGAAGCCGGACAGCTCGAGCTCCGGTGTGAAGATTTTCAGGTCAAGGATGCTTTGCCGGAGGTCCTCTCCACCATACGTCCGCTGGCGATGGCAAAGAATATCCAGGTTCAGCATAAGCTCAAGGCGGAACTTTCCGTGCATGCCGATCGAGTCCGTTTTAAGCAAGTTCTATATAACCTGCTGAGCAACGCGGTCAAGTTCACGCCAAAAGACGGCCGAATCGACATCGATTGCGGTGAAAAGGGGAACGAGGTTTGTATATCGGTAACCGATACGGGGGTAGGTATCCGAGCTGAGGACCAGGCGGTTGTTTTCGAGGAATTCCGGCAGGTTGCGGTAAACAAAGATACCGCCAATGAAGGAACAGGATTGGGACTAGCGATCACGAAGCGTCTCGTCGAACAACAAGGCGGAAAAATCTCATTGGAGAGCGAACCGGGGAAAGGCAGCCGGTTTACTTTTACCCTGCCCATAGGATCCAGAACATCCTCGACAAGTCTCCCGGTCAACGGACCAGCCTGTCCTAATGCCGCGGCCGCTGGACGTGGCGGAAAACCACTCATCCTCGTCGTAGACGACGAGGTCGCCGCCCGGGAGCTTCTAGCCAGCTACCTGGATTCGGAATATCGCACTGTCATGGCCGAGTCGGGAGCTGAAGCTGTCCAGAAAGCTCAGCAACTACGACCGGACGCGATTACTTTGGATGTATTGATGTCGGGCGGGAACGGTTTCGAGACGCTGGTTGCACTGAGAAAATCCCCCGAGACGGCAAACATCCCGATCATTATCGTTTCCATCGTCGACCAACAGAAGGTAGGCTTTGCTTTGGGTGCTGCGGACTACCTCATCAAGCCAATTCGCAAACCGGTGCTCCTGGAAACGATTCGAAAGCATGTGCCGCTTCAAGGCGACGATGACTCTGAGATTCTGCTGGTCGATGATGATCCGAGAACGCTCGAAATGTTGGAAGAGAGCCTGCGGTCGGCCGGTTACGAAACTCAAAGCGTCCAGAGCGGTGCGAGAGCCCTGGAAGTGCTTTCTTCCAAGCTCGTAAGTGCAGTCTTGCTTGATCTGCTAATGCCGGGCATGGACGGTTTTGAGGTCATTCGACATGTGCGAGGACAAGCGACTTTGAAAGAATTACCAATTCTTGTTATGACTGGTAAGACCTTAGCACAAGAGGAGATCGCTCTGCTCAGTCGCGAAACCCAGGCGCTATTTCAAAAGAATGGCGCCTGGCAGCAACAGCTCATGGTCGAGGTTGCAAGGGTGTTTCAGGGCCGGAAGCGGGCAAAATCCGCGGGGCAGCCATGACCAAAGTCCTCATTGCCGAAGACAATGCCGTTAACCGGGAACTGTTGCGCGAGTTGCTGGAGATGCGTGGATATACAGTGTTTGAAGCATGCGACGGCCAAGAGACACTCCAAATGATTGAACAGACACAACCAGACCTTCTGCTGCTAGACATCGGCATGCCGGTACTGGACGGATTTGCGGTTGTGTGCAAAATCAGGGATAATCCTCGCCTGGCCAAACTGCCTGTGGTGGCGGTGACTGCGTATGCCATGCAGGACGACCGAGAAAAGATCCTGAATTCAAAGTTTGATGGATACCTGTCAAAGCCCGTCAATTCCCGTTCACTTATGGAAGAAGTCGACCGTCTTTTGAGTCAACGAGATACTCGAAACGCTCCGAATGAATTGCACGAACGTCAGCCGGATGGGAAGGCACGCGCAGCTGGCAATAGCGAGTAGTGGAAATCGCAGTTCTCGATTTTGAGTTCCATCCCAACACCTATTTTTCTGCCGCCGCTATGAAGTCTCGGATCGACTGTTCATTTTGTGTACTCATCTGAGTGAATTGGATTCCTTGCCGCCTGTCATTTGCCCAAATCACTGTGCCGGCCGCATTGATGGGTATGCCGGAAACGGGTAAGCGGAATGACAGTCGCGCCGCATCCCCTGGCTGCAAATCACCCGCTTCCACCTGAATCCCACCTTGACTAAGGTTCCAGGTGACTCCGCGCACCGTTCGAGAGCCCACTTCGCAAATCACTTCTGTCTGGATTGGAACCCGGACGGACCGCCGTCGGTTGTCCAACATACCGCCACGTACAGTCCGGAACAAGACGCTTAGCCTTTGTCTGTCAACGGGCTTCTGGAGGAAGAAAGTTGCTCCGATGGCAAATGCCTCTTGCATGGTTTGTTTTTCATCCCGTCCGGTCACGATGACAATTGGAGTGGTTTTATTCCAAGACGACTTGCGTATCCGTCGTGCAAGATCAAAACCATTCATGTTTGGCATTTCCAAATCCAGGAAGATGCCGTCAAATTTTTCCTTGTCAATCAGGCTGGCTGCTTCCCGGCTGTCACTCAACGGCCAGACCTCGGCCTCAAGAGAGGTGAAAACCTCGGCCATCAATTCCAAGCTCGGGATGTGATCTTCCACAATAAGAAGTTTCAGCGATGCCATAGCATCGATCCTCTTCTTCGACAGACCTATCATACGTCGCTCGTCAAAGTCGCCGTCAGTAGTGCAATGGTGATGTCTCGACAACAATCGTGGGGTACCGAGGTCAATCGAGTTCATGGGCGGGCCTTTCTGCCTAAGCCCGGTCAGGCGGGCTGACACCGTATGAATACAAGACATCGCGCAGGGTCAGGATGCCCTCCAACTTGTGGACATCAGCACGGCTCACGACCGGCAGGATTTCGACCTGGTTTGCACCCATGCGCTCGAGCGCCAAATCAAGCCCTTGGTCGGGGTGGACGTGCGGAAAAGTACCCGCACCCACCAGCCCACCCAGCTGCTTGGCAGCACCTCCCGCACCCTCTCGTTCGAGCGTCGGGAGGTTGATAACGCCAACTACACCTCGTCGATCCGTCACCAGCCACGTTCGGAATTCACTCGGGCGAACCCGTTCCAAGGCTTCTCGAACCGTCATCTCGGCTTGTAGCAACTCGGTCGCAGGCTTCATAATTCGGACTACCTGACGCTCACCCTGTCTTTGGCGTGTACCCGCCCCGGGCAGGTGTATGCCATCCTGTACTGCCAACGCTTCATAGATGGGCTGCGGCTGCATCCGTGAAGAAATGAAAAGGCTCACCAGATTCGAAACCATCAGCGGGACGATGACGGCGTAGTCCTGCGTCATCTCGAAGATCATCAGCACTGAGGTCATCGGAGCGCGCACGATACCTGCGAACACCGCTCCCATCCCTACCAGCGCGTAGGCACCCGGCGTCGCCGTGTGAGCGGGGAACAAACGATGTGCCACGGTCCCCACCGCACCTCCCAACATCGCGCCGATGAACAGTGATGGACCGAAAATGCCGCCCGCGTTGCCGGAGGCATAACTGGTGGTAACAGCTAGAAGCTTCAGCACGACCAAAACGATCATCAGCTTGAGCGCCATCGTCCCGTTCAGGGCATCGCCGACATAGCCATAACCCACGCCTAAGACCTGCGGCACAAACCATCCCATTAGGCCCACTACCAGCCCGCCCGCGAGAGGTTGAAACCAGAGTGTCTTTTGCGGGAATCTGAGAAAGCGTTCCCGCATGACCAACAGAAGTTTCGTAAAGGTCACGGAAACCAGGCCGCCGGCGACTCCAAGCAGCGCGTAGATCGCAAATTCCAGCGGATGGACCAGCTGGTATTGAGGAACTTTGAATAGGGGGTTATTACCGAGCAGGAGGCGGAGTACTACCCAAGAGGTAGCGGAGGCCAACACCACTGAGCCAAGCACTGGCGCGTGGAGGTCCCCCACAATCTCCTCGAGCGAGAACAATACTGCAGCCAAAGGCGTATTAAACGCGGCCGCAATTGCTGCTGCCGCACCGACCGGCAGAAGCGCCTTTACTTTTTCGGGGCGCAATCCCAAGGAGCGCCCGAGCACTGAAGCGATGCCGGCACCGACTTGAACGGAAGGCCCCTCGCGCCCCAGCGGGATTCCGCTGGCGAGCGTAGCCGATGTGCAAAAGAACTTTCCGAGCACGGTGCGCAGCGTGATGCGGCCTTCGCGGGCAAACAGCGCGGCTTTGGTCTGCGGTACTCCGCTGCCTCGCGCGTGGGGAAAATAGCGAAACAGCAGGTAGCCGATGCCCAGCGAGCCCGTAACCGGGAACAGCAGGCGTCGCCACGGAGCACCGCCAGCCGGATACAGCCGCATTCCGACTCGTTCCGTCAGCAAAATGAAGGCGACGACTGCGAGGCCAGTCAAAGCGCCGATCACCAGCGACAGGGCGAGGAACACCTGATCCTCACGTTCCTGAAGTCTTGCGACTCGATATAAGAGCGGGGTTCTCCACCAACTCCAGCCCGTCGTATGGCCGCTTTCATTCATCTCTGGGGAGTCTCCCACCAAGAGCATACCTCTCGGATTGCCGTTGTAGGGCGGGATGGCGAGCTGGAGGCGCGATGCGTACCTCCAGAATTGGCCGAACCCAGCGTCTTCGAGTCGGGCCTCCACGCGACAACTCCCGGATTATCGGTAAACCGGGGGTCGGCCCTGTAGCTAACCTAACTTGAACTCAATCCATCGAGCCGCACCTCTGGCTGCTTCGACCGCCGCCGTCGGCTCTTGCCTGCTCAGGATCGCGGAATCGATAACACAGTCTTATCGACTATGGCTTTTCGAGATTCGTCTCACGACCTGTGCCTCCAGTCTCAGGGCCTCGCGTGAGAACTGCCCCGAGCAGGGGGCAGTCTCACTGACCTTGAGAATTAGCAGCAGCTGCGGGGGTGGCCCGAAAGCGAGTCATCTCCTCGCCCGAGTTCAGCGTTCAAATGCGAAGTGGTCGACCCTGTTTTGCTGCCAGCACTGTTCGTTGTCCTGCGTACAGAAGGGCTTCTCTTTGCCGAAGCTGACGGTCTTGATACGCTCTGTGGAGATCCCGTGCTGCAGGAGCGCTCGCTTTACCGATTCGGCCCGGCTTGTTCCGAGGGCTAGGTTGTACTCCTCAGATCCCCGGTCGTCACAATGCCCCTCGATGAGAACCTTGACACTGGCATGTTGCAAGAGAAAGGCTCCATCGTTTTGAACCGTCAGCGCCTCGTCAGGGCGGACAGCGGATTTGTCGAAGTCAAAGAACACATCCCCCACGTTTTTGCGGAACAAGTCCTCATCCGTAGGCGAAGGTGTCGCATTGGCGATTCTGGCATTTACCGTGACACGCGCAGAGGCATCTCTAATTCCCCCTGGTCCCTTCGCGACCAGTGTGTAGGTAGCGGATGAACTCGGCATGACCGACCGGGAACCAGAGGATGGCAACGTACCGAGACCAGCGATGGTGATCTCAGTAGCATTGGTGGTTTGCCATGTCAGTACAGTCGACTGGCCCTCCTGAATCACACCGGGGTTGACTGCGAGAGCGGCCGTTGGTGCGGGGGCTGGTGGCGGTGTCGCGGGTGGGGTCACTTTGGCTACCTTCTTGTTGCAACCTGCCAATGACAACGCCCCCGCGAGAGCTGCGAGTAAAGCAATTCCCTTCAATCCTTTCTGTGTCACTTAAATCCTCCTCACCCTAAAGAAACCTTTGGATCTGCTGTGGAGCAACGACTTGCCAGACAAACCTCCGGCGAGCCGCAAAAGAAGTGCCTAGCCAGAACGAAACGCTCGTTCCTGCGACTGCGACAGAAATTGGGGGTTCTAGAACGACAATCTGAGGAGAATCAGCAACGAAGGACGATGTTGTATTCTGGCAGGCCAAGCGATTGGAATTCTGTATTCGAGAGTGACATCCAAGATAGAACTACCAGCAGCGAAATCAGGTAATTCCTCAGAGAGTTCAATGCGCCCTGCACGATGGTGGTCCGCAAGCGAGCCGCTGCTCGCGCCGCCTGAAGCGCAGTAGCCGGTCCATGTAAAACAGAATACGGACCCTGCGTGGCATGAATGAGAAAAATCGTCAGAACGCCGAGAACTGCCAGCACAGCCAGTTCGTATCCAGTGCGGCCAGAAATCATTGAGGTGTCACCACCATTATATCGTAGGGTTCGAACTGCTTTAGCGATCGCGCTGCCCACGCTCGGGACGAGCCCCGCTGGATAGATGTCAGGGTACTTCGGGTTTTACAGGGTCGTCGCTGGAAGGAGAGCGACAGAAAATACTCCTAGAGCCAACGCCCGCGCATTCTGCCACCCCCTGTACTCTCCACAAGTGTAGTGCTTTTCGCTCTCCCGCTGCGAAAACGCCAGCAGGGTAGAGTAACGCTTCGAACCGAGTTTTTTCGCAAGCTAAGTCAGCCCCTGCCGAAGTTTCCAGAGAAAGTCTTCCGCCTCAGCCTTTGCATGTTCCATCACCGCCGGATCTTTGCGATGTTCGAGGGCGATCTCCTCAAGAGCGAACGCGACGGCATCTTTGGGCCTGTAGCCGACTTTCAGAAGCCTGCGGACCCGGTGTTGGAAGGTCAGTTCCTTGGAGGAGTTCAGCGCCAAGTGGTCCATGAGCGGATTCAGATCGCAGCGGTGCTCGTGGAACCTGGCCAAAGCCAGCCGGTCATAGGCACGTTTTGCTTCGGGATCTCCTAGGAACGGCGGGACCGGGAATCTCCACGCACAGTTCGAGCAACCCCATCCGAGGCTCTGTGGTTCGTCGACCCAGATCAAGATTGGTTCCATCTTGGATGCGTCTATTGCCGGTGAGGAAGACAACGAAACAATCCCATTGAGAAAGTGGGGCAGCCCCCAAGATCGGTCTGCTGCCCCTTTTTGCTCCGCAAACAGAGACGTTAGAAAACGGAGCAAACTCGGCCAAGACTTGCGTTCCCCGGGTAATGCGGCCCGTACAGGAATCCAGACCACGGTAGAATCGCGCGGTCCTTTCCTGGAACCGGAACGGCAAATCCCGGAGAAGCGTAGCTCCTTAGCAAAGGAGGATGGAAGAATCCTTGAGCCGGTGACGCTGAGCCAGCAGATCCTTCACGAAGACAGATTCGAGGCGCACGTCGTGGAGAGAGTCGCGCCGGACGAGTTTGGACAACGATAGCGCACCTAATAAGAGCGACAGCCGAAGCAGAAGAGAATCTCGCATCGCCCTCAGTGCTGTGACTGGACCATGCGTCGTGGAATAGGGACCACAGGCCAACGGGAACAGCAGCAGTGCCAACGTCGCAAGAATTCCCAATACGGCCAATGCGCACGCCAGCTTACCCACAGTCATGGTGGCAGTATGCCACCCAATGGCCGGGCACCGGTACATTCCGGCAGCACACCCACATTACTAAGGTGCTAGAAATCGCATTCACAAGGCAGCTATCGAAACTTCCCATAAAATGACCTGATGAAACTCCTCAAAATGTTGAGCAAGCCCGGCGCGTTGGTGAGCGGATGGACAAGTGCGGTTCTTTGCTTCAGTGCAGCTAGCGGATTTTGGTTAGCTGGGGAGCGCGGGAGAGCGGTCTGCTGGACTGTGATCGGTGTAGTAGAAGTGTTGGCTATTGTCTTATGAAGGGGGACCTCAGCGCGGAGGATGGAGCGGTCTGCCGGAGTTGAACCGGCGTCATGGCAGTGGTGCTGCCCCGCTCTACCCTTGAGCTATGACCGCTCTTTTTAGGCAAACAGATTAGCACGGTAAATTCAAGGGCCACGTGGTAGGACTGTTGACCGGTCTAGATCCGACTGTGCCGTAGGATTGGGGGGGCCGGGGCGGATCGCCTGCCTGCTCTGCTTAACCTACGCACTTGTGGGTCGCCCCGACCAATAATTTCGAACTTGGATCGCCACTCTGGTTTTTAGGCTAGAGCTTCCGTAAATCGATTTTGAGACGGTCAGATTCTCAGGGCTCCCCTCCTCTTTTAGATAGCGACGTCCGGGGATTGTCCAACAAACTCATCGATTCTCGGACATCTGTCCATCTTCCCGATGGGCGGAAAACCGCCCCCTTGACAGGATACCCACAAGCCTTAATATACGAATATATGAAAATACAATTTAAGGAGGGCCACGCTATGACAGCGGTCAAGATTGGGGTAACCCGCCAGGTGGTTATCCCTAAGAAGCTTCATGACCAGCTCGGGCTTGCACCGGGAGACTACTTGGATGTTGAGCTTGAAGGCAACCACCTTGTCCTCACGCCCAAGGCATTGGTTGAGAAGCGGCTCGCCGAAGGCCTCGATGACATCCGAAAAGGCCGCGTGCATGGTCCTTTCCGATCGGTATCGGCCCTGGTACGTTCCCTGCAGAGAACTAAGAAAACTAAAACCTCCTAAATGCGGCTCCTGTACACCGAGCGCTTCCGCCGGAGCTATGCCGGCGCTCCTTCCTCCATTCAGAAGCGGTGCGACAAGCAACTGGCGCTTTTGCTGCAGAATCTGCGCCATCCTTCGCTTAGAGCCAAGAAGTATGACGAGATGCGGGACATCTGGCAGGCCAGAGTGAACAGCGGCTGGCGCTTCTATTTTGTGATCCGCGGAGATCTCTACTACTTACTTGACCTTATTCCGCATCCCAAATAGTTCTTCGCCCGGCTAGAAGCAAACAACTATAAAAGAGGTACCTGATTCAGAGCGCTTCCTTCCGTCCACAGATCATGGTGTTCGAGTCGCAACGCTGTTATGGTCTGAGTGATCTGTGTACGGTAATGGACAATGTTTGCGATGAAGCGACATTTCAACTGAGGACTGCCGTGACCGATTCGCCTGACTGGCAATCAAGCCCCGTCATTAAGAATGTTGTAGTCCAAGATGGCGGAAAATTGTTGGTCGTTGGGACGCTATATGGTGGCCTAACGATGTCACTCAGCCACGACGATAGTGAGTTCACTATGTTTGCCAGAGTGGCTCTGGTGGAACTGGCCGCTATGCTGTTCGTCGACATCATGCGACTGTTTTGCGTTTCGGGAAGTGATGCGGCAAGGAGCGCCAACGCCACTCGATATGGTGAGTTCATCGGCATAGCGGATCAGCACATAAAGGAACTCAGCGCTCAAATTACGAGGCTGGTCGCTGCGCAAGATGCAGTCATATCGATTGAAGCTTCCGACGTGGAGAAGAAATTGGTGTGGGCTGTAGAGCGACTTAGAGGAGATCACGTCCTCGACCGTAGTTGGTCGGAGATGGCGACGCGTCTCGCGACAATTGCGATGGTGACAAGATCATTTTGTGAGAGGGCAGCACCGGAGTATTACGCTCGTTGCCAAGCGGACGCATCGACGACTCTAGAGGAATGGAAGGCGAGCAGGCCTCGAATTTCCTTGGCCGACGCATTTGTGCGTGCCAGGTTCGGTATCCAATCAAGGCTACTCGTGCGTCTGAAAAGAAGCGTTGGGCTGGACATAGGTACGATCAAAGACGACATTGACAGAGTTCTTGCAGTGCCATACTTCACGATTGATAACGTGCTTTTAGGCGTGCTCGCGGCTCAACTAGCGACCCAGAAAGAAAACAATTAAAAGGGTTCTGAGAAAATATAGGGAGGTTCGAATGTGCGAGTGATCCCTTGCCTGGGGAGTGGGCCGTTGCCCTTACGCTTCAACGGGGTGATTGAAAGCCTCGTCGGCCGCAGGGTTGATGTAGTCCCAGTCCTCCACGTCGTCGACATTCACCCGAACGTTATTGGCGTCGCACGAATGGGTGTCGAGCAGTTCCAGGAACAACTTTGAAAGCGGGTACGAATGTAGGACCGTCTCCAAGTTTCCCGCGACGAGGAAGCCTTCCGATCGCAAAATCGCGGCCAACAATGGAAACAATTCGCCAGTGCAACTCACCCTGTCCGGATAGTCGTCGGGAGCGGCGGATGTGTTTTCATGCGCAAGTATTGAGATCCTATGGGCTTCTGGATCGTACGTGAACCGGTAGGCGACCGGACGCGCATCGCTAAACAGGCATATATCAATCGTCCAGTCCTGGTACAGCTCCTTCAACTCGGTGTTCAAGGCATTTTGAAGGGCGACTCGATCACGATTCACATCCCATAGCTGCTTCACTGCGTTGTGAATCGCGCCGACATAGGCATGCTGGTTCGTCACCAGATTGATAACAGCCACCTGAAGATTCGAAACGTTCTGGGTCCGGATCGTAATGATGCCGGTGAATTGGGTGTAACCCTTGCTCTTGAAAATCTTGTGCATCTGGAGTGCGAGGTGCGCCTGATAGTTTGTAGGCAGATCGTGTTCGAGATTCTGGGTGGGATATGAAAAAACGGCAAGGGGACGCCACGTCTTTCTCTTCGCCGCCTGGATAATTTCCTGTTTGATAATGACATCGCCGATGAGAGTGTGGACAACGAGAGCTTTTCCTCCGTCGTTAACAACGATTCGGCCAACTAAGGGACCCGAGGTCGAGTCAGGCATGGCGATCCCCCTGAAGAACTAAAACTTGAATTCGTTCGTCATAATTGTATTGGCGATGACCACTTTGCCGCCGGTCACTTCGATCTTGCCCACCATGGCCGACGCCATGCCAGTTTCATGATCCTTGAGCAACTTCACAAGCTTTTCGGCAAGTTCCGGCGACGACACGAGTGCCGAGGATACTTTGGGTGCGATTTCTTCCGGCTGAGGGTCGGCTTTCCAGCCGAACAACGACTTGATCGCATTCCAGCTTGTTTTTCCCGCTTCGCCGGCGACGCCCTTGATGTACTCATTTCCCAGGACGCTTACTGCGGCTGTAATTGTCGCGATTGTTACTGGATCGATGGGCATGGAGGTACCTCTTGAGAGTTCGCCTTGGGTTTTTGAGATTACCGGGGGAAGTGATCGCCAGTCAGCATATCAGAATTCACGGAAAACGACTGGCCGTATTTTCCCGGCTTTCTTTTGACAGACTGCTTTGACTTCTCACGCGGGCGACGGTTGGTCGTTAACAAGAAGGTGTGCTGCTCGGCGATAAGATCAGTACCGACAAGTCTTGTAGGAAGTGCTCTCCGCGCTTGGCATCGATTCTGGACGGGGATGACGGCCACGTCTGAAACTATCTGACGATATGTCTTCCATCGTGCGGGCCCGTGGTCGAAATCGAGGCTGTTCCCAATGTCACAGGATCATGGCGTTTCCTGGCCCGCACAACCACTTCAGCGTGACGGAAAGAAAGCCCCGCATCTCTGCGGGGCTCGGTTGGAAGCAGTCGACTGATCTTACCTTACTTGCCGGTGCCGGTTAGACTCGAAGTCTGCGGGCTGTTGTTGGCGCTATCGCTCACGCTCAACATCCCCGTCCTCGTCCCCTTCGCCGTCGGCTTGAACGTGACGCTGATCGTGCACTTGCTCTTCGGCGCCAAGCTCGTCGTACAGGTTTTCGCTGAGACCGCGAAGTCTCCGGTTGTCGAGATCGCAATGCTGCTGAGGGTTACGGTCTGGTTGTTGGTCAGGGTAAACGTCTTCGGCGGACTGGTCGTGCCTACCGTCTGAGCTGTGTACGTAGCCTTGGCCGGTTTTAGCGTCGCGGGTAATACACCCGTGCCCGACAGCGCCACCGCCTGCGGGCTGTTGGGAGCATTGTCGGTAAAGATGAGCGCTCCCGTCAGCTTGCCAATCACGGTGGGAGTGAAGGTAACTTTCACCTTGCATTTCGCGCCCACGGCCAAAGTAGAGCCACACGTTTTGGAGAAAATGGCGAAGTCGCCGCTGGTTGTGATGCTGCTGATGTTCAGCGCGGCTGTGCCAGTGTTGGTTAGCGTTACCGTCTTGGCAACGCTGGTCGTGTTGATGACCTGATTGCCGAAGCTCAGCGAAGTCGGCGAGAGCTTGACCGCCGGGCCTCCACCATTGAGCACGGCGGCGATGCCCATTAGGTTGGACGACGATCCCATCACCACGACGAAATCTGGACGACCGTCCCCGTTGAGATCGCCCACCGCAAGGCCGCTGGGACCGTTTTCACCGATGGAGGGGTGCAGCGCAGCCGCCAAGGTCCCGTCACCGTTGTTGCGCAGCACGGCCAATCCCTGCGGTCCAGTCGGTCCTCCGCAGCATCGACCCACTGCCGCCACGTCCGGCTTGCCATCGCCGTCGAAGTCCGCGACCGCCATGTCTGTGAGGTAACCCTGGTCGGCCGAGTACTCGTGGGAGGCCTGGAAGGTGCCGTCACCGTTCCCGGGCGAAACGAAGACACCGTGGCCAAAGCCCAGCCCCACCAGGTCAAGGTGGCCATCGCCGTTCATGTCGGCCGCGGCGTAGCGAACGATGCCCTGGGTGGCATCGCCATAGGAGCCACGATCGACCGGGGTGGCAAAGGTGCCGTCACCGTTGCCGGCAAGGAACCAGATGTGTTCGGCGTTGGTTGGGTCCACCGTGTGGACGATGAGGTCCGGCTTGCCGTCCCCGTTGAAGTCGCCGATGGCGACGGCCCTGTCATTGCCGTTGCCTGTGACGGCTCCGAGGTTAATGATGTTCGGGGCGCCGAAGCCGCCGCTCCCATTGTTGACGAATACGTATACCCGGTCACCAAGGGCGGCGTCGAGGGACAGGACCACGATGTCGGGCCTGCCGTCGCCGTTGACGTCGCCGATGGCGGCGCCCACTGGGAAAAAGTAAGGATCAGCAGGACTCGAAGCAGCGTAGATCTGGCTCTCCCCTCCGAAGGTCCCGTCGCCGATGCCGTACTGCACGATGACGCGCGGTGGGGGTCCGCCTTGTACGCCGTCATTGGCGAGGATGAGGAGGTCGAGGACGCCGTTCGCCCGGAAGCTGGCGGTGTCGAGCCAGCTGTAGAACTCTCCGCTGCAGCCGCAGCCGGGTGTAGATGTTGCCGGCCCGAAGGTCCCGTCGCCGTTGCCAAGCAGGATGCTCGCGCCTCCTCCATTGCCTTCCCCTCCCAGATCGGCCACGTCGAGCTTGCCATCGCCATTGAAGTCACCGACCGCTATGGAGTGGTAGCCCCCGCCACTAAACCCGGACTGGAACACGCCGGGCGCCGCGAACGCCCCGGGTCGGACAGCGGGGAGAAGAGAAATTCCCCCTTGCCGGTTGGCCCTGCCGGACTCGGTGGCCAGCAGGTCCGGCATGCCGTCCCCGTTGAAGTCGGCCACGGCGATGTCGCCGACCCCGTCCCCGTCCACAAAAGAGACACCAACTCCCACCGGGCCCTGAGACGCGACATACACTGCCAGGGTGAAGGTGCCGTCGCCGTTGCCGAGACCCACGTCGATCTCGTTGTTCAACACGTCGCCGAACACGATGTCGAACTTGCCATCACCGTTGATGTCGATCGGCTGGTTGTCACTGTAGTGCCGGGCCGGGGCGTCGCCGCTGACGCACTGCTCCTTGAGCGCGGCCTGGAACGTCCCGTCGCCATTGCCGATGCTGACCCGGATGGTGCTTGGGCCTGGGCTGCAGTTGCCGAAGCCGGCCGTGGCAACGTCGGGCTTGCCGTCGCCGTTGAAGTCCGCGACTTCCAGGCCGAGGACCTGCATACCGACACTGAACGGACTACCGGCAGCCGGTGCAAACTTGCCGGTGCCATCGTTCAGCAGGACGTTGACCGTCTCGCTATCGTAGTCGCCGACCACTATGTCGGGGTGGTTGTCCCGGTTGACATCGGCGACGGCGAGGTCCTGCGGGTTGGCGCCTCCCAGCGCGTAGTCGACTGGCGCCTGAAACGTGCCGTCGCCTTTCCCGAAAAGGACGGAGACCATGTTGCTCGACTGATCGACGATGACGAGATCGAGCTTACCGTCACCGTTCACATCGGCCGTCTGCATGAAGCCGGGAGCCAGTGTCGTCGGCGTGATGATCGGCGTGCCGAATGTGCCGTTGCCGTTGCCGGGAAGGACCACAATCTCGTTGAGCTGGGGCACAGTGAAGGCGATGTCCATCTTGCCGTCGCCGTTGAAGTCGCGGGTCAGAATGCCCAGCGAGTAGTCGTTGGTCGGGAACGTGAATACATTGACCGGGGCCGCGAAGGTCCCGTTTCCGCTCCCCAGCATGACCGAGACGTAGTACACGCCGCTGGTGACCTGAAGGAACGCGACGTCTGGCTTGCCATCCCGGTCAAAGTCGGCCACGGCGACGCCGTAGGCGCCGTCCTGCGAGCCAGGCGTCACCCAGGATTTGAGCGGCTCGACAAACGAGATCTGGGCGTCGGCCGGCGCGATAAGCACGAACAAAGAGAGAACCAGAACGGCAATCAAAAATAAGCGACGCATCGACAGACCCCCTTCGTTGGTGGCGCCACCCGCAATGGTTGTCACCCTCACCTGCGCGCCAGCCCCCGTTGCGGCGAAGAGCACTCCTCTCAGCCACGAAACCAGCCAGCCGCATTTGCCACCTAACGCTACCCAACGGGCCAGTCCGCAGCTCATCTGAGTACTATTGCACCCATCTCGAATTCTCGAGTTGCCGCGCAGGGATCGGTCCGACTGCGTTGCAACCAAAACATCTCGGCCAAATGAAACCAAGTTGTGATTGGTATTCCTCATTGCCCGCCTCCACAGGACAGATTCTCTTGCCCACAGCCAACATCGCGGAATGCGTAAGCAAAGGGGCTCACCAGAGAGAATTTGTGTTTGCTCGCGCCCCTAATCCTGCGCGTCTGGCTATTAAGCACAAGGGTGCAAAAGGGCGATAGAAGAAGAGTATGGGGCCGCGGCCAAGGCCAGATCGTGGGCGCCTCCAAAGTATTGACACCCAATGACTTCGCTGCACGGCGTCGCGTGAAGTCGGCTGCCCGCATTTCATTTCTTCATGCGTGAGCCCTCCCCGCCTTTTTTTCCGCGATGAATGTTGAAAGCGAAACAAACTAATTAAGGAGCCACTCCAATGCTGCGACAGATGCTAACCTCGGCGATTCTGGCCTCTTCTCTTCTATGGTCCGCACATCTGAACGCTCAGACCGCCACCCGGCCCCTCACTAACGATGACGTCGCCGCCATGGCGCAGGGTGGACTTGACGAGAACACCATCGTTAGTGCCATCCGTGCCCAGAGTTCGAGCTTTGATATCTCAGCTTCATCGCTTCTCAAGCTGAAGAAAAATGGAGTGACTCCGAACGTTATGGGTGCAATGTTCGCTGCAGTTACCGCGAAGCGAACTCCGTCCCCTCCCCAGACCGTCGCATTGGCTACCGCTCCGCAAGACGCCAAGGTGCCAGATTCGGCTGCTCAGACCCCAGACGCTCAACCTAATAGAAAGCGTTCCTGGCTAAAGGCCAAGAACGCCCTATGGTCTAGGGCGAGCGGGATGGCGTTGGGTTTGGCATCTGGCCGCCAGTCGGAGAGCGACCCCGTGGTCGCCCTCTCCTCGGTCTCGCAGGCAACAGAGGCCGACGCGCAAGCACAGTCCCCTGCGCAGAATCTGTACTGGACGTCGCCGAATGGTGAAGTAATGTCCGCGTCGCCCGCCACGCAAACCAGTTCACAACCCGCAACTGCGCCTGGCGCGGCCCTCAAAGGCACCATCGTCATGTTCGTGCCCTGGCGCGATCCGCGCGAGGGAGCCTTTACTCTGAACGTGCCCCAGGGATGGCAGGTCAGCAGCGGCACAACGCGCAACTCCGCCATCGATCCTCGCCAGAGTCTTCGCGCCACTTCGCCTGACGGACATACTCAACTATTCATCGGAGATCCCAACCTCATCCCCCGCGAGGTTCCGAACCGGTTGCTCGCCTACGCCGGCGTGCGCGAAGGTCAGACCACGCAGGGGCCTTGGGGAGGTCCAATTCTGGTGGCGCGCTATCAGAGCGGAGAACAATTCGCTCGGAGTTACGTTTCCCATCTTTGCCCGGTAGCGCAGATCCTCTCCTCGAACGTCGTCCCCGAGGCCACCCGGCAATTGACTGCCAAGGCCCAGGACTACGGAAGAGCGCAAGGCGCTCAGGCACAAGCCTGGGTCGGAGAAGCAACTTTCCGCTGCGGCGCCCAGAGTGGTTACGTCCGCGCTTCGACCGTACTTGCGGGGTCGCCGGCGGGTGCGCAGGTGTGGGCTGTGCTGGAACTCAGCGGCTTCACAGTCGCCGATCCTTCCCAAGCCACTTCTGCGCGATACGTCCTGAATAACATTGTGGGCAGCATGCAGATGAATCCGCAGTGGGAAGCTCGGCAAGCCCAAGCGACGAAGGATGTCACCGGCGCCGTCACCCGCGCCCAGCAGCAGATGGCCGCCTCCATCGCGCAGCATGCCCGCGAACAGGCCTCGCACGATCAGATTGACGTGATGTCGGGATGGGAGAAGAGAAACAAATCACTCGACGCCACCATGCAGCGCGATGCCGAGGTCCGGCGGGGCACGGTCACCGCGAACGACAGCTATACCGGCACCAGTCACACAGTCAGCAACGACTACAACCACTACTGGACTCGTGCCGACGGCTCCATTATGGGCACGATGACCGACACACCCCCCGACTACAGCAGCGGCTGGCGGATGATGACGACCCACTAGCACCCGAATCGAGTTAGTGGCATCGACCGACACATTGCAAAAACCCTAGACCGCCGAGTGCGCAGAGAGGAATTTTTCTCTGCGTCCTCGGCGAGGCCTTTGTGCCCTCTGCGGTTTAAGACGTCTGCGAGGTCTGCGATGGCAAGCCCCGACGCCAGTCACTTGCGCGCAGCTTTGAACTTTGCCAGTTGGGTTTCAATCCGGTGGCGGGTCGGAGAAGCCTCGTTGCCTCTAGCGGGCGGCAGCAAGCTCAAAGCCTTCTTTTCGAAGGCAATGGCCTGCGCCCGGTCCCCACTCTGAAAATAAGCCTGCGCCAGGATGTCAAGATTGTCGCTGTCAGTAGCCCCTGACTGTTCCACTGATTTCTTCGCGTAGCGCAACGCGGCAGCCGGATCGCGCAGATCCTTTGGTTCGCAGGTCAGGAAATTCATCGCGTACTGACTGAGGTCGTCCGGCGTCGCATCGGGACGGCTCGCCAGTTCTCGCGTAATGGCGAGGCCCCGCGCCGTCAGCGCACGCGCATCCGCCAACCTCTTGCCCTCGATCAGCAATCCAGCAGTCGCGATGAGCATCTCCGAAAAACGGTTCCGCACCATGACATTCTCTGGCTCCGCGGTCGAGAGTCTTTCCAGTATCCCCAGAATCTTCTGATACTCCGCCAGCGCCCCCGCGCGATCGCGCATTTTATACAGCAGGTCGCCGATATAGCGCAGCGTGACGATGTAGTTCATGCTGGCTTGGGCGTTGGTCGGATCGGCATTCACCAAGCTCTCGTTGATCCGTGCTGCCTTGCGGTAATACTGCAGCGCGTTCTTGGAATCGCCGTTCACTTCCTGCACGCCTTCCACCTTCTTATAGCCGAGTGCGAGCAGGCGGCTGACATCGGCATTGGCCGGATCCGCAGTTGAAAGTTTCTCCAGAATATCGAGCGCGCTGCGGAAGTTGCTCACTGCTCCCCGCACGTCATCCTTGGCCAGCAGCAGGTCGCCGATTCTCATGCGCAGTACTGCCACGCCCCGTTGCGCCGCTTTGTTGTTCGGATCGCGAGCGGCCTGGGCTTCATAAATCGCTTGGCCTTTGCTGTAACTCCGCAACGCGCCTGCGCGGTCGCCCAGATTTTGTACGCCGGAATGGCCTTGCAGGTCACCCAACACCTGATAAGCGCTGGCCAGTTCGCTGCGCAGTGCTTCGTCGCTCGCATTGGTCGCAACGAGAGACTCGAAAACCTCTGTCGCCTTTCGCAGGTTCACAGCCGCCTCACTGGGTTTGCCGAGCAGTGGCAAGACCTCGCCTAGCGACTTGTAGCTCCGGCCCAGGTATTCTTGCGCCTCCGAATCTGTTGTATCCGCGCTCACCAGAGCCTGACTGATTGCAAGAGCCTTCGCATAACTCTCAGCCGCCCCTTGCGTATCGCCCAGGTTGGGCGCATAGGGATTGCCCTGCACGTCGCCAACTTTCAGATAAGCCTCGGCCAGTTCGCGTTGCAAACCGCGATCACCCTGAGCGCGTTGGGCGAGCTTGCTCAGATATTCCAGCGCTCTTTGTACCAGCAACCGTCGCGCCGGAGTCGAGCCAGGCAGATTCTGAATTGCGCCGTAGAACTCGAACAAAAACGACGTGGTCAGCTTGCGAACGTCGTTGAATTGTTGTTGTGCGTTAGCCCGCTCCGCACGCGCGATACGGGCCTGCCACGTCGTCGTGAGTACGCCAGCAATCAGTGATACCGCCACCACGGTTGCGGCCGCGACAGCTGCCTTATGCCTCCGGACAAACTTTCCAGCACGATAGTTCCAAGTGTCCCGTTGCGCAGACACCGGTAAACCCACCAGATAGCGGCGCAAATCCTCCGAAAACTGCTCCACTGATACATACCGCCGTTGCGGCTCTTTGCGGAGCGCTTTCAGCACAATCGTATCGAGGTCGCCACTCAACTCCCGCCCCAGCCTCTCGGGCACAGTGGCACGTTTTTCCGCAACGACCTGCGGATCAGTCTTCGCCCCGGTCTTCCTTTCTTCATTGCTGGTGGCCGTCGCGCTCGGCTTGTATGGTTCCTGATCGCAAACTGCCCGCAGGACTTCACTGGGAGAATCGGTCTTCAAGCGGTAAGGCCTGTACGAGGTCAGCAGTTCGTACAGAATCACGCCCAGCGAATAGACGTCGCTGGCCGTAGTTACCGGTTCACCCCGCACCTGCTCCGGACTCGCGTAGCCGGGCGTCATGAGTCGGAACTCGACCATGGTAGCATCGGCGAGACTGGTGAACATCTCCGGCTTGATGAGTTTGGCAATGCCGAAATCCAGAAGCTTCGGCACGCCTTCGGCAGTCACGAGAATGTTGCTGGGTTTCAGATCGCGATGGACCACCAGATTCTGGTGGACATACTGCACCGCCGAGCAGACGTCCCGAAACAACTTGATCCGCTCGCTGACAGAAAGCTTGTGGCTGTCACAATACTTGTCGATCTGAGTGCCTTCGACATAATCCATGACGAAGTACGGCAGACCGCGCGGAGTGCTGCCACCATCCACGAGGCGCGCAATGTTGGGGTGATCGAGCGCGGCCAGGATCTGGCGCTCATGACGGAACCGGCGCGCCATCTCCATCCTATCGATCCCCGTTTGCACGAGCTTGATCGCGACGCGCTTGTTGTAGGCGTCGTCGTCGCGCATCGCCAGAAACACAGCCCCCATTCCGCCGACACCGATTTGGCGAATCACTTGGTAGGGGCCAATCTTCTGGCCGGCCAAGTCCTCGGCATCCCCAGCCGCTGTCGGCGCGCTAGCGGTTGCGGTTCCCGCGGAATCGTAGGAAGACAACAACGACTCCAGCTCCGTGCGGATGGACTCTTCGCCGCGGCACGCCTGACGCAGAAATTCGCCGCGTTCCGCGGGACCTCGCTCGAGCGCCGAAGCGAAGATTTCCTTGATCCGCTCCCATTGTTCCGGATTCACGACGGCTCTGCCTTTTGAACCTCGCGCAGCAGCCAGGCCTTTGCCACCGACCAATCGCGTTTCACTGTGGCGGGGGAAATATTTAGCAGCCGCGCCGCTTCCTCCACCGTCAGCCCCGCAAAAATCCGCAGTTCCACGATGAGGGCTTGCTGCGGATCAAGCTCCGCCAGCCGTGTCAGGCTCTCGTCCAACGCCAGCAATTCAGCGGGGCGCTCTTTCGACATCGCGATGGCTTCCGTCAGACCCACCTTGGGTATCCCGCTGCCTCGCTTCTCGGCGAGGTGGGCGCGAGCGTGGTCCACCAGAATTCGCCGCATTAGCTTGGCTGACACGCCGAAGAAATGACTCCTGCTCTGCCAATTCACATTTTTTTCCTCCACCAACCGCAAGTAGGCTTCATTGACCAGGGCCGTAGGCTGTAACGTGTGATCGGGGCGCTCGCGACGCAAGCAGGAGGCGGCGAGGCGGCGCAGTTCGTCGTACACGAGAGGCATCAGTGCTTCTCGCGCTTCCAGATCACCTTTGCTCCAGTTCATGAGGAGCTCGGTAACTAGCTTTGGAGAGTCCGACACGGGATCCACGAGTGCTTCGGGCAAACGATACTGTTGGTATTTCAGGAAGTCAATGCATCCAAAGTGAGTTCATGGCCGACAGCCCACGATTATTCTGGCTCAGAAGTCCGGTTCTGGGAAGTCTGCGATTCCCTCCAAGTCAATTCCAGTTCGTTGCACTCACCGGCAAAACAGGTACTAGGCATAAAGCTTGTGAGTCTCCATCCCAAAACCTGAGCGTACCTAGTGTGTCCCCGTTAATCACAGTCAATTCAAACTTTCGTCAAAAACTTAACCTATTCACGGCTTCGCGGCGAAGTCGGGTTGAGACACCCAAGTAGCGTTGGGTGGTTTTTATTGATTTGTGGTCGGCAAGTTCGACTCGCAGATTAAGGCCGGAGGTGTGCTTGCGTTTGAGCGCGATCATGTCACCCCGGAAAGCGAGATTGTCGCAGACAAAGACGGAGAGACCGGCGCAAAGCTGGATGGACATGGTCTTGTTGTTTGCGCACCGCAACCCTTCGATTGCTTTCCTTCTTACAATGTTCAACGTCCGGCTGGGCTGGTGGCTGTTCAACCCGCGAAGGTCGAAGTTTGCGCTACTCCAACTGGCCTACGGCGAAAGTCCCGACGGCCGGGCCGCCCTAGGCCTGCGCACCGGCGGGGAGAGCCGTGGGGCCAGCGAGTGAGTTGCCGGAGTGGCCATCACCTCGCTTCGCGCCCTTTGAGCTTAGCAAAGAGCTTCTGGGGATGGCGAACGACGAGTCCAAGTACGTTTACCTCAGCGATGGTGGGCACTTCGACAACATGGGGCTCTATGAATTGGTGCGGAGGAGGTGCTATCGCATCGTGATCTGTGACGCCGAACAGGACGAAGAGCACATGTTCGCAGGCATCGCTTCAGCCATCCGCAAATGCCGCATCGATTTTGGAGTGGAGGTCACGCTGGATTTGGAGGCGCTCCGCCCCGACAAGGAGACCGGTCGTTGCAAGGCGCATCATGTTCTCGGCACGATACGCTATCCCGAGACACCTGACGAGCCATCGGCTGGAAAAATCCTGTACATCAAGTCCTCGTTGACGGGCACGATCAAACGGCAAAATCTTGCAGACCTGCCGTGCGAGCCTTTGGACATCTTGAATTACAGGCTCGAGCACAGCGCTTTCCCCCATGACACAACAGCGAATCAGTGGTTTACCGAATCGCAGTTCGAGAGCTATCGGCGTCTGGGCCAACACATGGTCGCGGAGGTCGACCTTAGCGGGGATTGGAAAAGGTTTTAGGTTAGCAGCCCTTTATCGTTGATGGTGCACAATGTTCCGGGCGGCGCGGCAGCTAATTATAGTCTAGCGGGTTTTATCCGACCTGCGTCAATCTACCGAAGCAATTGCATCCAAACAGGGATTTGTGTTGCAGAGCAACTTAGATCTGATGTGGGAGGAGTGTGTGGCGCTGCTGCTAACGGTGGCTTTGGAGGTGTCAATCCAGAGTGGAGAACCACCATTGAGTTGCCCAGACGAAAGGGAGCAAACGTCTGGACCGTGAACGTAACTAGCAACGTGACTCACACAGTTCCAAAAGCGAGTTGTTCCGTAGCGGTGGAAGGCCAGGTCGTTACCTTGAACGTTAACGGCAAGTCCGAGACCGAGTTCCGTCTAGACTTCGGGGAGCATATCCTCGACTTCTCCTGCTCGGGAGAACCCCTTTACCGGTTGCATGGGACACGCCGGTGGGGTTAATGAGGGTTATGCACAACGGAGCTATGACTGGACGCTCGACGCGAAGCCAGCTCCTAGCCGCTAAAGACGGCGATATTATCTGGAGCAAATCGAGCGGAGTCTGCTACGGAAAGAGCAGCTGCTCGAGTGGTTGTTGCTTCCAAGACTCGTCAGGTGGCAAGTGCTTTTGCAGTAGTTGCTGCATAAGCCAGACTGGGCACTGACAACGACGCTTTAACGCCCTTCGCTGAACAGCGACCCCAGGTTGTCTCAGAAAATGGGAGGGCGCTCAGCCCGAAAAACAGTACCTTTGTCCACCAAACTCATCGTTTCATGGACAAGATGTGGCGGACGAAATCGGGAGAGAATAACTCCGGTCGGTTCAGAAAGTCGAAAACTACCCACACACCATTGACACTCTGTATTGGTTTACCCGCGAAGCCTTCCTGCAAGTCCTTTTTTTCCGAAGGGTTTTTTCTTTTTCATCTTTTTGTCGTCAAAATGAGTGGCTTCCAGGCGTCCTAGCCTGTAGTCGCATCACCCAACGGGTGTGCGGCCACGTCGATCCCCGTCTGCCGGCGCTTCCTTGAGCCAGTAATGCAAGGAGCTGCCGGTTTTTTATGGAGACCATGATGCTAACGCAGCTTGAGTTCCTCGGCTTCTGCTTCAGCATGCTCGATGCTACTTGTCATCGTGAAGTATGAACGCAGACTGCGCCGATGGTCGCTCAGGCATCCGCGGCGTCGCGGGACACTCAGGAAACCGAGGTGGCATCATCCAGCGGTAGTGAGATGAGCTTCGGCAGCGCGGGGACCGGCGAAATATGTAGATCTGCGTTGTGGTGAGGCGAATGGCAGGGACAGGCTACTTTCAAACGTATGAAAACGCACGAGCAAGTAATCGAGAATTTTATTCGGGCAGGAGTCGGAAGCAAAGGAACCTACGTGAAGGCGAGCGATGATCTGCTCTACTCAAAGGTTCCGGAGAACTACAGACCATATGGACATCACACATGGGACGATGCTGCGGCTGGAACGGAAGCTCCGCTTGCGGTACGGCTCGAAGACGGCGGCATACTGGCAAACGGTGCTCGTCTACCTCGACCCATGGACAATTACCAGTGGGATGTTCTCAAAGCTCTCGAACACTCACACAGCCATTTCGGTGTGATTCCTTTCCACTCGATTGTTGCCGCTTGGACGGATGGTCAGGCGGACGATTGGGACGAAGAACCGATTCCTATCCGGGACCTGCAACGGGAAGTTGAAATAGTCGTATCGAGCAACGGGGAGCGTTGGCGTGACGTGGTTGAAAAGGACGAGGATGGCCACGACGTCACCCGGCAAGTCCATTCGCTCGGAGACAGCGTAGTGCGAGTCAAAGACCGCTTCTACCTCTCCGCAGTGGACGAAACCGGGGTGGGGTCGGGCATGTACTTTCTTGCCGAACTCCTGACGTCTAGCCCCCCAAAGTCGCTCGATGAGGCGCTCAATTTCCTGAAGCCGCAGGTTGTTCGGAAGGCGGAGGAAAAAGGTCTTGACGTCCGTCGCCAGGGTGAGTGGTTTGCAATTCCTATGCCGCTATCAAAGTCAGTCGAACTGATGCGGGACGTGGAGCGAGGAATTGCGATACATTCCACGCAACATATCCTCGGACGGGATGGCCACCATGAACTAGGAGAGGCCATCATCTACCGGGCTGGCGACCATAAGGGCGAGGTCTATGCGCGCGGCGTGCTCACGCACACCAAGGAAGAGCACCGCGATCTGGATCTTGGCACTATGCGCTGGTATTTAGTCGTCCATAACGTCGCAGGCGCCGCCTACACCCTCACGGGGAAGGGCACTGCGCAATTTGACTAGACCTGGAACCTGTACCATTCGCCTCACCAGAACGCAGAGGATATTTAACTTTCACCAATTTCGTGGCACGTGCCGGAACGTTGCTCCTTTAAGCAGCTGCGTTCCGGATTCTATGAAGCAGTAGGCGTTTCGTGATGCAGAGTTCATGAGCGCCCGCGAGAAGACCCTGTTGCTCAAGGCCTGGGTACGGTTCCCTAAGAATGGGCTACGGGAGGAAGATTTCTCGGACAGACTCTATATAGCGGAGTTTTTGGCAGTTTCTGGTCCTTGCAAAAATACGGGGCGGTACGCCTCATCCCAATATCCCGCACACGCGAAGTGTCGATGATCCGAGATGTGGCATTCGCCCCTCCCTCGACCCAATGCACAGTCAACAAGAGCCGTAAGACCGTCTCGACGGTTGTCATTCGGCTTTGGCTAGCGCTGGGACAAGCTTGATACGTAAAACGTTTTATCCGTCGAGGGTGTTTGTTGCCTCGGCGGGATCTTCGGCATTTTGAGGGGAGGCGCGCGCCCTCTTCACATTTTTCCGCCCTGGAGACCGCTCATCGCGCGTAGATGCGGGCTTGCGTTCCCGCATCTTGTCGCAAACGATGTGCAGCATCGTTTCGGCCTTGTCGTAAGACGCTTGCTCAAAGAACCGCAAGACCTGTACTTCTTCTGACGGGGTCAGTCGCGGCATAGTACTGGAACCTCCTGGAGGAGCCGGGTTGGATTGTGATCCGTCTCGGGATCAGCCCGGCTCCTCATCTACCTAGACGTCCGGTCAAGACCGCGCATGATAACAAATATCTGCGCGATACCATCTCGTTTACACCGCGCTCGGCACACCCACTTCCAAATCAACCAACCGGGACGGATCACATACCGCGCACCCGCGCCGTGCCGTTTTGCCGAAGGTCACGGCGAGGGGCTGCAAGGAGGAATTGAAATCGGTCATATTGAAGAGCCAGAGCGTGTGTGCCTCATCGATGAGTTGCGGCCGCAGCCCTAGAAGACCGAGGCTGAGCTGAAAACACAGACCCGACACGACCAGAATTTGCGCCCAGAGTCCGGGACGACCCGGCACCTTCGTATCGTCGAAGTTGGGATCCGTGTACTTGCGAGGATCGGTCGCCAGTTCTTCGGCGGCGTTTTTCCGAAACGAGGCAAAACAGTGGTAACACGGGGTCTTGCCGGGAACGACATAATAAAGCTCGCCGACGCTGGCTTCTCCCCACACGCCCGCATAGATCGCGGGCACCTTTGCGCCCAGCGCGTAGATGTTGATCAAAGACTCGCACTGGAAGCTGTCGACCGCGGAAATGATGAGATCGGGCGTTCCAGCGAGATCCCCCAAGAATTCGCCGCATACGGGATTCACGACGAGTTCGGGGTTGATCGCCTTAAGATGCAATGCGAGCGCGTCCACTTTCCGCTGACCGACGTTGTGCGTCGTGAGGATATGTCGTCCGATGTTTTCGGGCGCGACGACATCAGGGTCGATGAGCGTCAGTGTCCCCAGGCCCGTCCGGGCGGCGATATCGGCGAGGGCACCGCCGATACTGCCACACCCGACAATAGCGATATGCTTTTGCGATAGCGCGTTCCGCTCGTCCGGATTTCGCGCAAAGATGGTGTTTGCCATAGTCAACTCCAAGGGTCTCTCCTTTCAAATTAGCTTTCGAAAACAGAACCGGGAAAACTTCAAAATCGGGGCCGGCCGTGCGCTGGATTACGCCCACGATGAATTCGGCAGGATGGATGACGCCCTCCGTGCTACAGAGCACGTCCCGCGCTGTCCGGCGATCCGTCCGCGAGAGATACGGAAAGCCGCTGGGGTGGACGTGGAGTTCCCCGAGCCACTGGAGCGCCGGATCGACCTTGAGCAGCCGGTTGTACTCTTTTTCGGCGTAGTCGTTGTCGCAGCTGTAGTCACAGGGCTCCTGTAGGGCGTCTTTGCCCGGTCCCACGACGTGCCGGACGACATACCCGTCCTTACCGATATCGCCGAAGATCCGCACGCCGGTTTCGACATCGACCGCGTGCACGATCTCGTTGATGCGTTCAAAGATCCCGTCGGAGAGTACGAGCCTACGCATTGTTTTTCTCCATGTACTCGATGACGCGAAGGAGTGTATTTGCAAATGAGTGGAGGCCCGGATCCCAGGGACTCTGGTGGTTATCAATGCACAAACTTCCGTCCACGAGCCAATTGCCTCCAAAGCGGGGCGTGATGAAGACCTTGGGCCGACTGGCCGGATAGGTGCTCTCCGTGGAGATGAGGACGACGCCATACAGCTGGCCACTTCTCTTACCTCGGAGATACCCTTCCCAGCCGAACTGCGGCGGACGGGCGAACGCCCGGAACTCCGGGAAGGCATTCCGCATGAGCTCCCATTCCTTCGTGTACCGTAACCTGTCGATTTGCATATCTACCCGCAACTCCTTTCGTAAAAAATGGGGGGCTTGAAGCCCCCCGGTTCCGTGCGAACCCAAAACCGCTTTAGGCGAATTTGGTTTTGGGCATCTTCACCGTGCGGTCTGCCGCATCGTCGTCTTTGCCGACGAGCGTGACCTCGTCGCCTTTGACTTCGATCTCGGGGACCTGCCGGTCATCGTTCTTTTTGGCAAAGATCGATGGGATCGTCATATGGCACCACCTCCTCTCTTCCGACCAGGACGCCTGGCACATGCTCGCCGTGATCGTCTTTTTAAAAAATGTTTAGAAATGTCAGGCGTAAGGGCTCCTGCGGTCATTGTTCCTCTGGGCCGTACGCCCATGGAGTCTGGGCGTTCGCAAACGCCCGAGGCGAGTACCCGCTTTCCAGACGGTGAATGAGGGCCACGCCCCCTCTATATTCCGGTCGCATCGGAGTACGCTCCGGTACGCCGTTCAACGGACGAATACACGTATACCCAGAAAAACTGCCGTCGGCTGCCACAACCAGCCGCCAGTCTCCAAGGTTCTCAATCTGGTAAAGGAGACGCGTGCCCTTCTTGATCGTTCCGATTCGAGTACCGTTGATACTGTCGAAGAGCGGCTGGTCTTGTGCGAGGCAGCCCATCGACCAGGTGGCGGGAAGGTACGCCTCCCCCAGCTCGTGGCTGTTATATATAGAGAAGACTTTTGCAATGCCGAATGCTTCGAGCTGTCCGATGAGGCCGGCGGCTTTTTCAAATTCCGGCGTGATCGGGACCGGCGGAGCACTTTCCGGCGACTTCAGCTCGCCGAAGCCCCAATAGCTGCCGTCGGCAGCGACAATGATCTGGACCGCGCCTGCCAACGTCGTTCCGAAAAACATGGTGCCGTCCGGTAGCCCGCCCATGCTCCCGCCCTCTTTATTTCTCAACAGCAGTTCTCCCTGCAAGCGGCCGTAGAACCAGCCGGCCGGCATGTAGGTTACGGGCGAAGCACTATCCTGCGAAGTCGCTATCGGCGACGGAATGTTCTGCAAAGTAGCTTCGGCGCGAGGTGCACGTACCCTTGATGTCCTTTTAGTGACGGCCTTCCTCGGTTGGACGGAAGTTCCGGATGCGTTCGACGCCTTTTGTGTTGGGGTCGATCCGTGGAATACGGCACCGATGATCGTAAGGATGACCACGAGCACCACGACGCCGAACACTCCGACCATGGCATCATTGTTGTGGTCCACACGAGGCGCGTGATGCCGAACTTCCCCCAGCCATGCGGCCGCTTCGGTAGGGGTGAAATTCAAGTGCCGGTCTCCGCGCACGTTCAATCCGGGCATGTCTCGAATCCTCCTAGCTCCCTGGACGTCTCGATGGGTTGTTGACTGATGATCTTCCGCTTGTCGCGACCGCATTGATCCGCGGACGGCACTGGCGGTATATATCAATGGTGGCTGCGGCGTCTCTCATGGAAGGAATAGTCTACTCGTATAACGAGTAACATACAACTTTGGCGAAAAATACCCACCGCGTGCAATCCCCGTCCACCCCGAGCCTCGCCTCTATTGCCCGTAGAATCAGAGAGATCCGGGGCTTCGACCTGACGCAAGGCGAGTTTGCCAAGATCCTGGGCATCAGCCAGGCGCAACTGTCGAAATATGAACTAGGTCAAAGCACGCCCACCGTGGAGATCCTTCTCAAACTTAAAAAATTCTCGGGTAAGTCGATCGATTGGATACTGACAGGCGCGTAGATCCTCGCCTGCGCCGCCGCCCCCCAGTCTTAAGAACTTTTAAACCCCTGTGTGAAATTCTTCCCGACGCGGGCGTCTCTGTAATTGCCCTCACATGAATACCAAAAAATTGTGATGCCCCGAAAAACAATCCATCACCTCGAAGGGCAGCGAGGCGTCTAGGAGAGGGACTGAATCACTCAACAGCGAAAGAGAGGAGCCGAGCTCCTCGAGAATGGAGAAAAACAAACATATGCGCATCGACGATTTTGCGAGACCCGAACACATGATCCGCCGAGCTGCGAAACTTTGCGTGGGACTGCTCGCCCTATTGCTCCTGCCCGTGTTGCTCCAGGTCCTGATAAGAGCCGTACCGGGGCTTGCTGTAGTCATGGGACTTGCCCTGGTAAGTCTGGTCGCCTGTGCCCTACGGGAAGGCGGACGAACGCGCTCGCGACGGACGCAGCATGGGGGCGGAGCTGAACGCACACCCGTACTGCCGACAGATTTGGAGGATGTCTAACCAATGAAAAGCATGTGGCTGCTTGAAAAATTCGCCGGCAAAGACCTGGAACGCTCGACCGCCCGGTATCTCCAACAGCTTGCCGCGGCACCGCTGCGCGCGTCGCGAGACGCCACGTCCCGGGTACTACGGACTCTCGCGACCATGCCGGGGCCCACGGTGTACTTCGGCAGGACTCCGTGGGGCGAGGACGTGCGCGTGCCGCTCTCGGATCTGGTCCATGCCGTCGGCCTGGTGACTGGCGGCATGGGTGCCGGCAAGACCATGGCTTCCCTCCTCATGCTCGAACGCCTGGTGCGACTCCTGCCGCAAACGCGGACCTTGGCTTTCGGTGTCATCGATCCCAAAGGAGAACTGTTCGACCGGGCGCTCTGGCTGCTTGCTTGGAGAGCGAACCAGTTGCCGCCCCGCGAACGGGAGCAGTTGCTAGAACGCATCGTGGTCATTGACTTTTCCAACCGCGAGGCGCTCTCCTCCTACAACATCCTGGCGCGCTGGCCGTACGCCGAAGAAGACTATTTCATCACCAACCGTCTGGAGACGCTGCGCGACCTCTTGCCTGCGAGCGAGAAGTTATCCCTGCGAGGCGCCAATGTCTTGAAGCAGATCCTGGTGTTGCTCTCGAGTGCGGGACTGCCCCTCACTTACTTGAACCATGTGCTTGGGGACGAGGATTTCCGGCAGAAACTGGTGGCGAAGTGTCCCAACGAAGAAGTGCGCACCTACTTCACCCGCCACTTTGCGATGGAAGGCAAACAGACGAAGGAAGCCCTGCGGGCGCGCATGGAGTCGCTCTTTGCCTCGGAAGGCGTGAAACTGGCGCTCGCCGGTGAGACCGCCCCGGATTTCCGCAGCCTGCAAAACGAAGGCAAGATCGTACTCATCAACTGTTCCGGCCCTACCATTTCCCGCGGCGTGCGGCTGCTCCTGCAGGGACTGGTCCTTGCCGACATCCGGCAATCCATCTTTGCCCGCCCCGTGAATCCCCCGGTAACGTATGTCTGGGTGGCGGACGAAGCGCAGAATTTTTTCCTGACCAAGCAGCAGCAGGAGAACATGCCGGATCTCTTGAACATGGCGCGGGCCTACGGGTCCTTCTTCCATCTGCTCTGCCAAAACCTGTCCACCGCCGTACCGGACGGACGGATCCTGGAGATGCTGCACACCAACATGCGCTGGTCGCTCACCCTACGGGGTTCGCCCAATGACGCCGCGTTCCTCAAACCCGCCTTGCCGCTCACCCATCGCCTCCGTCGGCCGGAAACACACCCCTTCCGGGAAGCCGCGATCTACAGCGCGGAAGAAGAGCGTTCCCTGGCGCACGCCTCTATCGCGAGCCTGCCGGATCGCGAAGGCTATCTGTGGCTGAAGACCCGCAGTCCCTACGCCATCCGCTTGCGCACGCCCCCGATCCATATCCCGACGGGTGCCTCTTTCCGCGAGGTGGTGGAGGCGCTGAGGGGCGACCCATCCTTCGGACAACGCGTCTCGCGACCCCAGCACGCCGGACTCACCCAGGCGCGAGCCACGCGTGTGGAGGGCAAGACCCAAGAAGACCTGGACGCGGTGCTTACCGAGAACTATCAGAAAAAGGAAGAGGCGTACGTATGAAAGACCAGATTCGATATATCGGCCTTACCCTCCTTGCAAGCCCCATCCTGGTCCTCAAAGGAGCCTGGCGGCTGCGATCTCACATCCAGTTCCTGCGCATAGCTTCCGCACCAGCGATCCGCTGCCGGTGTGGTCGCCCGATCTTCCTCGTCGGCATTTGGAAATGTTCCTGTACGTACACCTACCGCGGACATCTCTTGCGGTATTGCCCGATCTGCGGCCGCCTGCCGCGCATGGCGCGTTGCTACGGCTGCGGACTCACCACGAAACTACCGGAGACTCCCTATGGTGAAGTTAACAACGAGAGATAAGCGCATCCTCGGCAAATGCGCGGACGCCGAGTGGCTCACCACGAGTCAGATCCATGCCCTATTCTTCAAAGACAAGACCCTGGATGCCGTCCGCAAACGCCTGCGCAAACTTGTGGAGGCGCAATACCTCAAAGCGGTACAGACCCGGTACTTCATCGATTCGTTCCATACCCTGGATGATGCTGGCATCAACGTAGTGTGCCTCACCCGTCCCGGCATTCAAAAATACCGTACCGTGCCGGAACACCTGGAACACCTTACAGCCATCAATGATGTCCGGGTCGCGGTAGAGAGCAGTGGTGCCAACATACGATTCTTCTACGCCCATTGGGAGCTCTCCGCCTTAGGCTGGAAATACCCGGTGATACCGGATGCCGCATTCTCCGTAGTCACGGACCGCACCTCTACCTGTATGGTGGAAATAGACCGGGGGACGGAACTGAACAAGGATATTCAAAAGAAGCTCGAGGGATACGCCACGGTTGCCCTAACGTTTCCCTTCGATGCGGTGATCCTGTGACCTGCCCCCTGCTTTCGTTCACGTAAGAATACGACAAACTACATCGCTTCCATCTCCGGTTTGAGCCGGGATGGGGGTGCGCGAGGGGCAAGGG
>JBASRS010000075.1:0-7191 GCA_049273945.1 Terriglobales bacterium | reverse complement strand
ACAAAAGTACATTCCTGCCCCATTATGTCTACATGCTGGTTAAGAGCTACTTCTTCTTAGAGTTAGCGGCGGATCGCGAAGCATGCGCGACCTTCCGCAAATCCCTCTTAATGCTTGCCAGCAATTTCCTAGTTGGTACCGTTTTCAGTGCTTCCCGTTTTTGCTTTGCGTCCATGAGGCCCCTATGACTCTAGTTGACGTTATAAACCTGTTTGATACCGATGACCGATGCCGAGAACTGCTGGTGCGCCTGCGCTGGCCCAATGGCCCTGAGTGCCTGCGATGCAAAGGCCCCGCCATCGAACTGGCGACCGCAAAGCAACTGTTCTACTGTAAGGACTGCGACTATCAATTCAGCGTAACTGCCGCCACGATTTTCAACGACTCCCACCTTCCCTTGCAGAAGTGGTTTCTCGCCACCCTGCTGCTCTGTGAAGCACGCAAGGGCATGTCGGCAAATCAGGTCAAGCGAACTCTGGGAGTCAGCTACAAGACCGCTTGGTATCTCTGCCATCGCATCCGCGCAGCCATGAAGGAAGTAGATCAGCCCATGATGACAGGAACCGTCGAAGTGGACGAAACCTATGTCGGCGGAGTCCAACGCGGTCACCAGCGCAAGCCCGGATTCGGCAAGAGCACAAAGCAAATCGTAATCGGCATCCGGCAACGCGGCGGCGATCTCCGTTTCTTCCATGCTGAAGATGCCAAGTCCGGGACGCTGGCAAAGTTCATCCGCGAGAACGTCAGCGCCGATGTAGACGTAATCATGACCGATGAATTCAACGCCTATCCCACGGCCATGAAATCCCTTGCATTGTCGGATCGGCACAAGACCATCAAGCACAAATCCAAGGTCTACGTTGACGGCGACATTCATACCAACACGGTCGAGAATTCTTTTTCGCTTCTCAAGCGCGGAATCATTGGAACGTGGCATCGCATCTCCGCAAAGCATCTGGCGGCCTATCTCGACGAAATGACTTTCCGATTCAATCGCCGGAAGAACGCCAACTTGTTCCTCGACACTCTGCGTCATATGGTTACGGCTCCAGTTTTGACGTTTGAGAAATTGACTGCTTGATCGGAAGGCCAAGATAGTCAAGTGTTTTCAGGTATTCAGGGGCGTATTTATTCCGCTGTTGATGGCGAATGTGGTCGCGAGTGGTTTGGAGGAGTTGCAGTTCTCGCTCTACCTCATCCTTTAGCTCCATGTCATCTTTGTCCATGTCAGAGATCGCCAACACAATTGCTCCCGCCGCCCAGTCCGCAAATTTGATCAAATCTCTAACGTCATACAATTTTGTTTCGGACACGGTACCACTAGACTCGCTATTCCTAAGAACAGCGATCTGGTTGTCTCCACCACACCCATCGACATGCTCGGTAGCCTCCATTAAGACATAGGCCGCCAAAATCGTTACTTGTCTCACCGTCAACTCATTGTCATGCAGCTTTGATGCGAGGAAATCTGCCATGTAATGACCCACGCCGCCAGTATCAAACTCGAATTTCTCAACAACAATTGGCCCCATGGCGGAGAATAATCTGCTCTCTCCGTTCATCTTCGCGCCGTAAATAAGCTGTACCTCTGGGCACTCTCCCCTCTGATATATCTCGCCAAACTCTCGGTAGGTGTTCTTAATGGTAGCTTCGATGGAGGCACAGACCTCATCCAGCGATAATCCGTTCTTGGCGGCCTTCCACGATTCCTCTACCAATTTGTCTATAAACGGACCATCACCTGCTCCACAAAATGCAGCAGCGAGATTACTAAAATTATCCTCAATTCCAGTTATCGGATTACGAGGTTCAAATCTGAGCTTGGGAACGCTACGTTTGGCAGTTCCTAAGGTTTCTTGCGAGTCCGCACATAACACGATTCCGTCTTCACATCGGAATCCAGCAATAATGGTCACGGCTTTCCTCTTTGGCAGCCGCTTGGTATGGGGCCGAAAAGGCGGCTCATGGGTAATCATTGGGCACGACTCCTTCTTTAGTCAAGTAAATAATCTTGACTGAAGTCGTGCCCTTCCACAGAACCGCTTCCATGCAGGGCTGAAGCCCTGCGCCACCCAAAATCCAAGGCGGACGGCGCGCACTTCGGCTTCGCTCAGTGCAGGCTCTGAAGGCGCGCCCCCTCAAAGCTGCTTCGTTCGGCACGCTTCGGCTTCCCCTTCGGCTTCGCTCGGGGCTTCGGCAAGAGCTGGACAGGGCTATGTCTCCACAGAGGGCTGCCGAGCTGCGCTCGGCTGGACGGGTCAGAGACCCGTCCCTACACGTGCTTCAGGCCCAGCGCGTTCACTCCCTCTAAAACCGCAAACGCTGGGATCTGCCGGGACGATGCGGTTTCGTCCGAAGCCGGGTTACGAAACGACGGTGGAGACGACGGTCTATTGCGCGCCGGAGACGGTGGGCGAGGGGATTGGGAGGCGGTGGTCCATGGACACTGTCTGGCGGCATTGGTATGCTTCCCACGAACTCCTGGTCGGGCTGAACTGGTTTCCCTTGCTGATTGCGGGGAGGAGAACGGTGGGAGAAGAGCCGGTACCCAGATTCCGATTTTCCAGAAATCTGGCGACCATTGCGATCTTAACTGTCGTTTACTCCTGGCAGGCAAACTTGGGCTCAGGCTGGCCTTCGCCAATGCCAGCGCAACCGCAGTTTGGCCACCCACCGGCATCGCGTTGGCGGCTGTCCTCGTCACCGGCTATTGGGTTTGGCCTGGCATTTTCGTGGGAGCATTCCTGACGAACCTCGCAACCGCGGGTTCAGTGGCCACCTCTGTCAGTATTGCCGTTGGAAACACGCTGGAAGCAATGCTCGGCGCTTACCTCGTCAACCGATTCGCAGGTGGGCGCAAGATTTTCGATCGCACCCAGAACGTATTCAAGTTTGCGTTGCTGGCCGCTATGGTCAGTACGATGGTGAGCGCCACCTGCGGTGTCACCAGCCTCGCGATCGGCGGTCTTGCGAAGTGGTCTGACTACCGCGCCATTTGGTTGACGTGGTGGCTCGGGGATGCAGGGGGCGATCTGGTGGTGGCGCCTTTGTTGATCCTATGGGCTTTGAGTGTTCGCGTTGCATGGAGCAAGTGGCGGCTGCTGGAGTTTGCGCTCCTGCTGCTTTGTCTGTTCTTGATGGGCCAAGTTGTATTCGGCGGGGTGTTTCCCTCCGGGATGACGAATTATCCGCTAGAGTTCCTGTGTTTTCCGATCCTCATCTGGGCGGCATTCCGGTTTGGGCAACGCGAAGCGGCGACGGCGATCTTTTTGCTCTCCGGGATCGCCATATGGGGCACGCTCCGGGGTTTTGGCCCCTTTGTGCAGCCGAGGCAGAACGAATCCCTAATCTTGTTGCAGGCATTCATGGGTGTCACTTCGGTGATGATCCTGGCACTCGCGACCGTGGTCTCGGAACGCAAGCGGGCGGAGGTCAACCTGGAAAAACTGGTCTTAGACCTTCAGGGAGCGCTGAGCAGGATCAAGACCCTGAAGGGCTTGCTACCGATTTGCAGCGTGTGCAAAAAGATCCGCGACGACAAGGGTTACTGGAACCACATGGAGAGCTACATTCGCCACCATTCCGAGGCAGATTTTACGCACGGCATTTGTCCTTCATGTGCGCAGAAGCTCTATCCCGAAGAGCATGGCAAGTCCGTTGAGGAGTCTGGCCCATGAGATCACCTCCAGGTTCCTCCTTGAAATTCTGAACCCTCCAGGTACCGCTGGATTTCGAATTCCGCAGTACCTGAACTCATGCTTGCTGGCGGAATTAGGGGTTCCGGTCAATGCAGAGCGGCGCCTAAGCTGTACGAGTGTCCTGGGCCACTCAGCGGCCTGGTACCAAGGATTTCACACGGTCTCCCAACACAGCAGCCGGGGCAGTTTCACGCGACAGCTTCTGCTTTCAGGAGCTCTCGGACCTTGCCTGCCAGTTCATCGGGAAGAAAGGGCTTTTCCAGGAAGGCGCACCCTTGTAAGAACGTTTGGCGTTTCTCCATGATCTCTTCGGAGTAGCCAGACATAAAAACGAACTTCACATCTGAGTGCAAGGCCACGAGGCGTTGCTTGAGCTCAAAGCCGTCGACGTGCGGCATCATGATATCGCTCACCACAAGATGGATCTGGTCCCTTTGTTGCCGGAAAATCTCGATGGCCTCGGCACCATCTTTTGCGGCAAGCACCTTGTAACCGCGCCTTTCGAGGGACGCGCAGAGCAGCCTTCGAAGCGCCGTTTCGTCTTCCACGACTAGTATCGTCTCGTTCTCGCCTGGGTGTGTTACGGACGGTGGTTTCACATTGACTTCCTCCACTATGGCTTGAACCCGAGGCAGGTAGATGCGGAATATCGTGCCTTTTCCGAAAGTGCTCTCTACAGTGGTATGACCGCCGCTCTGCTTGGCGATACCATACGTGGTCGAAAGGCCCAGCCCTGTCCCTTTCCCGGGTTCCTTAGTGGTGAAGAACGGCTCAAAGACATGCGAGAGTGTCTCCGCGTCCATCCCCTGGCCAGTGTCGCTGACGGACAACAGGACATAGCTGCCTGGCCTGAGACCCACAAGATGACTGGCGTACTCTTCATCCAGTTCGACATCGGCAGTCTCAATGACCACCTTGCCGCCCTCGGGCATGGCGTCGCGCGCATTGACGACGAGGTTGATAAGAATTTGCTGAACCTGACCTGGGTCTACCTTCACGCGTCCGATGATGGGTGCCAGCAGCGGAACAACATCGATATTGGCGGGTACCAAACGGCGGAGCAGTTGGTGGGTTTCCCAGATAGCCTGGTTGAGGTCCAAGACCTGTGGTTCCAGTACCTGCTTGCGGCTGAAGGCAAGGAGCTGGTGGGTGAGCGAAGCGGCACGTTGGGTAGCGGCTTTAATCTCGGCGATGTACTGGCGCAGGCGTTCGTTCTCCCGTGCTTCCTCGGACAGAAGCTCGTTATAACCGAGAACGACTCCTAAGAAATTGTTGAACTCGTGGGCGATGCCTCCCGCCAGCTGGCCCACAGCCTCGATCTTCTGTGCTTGTCGCAATTGTACTTCCAGGGCGCGCTGTTCGGTAACATCTCGCCCGACGGTCGAGGCACCTACAATTCTCCCGGCCTGGTCGCGGATGGGCGAAACCGTCAGTGAGATGTGAATGCGTTCGCCATTCTTCTTAACTCGTATCGTTTCGTAGAGCTCGCTTCCCTCACCACTCTTGACTGTTTCCATAATCCGGGGAAGTTCGTCGGGGCGGTCCGCAGGGAAAAGGATAGCCACAGGCTTGCCGATGACCTCTTCGGCACTATACCCATAGATTCGCTCGGCCCCCTTGTTCCAACTCGTGATGATCCCATCCAGATTCTTGCCGATGATGGCGTCGTAGGACGATTCGACAATGGCGGCCAGCCGGGACTGTTCGCTTTCCAGCCGTTTGCGCCCGGTGACGTCACGACACATGCCGGTGAAAGTACGCTTGCCATCGCGAATAAATTCGGAAAAGCAGATTTCCAGCCAAATCTCCTTGCCGCTCTTGTGCAGCCCAGGGAGCTCTACGCCGTCCCAAGAGAAGTGTTTCTCCCCGGTTTGGACATATTTTTTGATGGCCTGCTGGTGAATTTGCCGGAGATAATCGGGCATCAGCATGGTCAGATGCTGTCCTCGTAACTCCTCCCCCAGGTAGCCGAATACCCTCTCCGTCGAACGGTTCACAAATAGAATCTTGCTGTCCTCATCGATCACAATGATGGCATCCGAGGCAGTCTCTGCGACTCTGCAATAAAACCCTTCTGACTCCCGCCAGACTCCGTTAGCGCCATTAGTGTCTGGCATCTCGGTGGACGCAGCTTGTGAGAAAATCTGGGATAACGACCGCCGACGTGATTCGAGGTGAGTCATCACCTGACGGGCGAGGCTGCGCAACGCATCGGTCTGTTCCTCCGTCAGCCCGCGCGGAACAGAGTCCATCACACAAAGCGTTCCCAGCGCATATCCTTCCCCTGAGATCAGCGACGCTCCGGCGTAGAAGCGAATGCCGCCGTGTGTCGCCAGGGGACATGTTGCAAACTCTTGGGGGTCTTCCAGGGTGTCAGACACGACCAGCACGTCGGCCTTGGGAATTGTGTGGGTGGAGAACCACATCTCTCGCGGGACATCCGGCACGTCCCAGCCGACCCGCGACTTGAACCATTGCCGGGCCAAATCCGTGAAGCCGATCAAAGCGATGGGAGTTCCGCAGATGTAAGCGGCCAGCCGGGCGAGATCGTCGAAAGCTTGTTCAGCAGGCGTGTCCAGGATCCCATAGCTTCTGAGGGCTTCGAGCCTGACAACTTCGCTCATGGGTAGAGGCAACTGCATTACCGAATGCCCCCGTTACTGCCACCCAATGGAATATAGGTGATTGACAATTTACCTTAACCCGAAACTATGTCCGTGCCCTATTAGCGAAGTAGATTACCCAGGATGGCCGCACCGCGCGCCCGCTCCACCCGGTAAGATGTCGCAAAGGGGGCCTGCATGGCGGAGATTCGTATCCGGGCGGCGGGGTGCGCAGACTTGACGCGGCTGACGGAGATCTACAACTACTACGTGCTGAATACTCCGGTGACGTTCGACGTCGAGCCTTATACGGTCGAGCGACGGGAGGCGTGGTTTGGGCAGTTTGGGAAGGCGGGACGGTATCGGCTGCTGGTCGCCGAGGGGGATGCGGGCGTGGTGGGGTATGCCGGGTCGATGCGGTTTCGTCCGAAGGCGGGGTACGAGACGACGGTGGAGACGACGGTCTATTGCGCGCCGGAGGCGGTGGGGAAGGGGATTGGGAGGCGTCTGTATGCGGCGCTGTTTGAGGCGTTGCGCGGCGAGGATATCCATCGCTATGTGGCGGGATACGCGTTGCCGAATCCGGCGACGGCGGCGCTCCATGAGCGGTTTGGGTTCAAAGTGGTCGGCGTGTTCTCGGAGAATGGGCGGAAGTTTGGGAAGTATTGGGACGTGTGCTGGGTGGAGGGGGCGGGCGCACGTCCTGTTTGACCGTCGGAAAGCTGCCCCCAGGGGCTGAAGCCCAGTCTTTAATGGGGCTTGTACGGCACGGCTGGAAGCCGTGCCCTTCCCGAAGCCGTGCCCTTCGCAAAGCCGCGACCCCAGGGGCTGAAGCCCAGTCTTTAATGGGGCTTGTACGGCACGGCTGGAAGCCGTGCCCTTCCCGAAAC
>JBASRS010000084.1:0-132295 GCA_049273945.1 Terriglobales bacterium | reverse complement strand
CTCCTATCAGGTTGTGTCCGATAGTCTTGGTGTGATTCGACGCTTCGAGAGCAATCCGCCTACAAGCACCTGCAATTTCCGAGGCGGGCACACGCTTCTTCATTAGCGTTTCCAGCCCCATGAATGCCGACTCCAACTTCTCCGGCTTGAAATCGCCCGCGACGTTCACTATGTAGTCTCGGTCTGTCTTCTTGGCGTAACGCTGAATATCTCCCTTAAAAATTGAGGCGGCGATGGGCGCTTCGGTGATAGAGGGAATGTGGTGCGTTTTGCTGTCCGTTTCAGGTGAGCGTTTGTTGGTGACAGTGAGATAGTTCGAGACTGTGGCGACGAAAGGCTCGGAATCCTGCCAACCTGCCATAACGAAAGCGAGGCGTTTGTCATCGGCTTTGAGATCGGCGAGATCGGTCGTCGCTGACAATTCAAGACGGCGTGCGATGTCGTCAACCGTCAATTCCACAGCGTCCATATTGCGGAGTGTTTCGTACAGCCAGTCTCCGGTGTTATGGCTGAACGTTTCATCAGCGGCAAACCCGATCCAGCCCACAACAAAGCGTGCCTGCTTCCCCAGCACAACCAGCGTTTTTCGCTGAGTCTCTGTTAGAACCGCTTGGCCTCTGAAGAAAGTCAGACGGGTGTCGGAGACCTGAACGGTGGTCTCACGGCTGACTGGTGTGATGATGAAACTCATGAGGCCTCCAGCATGTCGTCAACGATCAGAAATTCTCGGCCACACACTGACATAACGACCCTCCATCAATCACCGCTTTAGCGTCCGCACATCGAAGGATTATAGATCGGTGTGTCATCGTGGTTGTCCGAAAGTAATCCTTGATATTGGAATGCATTCAAGGGTTGATACTCGTCATGGTGCAACGATCAGATGCGACCTTTCACTCCGGCGAACTGGCGAAGGCGACGGGAGTGAGTGCGGACACGATTCGACATTACGAGCGAATCGGCGTCTTGCCAAAGGCGGTGCGAAGCACATCAGGCTACCGGGTCTATCCCCAGAGTGCGGTCGAACGGGTTCGAGTCGTCCAGAGGGCACTTCGGATCGGATTCACTTTGGCCGAACTCTCTGAAGTCCTGAAGGCTCGTGACGCTGGTGGTGCTCTGTGCCAGAGAGTGTTTGAACTCGCACAACAACTCCCGTACACGGTCGCTGGTGTGGTCACAAAGGCTGTTTTTGACCTGTGAAACGCCGAGGAGACCTGAAGCCTATCGGGGCGGCCGAATCGCCCCAAAGCGGCTTTTCAGAGCACCAATATTGATAAAATTCCCCGCGAGGAACTCTGCACCTACAGTTGGCTCGCGATGGGAAAGTTCTCACCAACGAAGCAACGAGGCGATTGCGAGGAGATCGCCAACACATCCACCGCGTTTGGTCGTCGTCGTCGCAACTGGATCGACGCCCACGGTTCAGTTCCAGCGGGTCAGGTTGTGGATGCCTCCTGCGGAAATACGCGCTGCATCGTGCTGCGGCACGCCTATCTGCGTCCACGAGTCGAGCAACCGGGTACGTACCGCAAGATTGCGGATCGCGTTCACAGGCTCAAAGTAGGTCAGCACTTTGATGTTCGGGGCATCGGAACCGATGAGCGGAGCCGCAACCGATTTCGTTCGGGCTTGTACGCGGCTGCTCGGCTGGACAGAGTGTCAGTGCGCGGGCTGCCGGACGGGAGCGTGCGCGTCACGAAGGTCGGGGAGTGGTCGAGCGTGCGAGCTTGAAGCACACGCGCGGAGCCACAGCGCCAATTTCGAGCTAGAAAAATGTACTGCTTTTGTACTGCCGATCTGCGAATGGAGAGGTTTTCTGCGTTTGTTGCGGAAGATCGGCAACATCGTCAAAACCCGTGTCAGCATTGGTTTTGCTTGTATTCTTGAGAAATTTAAGTACGATTGTTTCGGCGGTCGGAATCTCTGGGTGTGGTTCGAGTCCTACCTGAGGAGCCATTTCTTTTCTTGGACTTCCGGACAATCCCTGCCGCGTTCACTCCACCGCTAGCAGCTTCATGCCATAAGCCCGGACAACCTGCGCATCGGCGTGCTGACCGGTCTTTGCTCGATGCGGACTCGGACATAATGGAAACCGCCGAGGGACAAACCGCTGTCTATAGAGGAGGGACAACGATGGCAAAGTACATTGGCGCCCTTGATCAGGGAACGACAAGCTCGCGCTTCATCGTGTTCGATCGTTCCGGACGGATTGTGAGCACAGCTCAAAGGGAGCACGAGCAGATCTATCCCAGAGCGGGATGGGTCGAGCACGATCCAGAAGAAATCTGGCGTCGCACGCATGATGTGATTCAAGAAGCAATGGAAGCACGCGGGCTGCGGCCGGAAGATCTGGCCGCGATCGGGATCACTAACCAGCGCGAAACCACGGTCGTCTGGCACAAGAAAAGTGGAAAGCCGGTGCACAACGCGATTGTCTGGCAGGACACGCGCGTTGCTCCCGCCGTAGCCGAGTTCGCTGCGCGTGGCGGACAGGACCGCTATCGCGCCAGGACCGGCCTTCCGCTCGCTACCTATTTCAGTGGCCTCAAGATTCGGTGGATTCTCGAAGAAGTTGCGGGCGCACGCGCACAAGCCGAAGCCGGCGATCTGCTGTTTGGCAATATCGATACTTTGCTGATCTGGCAACTCACCGGTGGACCGCAGGGCGGCGTCCACGTGACCGACGTGACCAATGCCAGCCGCACACAACTGATGAATCTCCGCACCCTGGAATGGGATCGGGCGATTCTAAAAGACTTCGGCATTCCGATCGTGATGTTGCCGAAGATTGTTTCCAGCAGCGAAGTGTATGGCACTGCGAAACTGCGGGCGGTCGAGGGAGTTGCGATCGCCGGCGACCTCGGCGATCAGCAGGCCGCGCTGGTTGGTCAGGCTTGCTTCAAGCCCGGAGAAGCCAAGAACACCTACGGCACCGGCTGCTTCATGCTGATGAATACCGGGGAAAAGGCGGTGCTCTCGAACTTCGGCCTGCTGACCACGCTGGCGTATAAGTTCGGCGGGAAGCCGGCATGCTATGCCCTGGAAGGGAGCGTCGCCATCACGGGCGCCTTGGTGCAATGGCTCCGCGATAATCTCGGACTCATTGAAAAGAGTTCGGACATTGAGGCACTCGCCCGAACCGTAAATGACAACGGCGGCGTCTACTTCGTTCCCGCCTTTTCTGGCTTGTACGCGCCCTACTGGAAGGACGACGCGCGCGGCGTCATCGCCGGATTGACCCGCTACGTGAACAAAGGACACATCGCCCGCGCCGTGCTCGAGGCCACCGCGTTCCAGGTACGAGCGGTGGTCGACGCGATGGCCAGGGACTCCGGCATTACACTCGATGTCCTGCGCGCTGACGGTGGCATGGTGATGAACGATCTGCTGATGCAATTCCAGTCCGACATCCTCGCGAAGCCGGTGGTTCGTCCGATGATAAAGGAGACCACCGCTCTCGGCGCCGCCTATGCCGCCGGATTGGCGGTCGGCTTCTTCCAGAACACCGACGAACTCGTCGCCAATTGGTCGGTTGATCAGACGTGGGAGCCGAAGATGGATGAAGAGAGTCGCGAGCGGCTTTATCACTTCTGGAAGAAGGCGGTGACGCGCTCTTTCGACTGGGTGGAATCACCGTAGTTCATCATGAAGATGGGAGGGGCACGGCTTCAGCCGTGCCGTTAGAAGTGGCTACAGATGCTCGCTTTAGCCCCTGAGGTACGCCTTTGATAGGCGCTGGCATATTCTTGCAACCGGCACTCGAAAAGAAGCGACGATGCATCTTTAGAAAAAACAAGGAGGTCCGCACACCATGCATGGACCATTTCTAGGCGAATTCATGGGCACGCTAGTGCTGATCTTGCTGGGCAACGGCGTGGTCGCGAATGTTCTACTCAAGAAATCGAAAGGCGAAAACTCCGGCTGGATCGTCATCACAACGGGATGGGGGCTGGCCGTGGTTGCGGGCATCTTCACAGCCATCGCTTGCGGTAGCTCGGGCGCCCACATTAATCCGGCGATCACCTTGACCGTGGCACTTCTATCGGGAAACTGGTCGAACGTCGCCCTCTTCTGGACCGCGCAAATCCTGGGCGCGTTCGCCGGCGCCAGTCTGGTCTGGATGACCTACCTGCCACATTGGAAAGTGACGCTCGACGCGGGGGCCAAGCTGGCCGTCTTCTGCACCGCGCCGGCTATCCGCAACCTCCCCGCCAACGTGCTGACCGAGACGATCGCCACAACTTGCCTGATTGTGGTTGGCTTCAGCTTCGGGAGCAAAGCCGTGTCATCTACCGGTCTCCCCGCCGGCTTTGGCCCGTGGTTGTGGGGAATCCTGGTGTGGGCGATCGGCCTGGGTCTCGGCGGACCAACCGGATATGCGATGAACCCAGCTCGTGACTTTGGTCCGCGCATGGCCCACGCCATCTTGCCGATCAGTGACAAAGGAAAGTCAGATTGGGGATACGCGTTCGTGCCGATTGTTGGCCCGTTGATGGCTGGCGGCATCGGCGCTGCAATTATCAAGGTAGTAGGTATCCAGTGATGCGTGCCGAGATTCTAGAACTGGTAACTGGTGTCAAGAAACGGTTGTGGGAAGAGCACGGTTTCGGGAAGGGCACGGTTTTGGGAAGGGCACGGCTTCAGCCGTGCCGCCAAGCGCGCCAAAAGATGTGGGCTTTAGCCCCTGAGGGTCGCCTTTCTTAACCCTCAAAAGTGTTTTTGAAGCCAGTTCCGGAAGCATCACCGCCAAGAATGCCGCTATGAATCGAACCGACATGTGGCGCCGTATCGAAGCGCATCCCAAAGCTTGGGACATGATCGTCGTGGGCGGCGGCGCCACCGGCGTCGGCGTCGCCATCGATGCCGCGGCGCGCGGCTACGATGTGTTGCTGCTCGAACAGAGCGATTTCGGCAAAGGCACTTCCAGTCGCAGCACCAAGCTCGCACACGGCGGCGTGCGCTACCTGGAGCAAGGCAACATTGGGCTGGTCATGGAAGCGCTCAAGGAGCGTGGACTACTCCTGCAAAACGCGCCCCACCTGGTGCGGGATCTTGCGTTCGTCGTGCCGAACTACGACTGGTGGGAGGCTCCCTTCTACGGTCTCGGACTGAAGCTCTATCAGTTGCTCGCCGGTAAATATGGGTTTGGCACCTCACGCATCCTTTCCAGAGAAGAGACGCTCGAACATCTGCCCACCCTCAAGACCGAAGGCCTGCGCGGCGGCGCAGTTTACTACGATGGACAATTCGACGACGCCCGGTTGCTCATCCACATGGTGGCCACCGCTTTCGAGCAGGGCGCCACGTTGCTGAACTATGTCGAGGTCACGGGACTGACGAAGGACACTCAGGGATTTGTGGATGGTGTTAGCGCACGCGATGCCGAAACCGGCAACGAATTTCGCGCCGCCGCCAAAGTTGTGATCAACGCAACCGGCGCTTTCAGCGACCTGCTTCGGCTCAAGGCGGAGCCGGCCGCCGCACCCATGATCGTTCCCAGCCAGGGCATTCACCTGGTCTTCGATTCGAGCTTCCTGCAGGGGGAAAGCGCGATCATGGTTCCGCACACCAGCGATGGCCGCGTGTTGTTCGCGATTCCGTGGCACGGTCACACACTAGTGGGAACCACCGACACACCAATTGCAGCCGTAACGCTCGAGCCGGTCGCCATGGAGCAGGAAATCGAATTCGTCCTCGCGACCGCCGGGCAATACTTGGCGAAAGCACCCACGCGCGACGATGTGTTGAGCGTATTCGCCGGCATCCGGCCGCTGGTACGCGCTACAGGCGTGGCCAGCACCGCGGCATTGGCGCGCGATCACGTCATCCACATCGATCGCTCCGGCCTGGTCACCATCTGCGGTGGAAAATGGACGACGTACCGGCGTATGGCCGAGGATTGCATCGATCAGGCGGCAACGCTCGCGCAGTTGCCGGAGAAACCATGCGTGACGCACCACCTGCACATCCACGGCTTCCACGACGCAGCGAAACAGTTCGGCTCGCTGGCTGTCTATGGCTCGGACGCGCATGAGATTCGCAGGCTGATCGAGGCTGACGCTCGGCTCAGCGAACCGCTGCATGCGGCGTTGCCCTACGTGAAGGCGGAGGTGATCTGGGCGGCGCGCCACGAAATGGCCCGCACCGTGGAAGACATGCTCGCCAGGCGCACGCGCGCTCTGTTCTTGAATGCGCGCGCAGCCCTCGCAATGGCGCCCGTGGTGGCGGAGTTGATGGCTTCAGAACTGGGTTGGAACGAGGTCACCCGGACGAACCAGTTGGCTGCGTTTCGCGACGTTGCTTCGAACTACGTGCTTCATCCCTGAATCGTTGCCCCGATTCTGGCCTTCCTTCCCAGATGACTGGCTCGACTACCTATATGTACAAGAGGTGGTATCCGTCCCTGCTTACAGGTTCGCGACGGTGTCTTCCTGCGTTGCTTCTGAGTACGGTCAATTCCCGTAACCCCACCACTTCACCAGCATCAGGGGCCAGACAAGGGCTAATGTCCTTCAAATTGCCCCCTCGCACAAGAGCTGACAACAATTGCTTTTCACGTCAACACGAAATGGCGAGGCTATAATTCACTCCGCCGAGTGTTCTGGGATGAATCGAGAAACCCGTCGAGTGGCGTCTCCACATGTCGTCAGCATCGAGGACTTCCGGCCGTTGGCCCAACGCAGGGTGCCAAGGGCTGTTTTCGACTATCTGGACGGTGGCGCAGAAGGTGAAGTGACACTCCAGGAGAACTGTCGCGCATTTCAGGACGTGACCTTCCGGCCGCGCCATGCAGTAGCGGTACCTCATTGTGATCTGGGTACACGCGTACTGGGCTTGGACCTCGCGCTGCCCGCGCTGCTGGCGCCTGTGGGCTACAGCCGTCTCATGCATCCAGGCGGCGAAGTGGCGGCTGCCCGGGCTGCGGGCGCCGCAGGGACTGCGTACATTCTCTCCACGATCTCCGGACACCGGCTGGAGGATGTCAAGGCCGCCTCCTCGGGCCACGTGTTCTACCAGCTTTATCTGATGGGTGGCCGCAGAGCGGCAGAGGCTGCGATTGAACGCGCCCGGGTCGCGGGCTTTTCTGCGCTGTTCGTCACGATCGATACGGCCGTATCCGGAATGCGCGAGCGGGACTTCCGAAATGGTATGAAAGAGCTGATCAGTGGAGGACTGCTCGAAAAGATCCCGTTTCTGCCACAAATATTGTCGCGTCCGGGTTGGCTGCTCAGTTTCCTGCTCGATGGCGGCTTGCCGCCGCTGCCGAACGTTGTCATCCCCGGCGAGGAACCGATGCCGCTGGTAGATGTCAATGCCGCTTTGGCAAGCTCGACAGTTACCTGGGAAGATCTGCGCTGGATCCGCGAGCTTTGGCGGGGACCCCTGGTTATCAAGGGAGTTCTTACCGGAGACGATGCTCGCAGAGCCATCGACGCAGGAGCCGGAGCCGTGGTCGTGTCCAATCACGGAGGGCGCCAACTCGACTGCGTTCCCGCATCCTTACGCGCGTTGCCGGAAATCGTGGCCGCGGTGAATGGCCGGACTGAAGTGCTGATGGACGGCGGCATCCGTCGCGGCAGCGACATCGTCAAGGCCATCTGCCTGGGAGCGCGCGCCGTTCTGTGCGGCCGCGCTTATGCCTATGGCCTCGCGGCTGCGGGAGAAGCGGGCGTCACTCGCGCGCTGGAGATTTTGCGGGTTGATCTCGAGCGTACTCTCCGGCTGCTCGGGTGCCCATCAATTGCGGCACTCGATCGCACCTATGTGAATGTTCCGTCGAGCTGGCCAGCTTGAATTTATTACGGCCCCAGGAGTTTCTTCAAAGGACATCGCATGCAATGGACCCAGGTCTATGACCCGCTCGGCCACTGGTGGGCCTCCACACTGGTTGCGGCTCTTCCGATCATCGTACTGCTCGGATTGCTCGCGGGCTGCAAGGTTAAGCCGCACTGGTGCGCCATTGCTGGCGCTCTCACTGCGATCGCGGTGGCGATTCTAATCTTCAAAATGCCTATCATCCTCGCCGTGACTAGCTTCGGGTATGGTGTCGCCTTCGGCATGCTGAAGATCGCCTGGATCGTCCTGGCCGCCGTTTTTCTCTACGACATCTCGGTAGAAACCGGCCAGTTTGAAATCATGAAGGAATCAATTGCCGGCATCACTGCCGACCGTCGGCTGCAAGTCCTGCTCGTGGCATTTTGCTTTGGAGCGTTCATCGAGGGCGCTGCCGGATTTGGTGCGCCGGTGGCGATCGCGGGCGCTTTCATGATTGGACTTGGATTCAGACCATTTCACGCGGCCGCCTTGAATCTGATCGCCAATACCGCACCGGTCGCATGGGGAGCCATCGGCACTCCTGTCCACACGCTGGCTGCCGTAAGCGCTCTCCCGGAGTCCGATCTCAACGCCATGATCGGTCGCATCCTGCCTTTCACCGCGATTATTGTCCCGTTCTGGCTCGTGCGCACTATGGTGGGTTGGAAAGAAACCTTGGAAGTGATGCCTGCCATTCTGGTAGTGGGTATCTCTTTTGGCGTCACTCAATTCCTTTGGTCGAACTACGTGGATAGCAATCTGGTCGACATTATGGCTGGCGTAGTCTCGATTGTTGCCACTCTGGTTTTTCTCCGCTTCTGGAAACCTCGCAATATTTGGCGCTTCGACTACGACAGAAAGCCAGTGTCTGTGCCGCTTCCCGCCGCAGAGATCAAGGACCAGTTCGGAGGGGCATGGGCCGCCGACAGATTTGATGGATACGTCACTGCGCGCGCGTACTCTACCGGGCAGGTCTTAAAAGCGTGGATGCCGTTCGCTATCCTGTCGGTGTTCGTGCTCGTTTTCGGGCTTCCGTCGATCAAACTGGCCATCAACCAGGCCACCACGCCGGCGTTCAAAGTCTATCTTCCGGATGGCAAAATTCGTCCGGGCCCGCCGGGCTGGGATGTACCCTATCTGCACAATGCGGTCGATCGCGCGGAGCCGGTGGTGAGCAAGCCAACTCCCGAACCTGCCCGCTACGACTTCAACTGGCTATCAGCCACGGGCACAAGTTGCTTTCTGGCGGCCGCTGTCTCGGGACTATTGCTGGGACTTTCCCCACCTCGGCTGATGCGAATCTTCTGGCGCACGCTGGTGCGCATGCGGCTGGCTATGGTCGCGATCTCTTTTATGTTGGGCTTGGGTTACGTCACCCGCTACTCAGGTCTCGACGCGGTGCTCGGCCTCGCCTTCACGCGCACGGGCTGGCTCTACCCATTTTTTGGCACGTTCCTCGGGTGGCTCGGGGTCGCGCTCACGGGCAGCGACACCTCTTCCAATGCATTGTTCGGAAGCTTGCAGCGGATCACGTCCCAGCAACTCGGGATCGATCCGGTGCTCATGTGCGCAGCCAACAGCGCCGGCGGCGTGATGGGCAAAATGGTCGACGCGCAATCGATCACGATTGCGACCGCCGCCACCGCACAAGTGGGCAATGAAGGGATCATCTTCCGCTTCGTTGTCTGGCACTCGATCGCCCTCGGCGCCATCGTCGCAATCATCGTCATGTTGTATGCCTATGTCTTCTTGAGTGCCATTCCTCATGGCCTGACGTTCGTCAAATGATCTGTGGGTTCCGAACCCAAGTGCAAAACACTAGTAGACTATGTATCCAAGACTCGATCCTCCACCGACAGCTGACCCAGCAACTTTGCATAGGTGTTGTCCGTGAGGGAGTATTCCGCTGCCTTCGTCGGCTTGCCGCTGTCAAAGTCAGGAAGTTCGATCGGAACCGCTTACCGCGTCGCCACCCTAATCCATCGCCCTTCCGGCCATCTTCTCCAGCACGCGGATGGGTGCGACTTCCGGTGCAACCAGCGCTTCGACCGGGATGATGAACGTTTGTTCCATGGCGAACTGGCCCGATAGCGCCGCGTGTGGGACGCAGTCCGTGAAAACGAGCCAGGTCGTCATCGGTGGGAAGTCGATTCGTTCCTTTCCCTGTTTCGCGTTTTGGAAAGCGGTATTCTCTTTCAGCCAGTCGTGGAAGTGCAGCATGAACTTGTCGTAGGGCGCGCGATCCGCGACCGGCACGCCCAGAGTCCCGAGGCCGCGCTTCCAGCCGCGCAGCGCGCCGGAGGTGTGCGCGAACTTTCTCAGGCCCGCGGATTCGGCGAAGCGGGCTGCCAGTTTCGGAAATCGCTCCCCCACCACCCACACCCGGTCTTTGCCAGGATTGACGTTGGTAAATACGCGCAGGATGCGTCCGCCGCGGGTGGGACGGCTGGGAAATGCGTCCACGTGCAGCAGGTCGTTTCGCTTGTGCAAGGGCAAATCCCGGCTTTCTTCTTCCAGCGGACGAAAGCTGGCATAGTCCATCTGGAATTTTCCGGAGTATGGTGCCAGGAACATCGAAAGGAAGTTTCGTACGGCTGCCGCGTAGCGCTGCATGATGTCGTGCACGCGCGGCACGTTGGCCGCGTCGGAAAATCCGCGCAACAAGTTTTGGTCGGGACGGTAGGAGATGTTCTTGTGCAGGCGAGAATCGGCCGGCTTCAGCGAAACGAGAAAGCCGATGTCGTCCGGCGGCAAGTCGAAAGGCGGCGCAGAGAAAAACAAAATCTCTCCCTTTTCGAGTTCGGAGCAGTAGTGGCGCGCGCGCCACAGGAAATCGCCCGCGGCCGCCCAGCCGCCCGATCCGTAGTCGTCAACTTTCAGCCAGGCCATACCACCTCTATTGCACTTCCACCGAAACCAACTCTCCCCCACTGTTGCCTACTGCCCGGTAATTGACCGACACGATCCGGTTCTTCCACTCGCAGGAAAACTGCTCTTCGCCGATCACCAGCATCGATTTGTAATCCGGCGTATGCAGCTTATAGGTTTTCATCCCGGCCAGGATCGTAACAGTCGCTTCGGGCGGTCTGGCGCAATCGCTGGCGACGAGTTTGCCCTTCAAATGCTGCACTGGCCCGGTAGTCCCAGGCTTGGGCGGCGCGGGTTTCGGCGGAGTCTCGGAATCCTCGTCGTCACCCGAACTACTCACTGCCGAAGGCGTGCTAGCTGCCCCTGCCGGAGTTGGCGTCGCTTCGCCCCCATGTTGCGGACGGATTCCGTATTTTTGCAAGGCCGCCAGATCTTCCAACTGACGCTTCGCGGCCGCTGCCGCCCGCGGATCGGAGCCGGCCTTCAGACGGGTGAACACTTCGCGCGCCTGGTCCCACTTCTTCCCCGCCACGTAAATCTGCCCCAAATTGAACTGATACTCGAGATTGCGCGGCGAGAGAGAAATAGCCATGCGCTGCGCCTCCAGCGCCGAGTTGATTCCGCCGCCCTCTACTCGCGCCATGCCCAGCATGTTGTAGGCTTCGGCAAAGTCCGGATACCAGTCCAGCGCCGCCCGCAGGTCTTGCATCATGTTGGCCAGGCCTTGCATCTCCCGGTGTGTCGCTTCCGCCCGGCTGTACTTCAAGACGGAACGGTAGTACCAGATCCACGGATCGCGCGCGTCCAGTTCGGACGCTCGCTCAAGTTCGTCTTCTGCCGCGTCGAATTTTTTCTGCTGCACGTGATCCCAGGCCAGAGCGCGGCGGGCCGCCTCGTTGTCTTTCGGATCCTCCGTAAGTTCCTGCAGTTCGCGCAGTGCCTGATCGCGACGCTCTGGAATCCGCGCCATCACGTCGCCGATCACCGCTCTGGCCTCGGCGTCGGTCACGGCATTCGCTGTCATCCCGATCTCGTCCGGGCCGAACGGAACAGGGAGATGGTACGGTTGCGCGACGTCGGCTTGATCGAGAATCGGTTGCTTCGATCGATCCATCGCAATGCCAAGACCGCTCAACGAATTGAGGTAGGTCTTGACCGCCTGCTCCATCTGCGCCGGCGACAGATCGAAGGCCTGCACCATCGCTTTTTCGACCGGAACCTTCTGGTTCAGCACCAAATCGAAGTAGACGCCAGTCTCCGGCATCTTGTTCTTGTTGATCAGGTAGTGCATCACCATCCAGGACTGCGCGTAGTACAGGGTGTGATGGGTTCCCTCGCGCGCGCCCGAGCCGTCGTGCTTCATGGTGAACAGATCGACCATGGAGAGCCATACCGGCGAGCTCAACAATTGCGTCAGGGATTGCGGCGTGTTCGGGTTGCGCCGCACTTCCTCGAAGATGTCTTCGTGCCACTCGGGCGCGAGCTCCGGATCGCCGCCGATATCCACGCCCTTGTTGTCCACCCGCACCGAGCCGAAGTATTCCGCCAGCCCCTCGTCGAACCAGCCCTGGGCGGGTGGATAGTTGTAGTTCAGAAAATAGTGCGCCAGCGGGTGCGCGATCGCCCGCCACGGGTCCGGTTCGAAGAGATTCAGGACGATGTAAACGCGATCCGTGCCGGGTACAAAAAACGCCTTCGCCATGTTCTGCTTGGTGGGAGCGATGAAGCCGAAATGTTTGTCGCTCCTTAGCGCAACCACGGTGATCGGCACAGGCATCTTCAGCTTGTCCCGGAGCAGGAGCTGGCCGAACAACGTCCGCATCTGTTCCATTCGCAGCGCCACTTCCCGTCCGCGCTTGTCGCCGGCATCGGTCAGCACGTAAAAGTGCGTGGAATGGACTTCGTGCCACTTGGGCTCATCCGCGGCGAGGGCGGGGCGAGCGGAAAGCCCTGTGCCCAGCAAGAGAAGCAATGTGGCGTGAATCTTGAAACAACGATTCATGAGCTAGAGCGTCTGCAAAAATGCTAGCACGCCCGTCCCCGGGAACATACTGTGTTACAGTGACGCTTCTTCGCGAGGATGAATTCCACGTGGAGCGAGATGAGGTATGCCCTCACCAGTAGTCTCTCCGGTTTCCCACGTCTCCGACACCGCCCGCTGGGTGGCGATGTACCGCGCCATGGAATCGGATCGCCCCGATGCTTTGTTCCACGATACCTGGGCGCGCAAGCTCGCCGGGGCCGAAGGCGAAGCGATTCTTAACAGCATCCCCAAAGGCCGCGAGTTTGCGTGGCCGATGATCGTCCGAACCCACGTGATGGACGAATTGATCCTGCGTACGATTGCCCAGGACGGCGTCGACACTGTGCTCAACCTTGCGTCCGGACTCGACGCGCGCCCCTACCGGCTGCCGCTCCCGGCATCGCTCCGTTGGATCGAGGTAGACTTCGCGGACGTTCTTTCTTACAAGCAAACGATTCTGGCCGGCGAGCGGCCACACTGCGCGCTCGAATTCGCCCCGGTCGATCTAACCGACAACAGCGCGAGCGTTGCGCTGTTCACCCGGATCGGAGCATCCTCGTCGCGAACGTTTGTGATCACTGAAGGATTGCTCGGTTACTTGCAGTCCGAGCAGGTCGTACGTTTAGCCAGTGACCTGAGCGCACAGCCTTCGTTCCGCTGGTGGCTGATCGATCTGGCCTCGCCGGATCTCCTCAAGAGAATCAACAAAACCTGGGGCAAGTCGCTGCAGCGTGCCCCACTGATCTTTGGACCCGCCGAGGGGACGAAATTCTTCGAACCATGCGGCTGGCGCGAGAAGGAATACCGATCCACCTTCGACGAATCCTTGCGCCTGAACCGGACCATGCGTTTCGCGCGATTCTTCCGGCTGATCGGGCGCTTTTATCCGAAGAAGATGCGGGAGCGTTTCAAGCGCTTCTCAGGCATCGTGCTGTTCGAGAGGAAATGAAGCTGGGACGCGACGGCCTCGCGGGTAGCCGGGATACCTCACAAATCTTCTGAAGGCGCTGCAATAGCGACTAGACTTACGCCCGTGCCCGCGCCCCCCACTTTCCGTCTCGCCTGGATCGACTGGATGCGCGGCCTCGCCTGCGTGCTGATGTTCCAGACCCACTGCTATGACTCGTGGCTGGGCGGCGAGGCGCGCAAGAGCACCTTCTTCATGTGGTCGCAGCTGGGCGGCACACTGCCGGCGCCGCTCTTCCTGTTCCTCGCCGGCGTGTCGTTCGCTCTGGTCACCGACAAACTCGTGCGCAAGAATGTGAGCGCTGCCGAAATCACCCGCACCATGGCGCGCCGCGGCGCCGAGATCTTCGCCTTCGGTCTGCTGTTTCGCCTGCAGGAATACCTCATCGCCTGGGGCTGGGCGCCCTGGACCGACCTGCTCCGCGTGGACGTCCTCAACATGATCGGAATTTCCATGGTGTGTATGGCGCTCGCTTGCGGTGCGGCGCTCCGACTGGCGAATCCGCAAAGCCCGCGACCGGCGCTGCTGACTGCAGCAGTTCTGGGAACAACGCTGATCGCGATGGTCACGCCGTTGCTGTGGACCACATTGCGCCCTTCCTGGCTCCCCTGGCCGATCGAGTCCTACATCAACGGGGTACACAATCTGGGAGCGCCGCAGCCGTGGCTATTCCCGATCTTTCCCTGGACGGCTTTTGCCTTCGCCGGGCTGGCAGCGGGATTCGTGCTCTTCAGCGACCGGGGACGCGCGCAGATTGCGCAGACTCTCGTGCTGTTCGGCGTCGCAGGCGCGGCGCTGATCGTGGCATCACGCTGGCTCGACCGTCTGCCGTTCCAGCTCTACTCCGTATACGACTACTGGCACACCAGCCCGAACTTCCTTCTTCTGCGGGTTGGACTCCTGCTGATCATTGGCTTCTTGAGTTATGCATGGTGCCGCTGGGGACTGGGCACGCGCGGCTTCAGTCCGCTAATTCAGCTCGGCCAGACTTCCCTGCTTGTCTATTGGGTACACATCGAATTTGTCTATGGACGCCTTTCCCTGCTGCCGAAACGGTCGGTAGGAATCCCCACTGCTTCCCTGGGACTGCTGACGATCTTTCTGATGATGCTGGCACTATCTCTGCTGCGCAGCCGCGTTGACTGGAAAGCGATAGGGCAATCGCTGCGGACGCGAAACTTCCAGCCCAAGCCAGCCGAGTAATGGGCGTAGCCTGTGCGCTCCGCTCTGGTCAGGATCGACGGAGATCAGGAACCGGGGGACTCGGCCCGCCGCGCAATGGCGCGGAGCCACATGCGGCGAATCAGCGCGCTGCCCGGATAGATCACCCGCCAGTACGCCGCAAAGCGGTGGCGAGCCGGCGTGTCGGTCGCATAGATGCGCGTCTCGGTCGTCACCGTGCATGCGCCAGGGCCGGCATCTTCGACCAGGAAATTCATTGCCGCTAAAGCAAATCCCGGCTCGTGGAGAGCCTTGAAGTCCTCCGGCGTTGGGCGTCGGCTGGGTCGCCAGCCCCGAGGGACCACCACGGCTTGGCCCAAGACGATTTCGTGATTCGGCTCTTCGGCAAGCAAGAGAAACGACGTTTTTGTGGCCACGTCGAGAAGCGGCTGATGTTCAGGGGCATTCAGGACGCTTTCGGGACCGGGACGTCCGCCACGGCGGATCCACGTCAGCGTGCGGAAAAGAGAAATCTCGTCGGCAGTTACTGACTTGATCGCGGCATAGACCTTTTCTTTCGAAGCGGCGATGCGGGTGGAGTGCAATTCGTGGAACTGATAGACGGGAACGAACCGGTCCAGTTGCGTGCGAGGTGGGTTCACGCGCACTTCGCTGGCGGGAAGAGCCCCGCCGACGCACAGGATGACAAAGCCAGTTGCCAAAAGGGCGGCCGCTTGTGCACGACTACGAATGCGCAGCAGGGCAGGCGGCTTGAGGAGAGAAACCGCGCCGACAAGACCTGTAATCAGACCAACATAGACAACCACAACGCCGAGCACGAATTCATCCTAACGCAGCTCACGCCAACCCCGCTGCCGACAGTTGCAGAACGGCGTTCGCCAGCAACTTGAGCGCAATTCCCCAATTCTGGCGAGCTCGCGTCTCGTCGTCGCCATAGCCGCTTACATACACGCTGCAATAGAACCCTTTCCCAGGTTCCGCGTCGCTGTGGAAGTAGCACCGCCGTACATTCAACTCTGCGGCCGACGGTGTCTCCGGCGTTCGCCGCAGCAACTCAACCAACTTCTTCGCGAAGAGCTCGTGGAAGGGGAAAGACTCGCGCTCTTCAGGGCGCGAGAAGACCAGATCCACATAACTCGCAAACTTGTGCGATGCGCCAAAGATGTCTTCCTCCGCGCTCAGCTTATCGGTGAACCAGGCATCGCATTTGGCGCTCTCAACCATGCTCACCGGGGAATTGATTGCTCGCAGAAACTCCGCGAGTTCGGGAAATTGTTTCGCTTCTTCGATTCGCGCCAACAATTCCGGATGCCGCTTCAAGTCGACGTAGGCGAGCCTCCCGTCGGGATCGTTCCAGGGAAAATCGAGCACCGGATCGTCGCGTCCCAGTTCGATGGAGAAGTCGGCATCCATCAGAACCTGCGCAGGAAGTTCACGATTTGACTCTCGGCCCAGAAGCCGTCGTCCAGTCCGTTGCGCGATCCGATAAAAGCGCAATGGCCGCCGTCCTCTGTCTCGATGAAGGTGATATTGGGGTTGGAGGAGATCTTCCGCCGTGTCTCCGGCAGGATGCGGATAAATGGATCATTCGCGGCGTGCACGATCAAGGCCGGCACGGCGATCTTTTCCACCACGTTCGAGGCCGAGGCCCGCGCGTAGTAATCGTCGGCTCCAGTGAAACCGCAGTAGTAGGCGGTGATCTGGTGGTCGAAATCGCGCAGGCTGCGCATGCCCCGCATTCGCTCCACATCGAAGTGCCCGGGAAACAGGCCCGCCTTGCGGATCATCCGGCGGCGCAAGTTGAAGAGAAAGTAGAGCTCGTAGAGGCGGTTGGCGGGATCGTGCAGCGCGTCCGCCGAAGCCGCCAAGTCCATCGCCGGGCAACAGGTTGCAACCGCGCGAAACTGGGGCGGTCCCTGGGATCCCCACTCTCCCGCCAGTTTCAGCACCAGGTTGCCGCCCATGGAAAATCCCACCAGGGCGAAGTGCGAGATGCGATCGCGTTCCATCACGTCCCGCGCCACCGCGGCGATATCATTCGACAGGCCGGAGTGGTAGAGCACGGGAGCAAGACTTTCCGTGCCTCCGCAATTGCGCTGGTTGTAGCGGATGACGTTCATGCCCGCCGCCAGCGCCTTCTCAGTTATACCCACGACATATTGCGATTCGCCCGACCCCTCGAGCCCGTGCACGATGATGACCGTCAGCGGTTTCGTGCGATCGGCTTGCCAATGGCACTGGCAAAGCACCTGCACGCCGGGTGCGACCTCGATCAGACGATCCTCGGGCGCTGGCACATTGAAGCGGCGCGGCATCAGGAAGCTGGCGAGGGTCTGGACATGTCCGCCGCGTAGCCAGCGGCGGGGCACGAAGGCCTCTGGCTTCTCGGGTGATTGCGAAGTTCCCACCAAGTGATTTTAAATAGAAGATGAGAATTCGCGGCGCCGGCGTCCCGCCGACGCTACTTTGCCGGGAGTTGCCCAATGCCGATCTTCGAGTACATCTGCCAGGAATGCCGGCACGAGTTTGAAGCGCTCGTTTTCGGCAAAGACAAAGCCGCCTGCCCGAATTGTCACAGCAAGAAGCTCGAACGACAACTCTCGGTGTTTGCCGTATCGGCGAAAAGCGGCTCAGCGTCCCCCGTCGCGGCTGGCCCCTGCGGTTCCTGCGGCGATCCTCGCGGCGCGGGCGCCTGCTCGCTGGATGACTAGTCTGTGGCCTCGAGTCCAGGCCAACAGCCCGGGCTTCTGCCTTTCCCTTCAATCCCCCGCGGGTAATCGAAGAGCGGTAACCGGCGTGACGTTTCCCCTGCTTGTCTTCCTCGCTATGATGCTTTTGATCTTCAAAGGCACTCGATGGACCGCCGCAAAGAGCCCCGATTCGACCTGGAGTTTTCCGTACGAATCTGGGGAGTGGACTGGAATGCGCGGCCCTTCGCGGAAGTGGTGCGGGCCACGAGCGTGAGCCCCACCGGCGCGGTGCTTCTTGACGTCCATTCCAAGCTTCACGCCGGCGAGCTCATCGACGTGCAGCACGAAGCCCGGCGCGCCCAGTTCCGCATTGTCTGGACGCGGCCCGGAGAAACCGGAATCCAGGCGCTGCCCTGCGAACCTGCGATTTTTGCGGTTGTACCCAAGACGTTTGAGATGGCGGGAACTGGGTAGGCCTTAGCCAAACGGCACTCCGGTTGGCCATCCCGCCGATTCACGCGGATCTGGTTCCCGCCACTCCTTGCTCCGTCAGAAATTTCACAAACACTTCATTCGATAGCAGGCGGCCCCGGGCGGTCAGGTAGATGGTTGCGTCCCGCCTTTCCAGCAATCCTTCGCGGACACACTCTTCGATCGCGGACTGGCAAGCGGCCATAGCCTCCGGGCTGAAGTCGGCGCGCATCCGTTCGAGATCCACACCATGATTCAGCCGCAGGCCGAGGAACAAGCTTTCTTCCAGCGCCCCCTGCGCTGAAACCTGCGTCACGGTTTGCAACCTGCGATTCATGTAGGCGTCGAGTGAGGCGGGCGTCGAGAAGCGGATGGCTCTGACGCTCGACCGACTGCTGGCAGGCAGCATCGAGTGGGCATCCACGCCGAAGCCGAGATAGGGCTGGCGGGTCCAATACTTCAAGTTGTGGCGCGACTCGCATCCGGCGCGCGCAAAATTGGAAATTTCGTACTGAGTGATCCCGGCGGCGTTCAGGGTGTCACAAGCCTGCAGATAGAAATCAGCGGTCGCTTCCTCATCCGGCACGAAGTGAGCGTGATAGCGTGTGCCGCCGGCGATGAGTTCCCTTCCGAGCCGCGAGTCTTCGTCCACCTCGAGCATGTAGACGCTGACATGCGGCGCGCCGGTGGCAACCGTCTCGCTCACAGAAAAGGTCCAGCTTTCGGGAGTCTGGTGCGGCAGCCCCGCGATCAGATCAATATTGAGGTTGCTGAGTCCAGCCCCCCGCAAGCGCGCGATCTCTTCCAGGACCATGACGCGTTTGTGCAGGCGCCCAACCGACTGCGCTTCCTGATCCACGAAAGACTGCACGCCCAGGCTTACGCGATTAACCCCGCAGGCGAGGAGAGTCTCGGTTAGGACAGGAGTGAGCGTCCCGGGCGCGCATTCGACCGTGACTTCTGCATCGGAAGAAACGGGAAATCGCTCCCTTACGGCCGTGAAAATCCGTGCCAGCTGCGCGGTATCGAGAAGCGACGGAGTTCCGCCGCCCAGATAAACGGAATCAACCGTTTCCGGCAGAATGCATCCAAGCTTTGAAGCCGTCTTCTGCGCGTCGTCTATGTCCTGAAGCACGCGGGCGACGTAGTTTTCGTAGGCCGCCTTGGAGAACACGTCGGAGGCGAAGTTGCAGTAGCTGCACTTGGTCCGGCAGAAGGGCACCGAGATATAGAGGCCTAAACGCATGCTCTTCTGTATTCTATGGGACGCACCTGAGAGTTTGTCTCCTCCTGTTGACAACTCCCGGCGCGGGCTGCGGTAACTTGGAACAGCGATGAAACGCGTGGTCATTACCGGCATGGGCGTGGTCAGCCCCAACGGCATCGGCAAAGACGCTTTCTGCCGCGCCATTCTGTCGGGCAAGTCCGGAGTGAAGAGGATTACGCGCTTCGACTCGTCGTTTCTTCCCGTGCACATCGCAGGTGAAATTCAGGATTTCGACGAACTGGCCTGGGTGGACGCGCGCGAACGCAAACACGTTTCGCGCTCCGTGCCGCTGGCGGTGGCCGCGTCTGCGGAAGCGATTGCCGATGCCGGCCTCGACCCGCAGGCCATGTCACTGGAAGAGAAACGCCGGATCGGCGTCATCCTGGGCACGGGTGGCGGCGCGCAGGAGTTCACCGAGCAGCAGTACCGGCTCTGGCACTCCGGTCACGAGAAACAGGCCAGCATCTTTGCCATTCCTTCCGGGACGATGGGCACGCTTTCCAGCGAAATTTCCATGCGCTTCGGATTCCGCGGGCCCAGCCATGTAGTGACTACGAACTGTACCTCTTCCACCGATGCCGTCGGCTACGCGCTGGACCAGATAAGGATCGGCACCGTACCCATATTGTTAGCCGGCGGCGTCGATGCCCCGCTCAGCCCGGCAACGGTAAAGGCCTACACCCTATTGCGCGCGCTGACTCCGTTGTGGAACGAGGAACCGGAGCGAGCTTCGCGGCCGTTCTCGGCCGATCGCAGCGGCTTCGTGCTGGCGGAGGGCTCCTGGATGTTCGTCCTCGAGGACTACGAACACGCGCAGGCAAGGGGCGCTCGCATCTATGCCGAGCTGGCCGGCTATGGCTCAACTTGCGAGGCGCTGCACCGGGTGCGCCTGGGCGAGGACGGCCAAGAGCCGGCGCGGGCCATTACTCTAGCCCTGGAAGATGCAGGCGTTGCGCCCGAGCAGGTGGACTATGTCAATCTGCACGGCACCTCTACGGACCTTAATGACCGAGTCGAGACGCGCGCCGTAAAGCTGGCCCTGGGAGAACGTGCCCGGAAGATTCCGATGTCGGCGCTGAAGTCGCAGATTGGTCATCCGCAGGGCGCTTCGGGCGCAGCGGGAATCGCTGCGACTCTGGTCGCCATGAAGCACGAACTCATTCCTCCCACCATTAATCTTGAACAGCCCGATCCAGATTGCGACCTGGACTATGTCCCTGATGCGGGGAGGCGAGCGGTCATCGCACACGCGGTTTGTAACTGCGTGGGATTCGGGTCGAAGAACTCGGCGCTGGTGCTGCGCCGGGTGTGACCGTTAGAATGCCAGACGGGACCGGCATCTGCCCGCCTAAGCTGTCCCAGACTTTGCCCCGGTGTTTGCCAAGCCCCAGCTAGGTATTTACCGAGCAGTAACAGATGCACGTCCTATACACAGACAAACTGTTTCTGGTTAAATGCTGGTGTCATTCTTAGGAGTTGACTATGCGTACAAAAGCGATTTTGTCCTTCGGAGTGTTCCTGTGTTTGGTTGTCTCTGTGCCCTGCTGGGCGCAAGCCGCAGGCTCGGATAATCCGTTCCTGATGCGCATGGAGCGGCAGACGCGCGAAGAAAACGTCTGCATGCTCTTGCAGCAGAACGGACACTACCATCTTGAACGCATCATCACCGGGCGTCCGCGCGTATTTGAAGGAACGCTCGAAGCCTCTGCCATCAATGAACTCGGGCCCCTGCTGAATTCTGACCAGCTCGCCAATCTCAAGCAGGCGCAAATTGAAACCAGCCTGGCCAGCGAGGATATGGACCAACTCCTGCTGTCGATCCCCCGGCCTTACGGCTGGCAAAGCCTGAATTTCCCCAGCGGCAAGAGCCGGAAACCTTACAAGGCAGCCATGGATCCGCTGGTCAAATGGTTGGACCGTTACAAACAACAACAAAATCCGATTGTGGGAGCCCCGACCAATCGCTGTCTGCCGCCGCAGGGTGCCCAGGCAGGTGGAGAGTCGAAAGCTAACGCGGCTAGTCCCTACGTGATGCGCATTGTGGTCGATCACTACGAGCCTCTCCGTCTTGGCACCGCCGCGTCCATGAATTCGACAACCTCCATGAATTCGACCGCAGATTTCAAAGTGACGCGCCTTTGCGCCATCGTGTATGAGAGCGGACGTTATCGGCTGGAAAAGAGTATTCAGGAATTCGGGAGTCCGATGCGGCCCGAGATCTTCCGCGACACGCTCGACAAAGCCCAAGTAGACGAACTGCGCCAGATTCTCGACAACCCGAAGCTGGCAACTTTACCGAACAGCGCCGCCCCTGCCGTGTTCGCGCGAGAGGGTGAACTGATCAGTCTCGCCGTCCCGCGCGAGAAAGGCGTACAGGCGCTCAGCTTTTCCAGCTTTTTCGGTGCACGCACTCAAGAAAAGGGCATGAAAGACAACACCTCACTGGCGGTGAGCGCCAACGTCGAACTGACGCACCCGATCCGCAAGTGGGTCAAGCAGAACGTTGAGGAGCACAAGGTCCAGCAACTGAAAGATGTGCCCTCCACGGTCTGTATTCCTTCGACACAGCCGGAGTGAGGAGTGGTTGCTGTGAAATGTCTCCTGCCAGGCATCTTCGTGCTTTTAATCGCGGCCGGTTTCTGTTCTAGCGTCTACGGCGAGTCCAGCCCGCCGGCCTTTGTCGCCCGTCTCCACCGGACCCTGGTCAGTCAGAACACAGGGATGCATTTCTCGTGTGTTGTGGTTCACGAGGACGGCCGCTATCGGCTTGAAGACTCCCAGCAAGACCTGATGCCAGGCGTGCGCCCGACCATGAAGATTTACCTGGACTCGTTGCCGGAACCGGCGATGAAGCGGCTACGGGAGATCGTCGATGACAAGGCCTTCCTGGAAATCAAGTCGCCGGTGCACAACGACCAGATCCTCAATGTGTTCGACCAGCTCTCGGTCACGGTGCCGCGGAAAGAGGGGATGCAGGAATTCTCATTCCTGGACCCCGACTCTCGCAAGCCCTACGACAAGATCTTGAAGCCTCTTCTCGAATGGTTCCGGGAAGTTCAGAAAAGGAAGTTACCGCCGCAAAAGGGAGCGGTTTCGAACAGGTGTGCAGACTGACCTTGTTGGCTGCCCTGTTTGGCATCTCGCTGGCGCTCGCACCGGAAGCGCCTCCCCGCCAGTTCACTGCTTCGTATCTACTGCGACTGGAGCGGCTTCGTCCCGACAGGGACGTTTGCGTTCTGGTCCGAGGCGACGGCCAATATCATGCGGAGACCCTGTATCGCGAGAAGATTCGTACGTACTCCAGACCCCGCCAATCCTCAATGTCTGCCGGAGGGGTGAGTGCGTAGCAACCTTTTCCATCCTCCCCGCCCTTCAAGCCATCTATTTAGGGTAATCTTTTACTCAGATCTGTCTCTGCCCGATGGCCTCCAACCAGGAAGAAGAAGTAATAGGCAAAGCGTATGACAGCCGGCTGATGCGACGGCTGCTCACCTACCTGCGGCCGTACAAGTGGCACGTGGTGGTCGCGTTGGTCGCGATCGTGCTCAAGTCGGTGGCCGACGTCCTCGGGCCCTTCCTCACCAAGATCGCCATCGACAAATACCTGGCCAAGGTGCCCAACGCCCACTCCTGGATCGGCGACCGCCTCAGCAGCGCCCCCCTCATCGGTATCGCGCAGATCGGCGGCCTGTACATCGGGCTACTGCTGTTCACGTTCTTGCTGGAGTTCATCCAGACCTACACCATGCAGTGGACCGGCCAGAAGGTGATGTTCGACCTGCGCAGCCAGATCTTCCGCCACCTGCAGCACATGCATGTCGGCTTCTTCGACAAGAACCCCGTCGGCCGCCTGGTCACGCGCGTCACCACTGACGTGGACGCGCTCAACGAAATGTTCACCGCCGGTGTGGTCTCGATCTTCGAGGACGTCTTCGTGCTCGCCGGCATCGTCGGCATCATGCTGAACATGAACTGGAAGCTGGCGCTGATCACGTTCTCGGTGCTTCCGATCATCATTTTTGCCACCAAGATTTTCCGCGACAAGGTACGCGACTCCTACCGGCGCATTCGTACTGCGATTGCGCGCATCAATTCCTACCTGCAGGAAGCGGTTTCGGGCATGCTCGTCCTGCAGCTCTTTAACCGCGAGAAGCGCGCTTTCAAGCAATTTTCCGACATCAACGCCAGCCATATGGAGGCGTTCAAAGACGCCATCATGGCCTACGCGGTCTATTACCCGGTGGTGGAAGTCCTGTCGGCAATTGCCATTGCATCGATTATCTGGTTTGGCGGAAACAACGTGATCCGCGGCGTGGCCACGCTCGGCGTGCTGGTCGCGTTTATGCAATATGCGCAACGCTTCTTCCGGCCGATTCAGGATCTGAGCGAGAAATACAACATCCTGCAGTCGGCCATGGCGGCCGGCGAGCGCGTTTTCAAGCTGTTGGATACGAAAGTCGAGATCACCTCGCCAGCCGTGACCGAGCAGCCCCAAGGCCCGGGCCGGATCGAGTTCGACCACGTGTGGTTCGCCTACCGCACGCTACCCGGGGACAGCAGCTCCACCGCAAGTGTAGGGACGGGTCTTCGACCCGTCCAAGCCGAGCGCAGCTCGGCAGAGTCGGCCAGTGTCCTCCCCACACCCGACTGGGTGCTCCGCGATGTCAGCTTCGTCCTCGATCCCGGCGAGACCATCGCGGTCGTCGGCCATACCGGCGCGGGCAAGACCACGCTGATCTCGCTGCTCATGCGCTTCTACGATGTGCAGAAGGGCGCCATCCGCATCGACGGCGTCGATATCAAAGACATGGACCTGAAAGACCTGCGCGCCCGCTTCGGGACCGTCTTGCAGGATCCGTTCCTGTTCTCAGGAACTGTGGCGGGAAATATTCGGCTGGGCACCGGCTGGATCGAAGACGCCGACGTCGAGCGCGCTGCCGAAGAAGTGAATCTGGCCGACTTCATCCGCACCCTGCCCGGCGGATTCAAGGAAGAAGTCCGCGAGCGCGGCTCCACACTCTCGACCGGCCAGAAGCAGCTGATCTCATTCGCCCGCGCCTTGGCGCACGATCCGAAGATTCTGATCCTCGACGAAGCCACCTCGAGCGTGGACACCGAAACGGAATTCCGCGTCCGCGACGCCCTTAGCCGCATGGTCGAAGGCCGCACCTCGCTGATCATCGCCCACCGCCTCTCCACCATCCAGCGCGCCGACAAGATCATCGTCATGCACAAAGGCCAGGTCCGCGAAATGGGATCGCACCAGCAACTCCTTGCCCAGCGCGGCATTTACTGGAAGCTGTATCAACTCCAATACAAAGATCAGGAAATAAGTGTGGCGCGGGCGTCCTCGCCCGCGAATGGACCGGGAGTCGGGGTGCGCGGGAACGACTAGAACCCCTTTTCCAACTTGCAACCTCACAACCGCGATCACGGGTTTCCTGTAACGGAATCGTCTCTTGACGCACTACTGTGATAGTAGGACGATTCCTACAATATGGAACCGCCCAGGGCAACCAACCCCAGTTTCCTCTGGAGGGCATCGTGCTTTGCAAACTCGGTTCTCTGTTCCTCATAGTTCTCCTGATTAGCACCTTCGCTTATGCGTCAACCCCGCTCCCCGTTTTGTCGCTCGGCGTCGCCGGGGTCGCTACTGCGCAACCCGATACTGTGACCGTCGCCGCACCGCTCGCGAATCTCACCCGCCAAGCTGTGACTAGCGTCAAGATCGACCGCATTCAGTTGTCACCCGCCACGCTGCGAACATCTCTGCCAATTAGAGTAAGGTCCATCCGCGGACATGCCAGCGAGACTGTTCAGGCCGAGTTCGATAGCAAATCCCTTGTCCCCGGTAAACGGTACGAACTCGTGATGCAAGGAACCTATCGCACGGGGAAAGAGGACGAGGATTATGGCAAGGATCGCGACGACAAAGGTCCTACCCGGCCTTTCAGAGTACGCACCTTCGTCGTCCTGCCTCCGGCCTCTCCCGGCTCGCACGACGTCGGCAAGACTAAGGTCCCAGCGCACAAAGTCGAGGGCGGTCGCTATCCTCCTCAGAAACCACGCATGGATAAAGACGTAAACCAAGCGGCGCCTCCGGTTCCTCAGATGGCGTTTGTGCCCGGCACTCCCACACCCACCAGCACCGAGTCGAAACCCGCTCCTGTCGGCGATCCGCCGGCCATCACCTTCAATGCCAACGATCCCGTCGGCATCAACGGCGCCGGACTCGGCTGCAGCGGTGACCCCTCCGCCGGATGCGCCGAACCTAGCGGAGCCAGTGGCGGCGGCGTGATCTTTGTCTCTGCAAATTGGAGGGTTGCCTACTCGACCGATGGTGGCAGCACCTTCCGGGTGCTCGATCCAACAACGATATTCCCGAACGACGCAGTCGGATTCTGCTGCGACCAGATCGTCCAGTACGCGCCCTCGATCGACCGCTTCATCTGGCTTCTGCAAGGCACCGGATACCGCCTTGCCATGGCAAGTCCCGCCGACATCAGGAACAGTAACGGCACCTCTTGGACCTACTGGAACCTCACCCCCAGCCTTTTCGGGAGATGCACCGGCCCCGACTACCCCGATCTCTCCGTCGGGGACAACTCGCTCTATATCAGTTGGGACGCCGGTGGCGGCGCCGGATGCACGGCTGGCTTCCAAGTCGTGCGTACCTCGCTCGCCGGCATCCAGGCGGCCGGCACCATCACCCTCGAATTCACCGATCCGGCGAATGCGCCATGTTGTAACATATGGGGCGAGCATCTCACGCAAAACACAGGCGACGAGATCTTCTGGGCGGGACACAACGGCAACACCACGCTGACCGTGTACTCGCTCAAGGAAGCCTCCAACACCTACTTCTGGCGCAACGTCGGCATCTCCAGTTGGGCGAGCAACGCTCCCACCTCGACTACGCCCGACGGTCTCGATTGGCTCGCCAAGAATTTCAACGGTCCCGGCGGAAACTCTTTCCCGCGCAACGGCATCATCGGTGCCGCACGCTCGGCGGATCAGCTCTGGTTCGGTTGGAGCGCCGGCACTGACCACAACTTTCAGCAGGCGCACATCGAGATCGTCACGCTCGATCGCGGCCATAACTTCAACAAGGTGCAACAGGTGCAGGTCTGGAACAACAGCTACGCCTTCGCCTATCCCGCATTTTCGAGCAACGGCTGCACCGGTGAGCTCGGCATGTCGTTCGAATACGGCGGCAATGGCAACTACGAAAATCACGTCGTCGGCTTCTGGGGAGATTTCGTTGCCTACATCACCACCAGCAGCAACGTCGGAGACGACCGCTTCGGCGACTACGTCTCCATACGCCGCGCGCCAATCACTCGAACAGATCCCGGCAATCTCTTCACCGCCTTCGGCTTCGGACTCAACAAACAAACGCCGCCGCTAACCGGAAACAAAACTGACGTTCGCTACGTGCTGTTCGGGAGGCCCTCCTGCCAGTCACGCTAGAGGCAGATGCTTACTCCGTACTGCTCGCAAACGTATCGCACTTCGAGAGATCACGGTCGTGAAGCCCTGCTGAAAGCGGTGCGTGCGCTGCTCCGAACTGCCCGGGAAGCAACCGCCTGCACGAAAGGCGAGACGGCGGCGCTACTTGTTCAAAGTACAATGCTCCCGTGCAAATCCTGATCTCCGCCGGCGAAGCCTCCGGTGAAATGTACGGCGCGCAGCTCATCGAGGCGCTGCGCCGCGCCAGTCAGCCGCCGACCCTGCGGGTCGGGGACGGGTCAGAGACCCGTCCCCACACAGGCAGTCCCCACACAGGCCTTGCCTTCTTCGGCGCCGGCGGAGAGCGCATGCGCGCCGCCGGCTGCGAGATCATCGTCGACGCCAAAGACCTCGCCGTCGTCGGCATCACCGAGATCCTCAGCCACCTCCCGAGGATCTACGGACTCTTCCGGAAATTGATTCAGGCCGCCGATGCCAAACACCCAAAACTCGCCATCGTCATCGACTCCCCCGCCTTCAACTGGCGTGTGGCCCGCCAGATGCATAAGCGCGGCATCCCGGTCGTGTACTACGTCTGTCCGCAGTTTTGGGCGTGGCGTCAGGGACGCGTAAGGCTGCTGCGCAAATACATCAACAAGGCGCTCGTGATCTTCCCCTTCGAGGAGAATTTCTACCGCGTTCACGGTGTGAATGCGACGTTTGTCGGACATCCACTGGCCGACTTACCGGCACCAGAGATTTCGCGCTTTCACTATGCCGCGCAGCAGGCGCTCGATCCCGTCAAGCCCTGGATCACTCTCATGCCCGGCAGCCGCCGCAAGGAAGTCCGGATGAACCTGCCGACCATCCTCAACGCGGCGGCCAAGCTGGGCCAGGCATGCGAATTCCTGCTGCCGGTCGCGCGCACGCTCGAACCAGCGTTCTTCAAGGAGCTGATCGGAAGCCGGGACATTCACCTGGTCCCCGAAGCTCTGCCCGCCCTTCATCATTCGCGGGCCGGAATCATCGCCAGCGGCACCGCTACCGTCGAAGCCGCGATTATGGGGACGCCGTTCGTCATGGTGTATCGAGTTTCTCCGCTGACGTACGCGCTCGGCAAACCTCGCGTCAAAGTTTCCCACTACGCCATGGTCAACCTGATTGCCGGCAAAGAGGTCGTCCCGGAACTGGTGCAGCACGAGTTCAAGGCGGAGAATATTGTCGCTGAGTTGCGCAAGATCATCCCCGACGGCGAACCGCGGACGCGCATGATTCAGGGGTTGGCCGCCGTGAAGGCTAAACTCAAGAAGCCGGACCAGGATGGTGGACATGCGTCGGAAACGGCGGCAGAAGTGATTCTGGGAATGCTGAAGCCGGCCATACACGAGCCGGATGCCTTGCAGGCTCCCGAACTCTGGAGCTAAGAACAAGCGCCGGCCAACCCAACGGCAGCGGGCAAAGCCTGCCCTGAGCGAAGCCGAAGGGAGTGCCCGCTCCACACGTTCAATTTCCTAACCCTTGTCCCCACAGCATCTTTTGCGGGAAAATCATCATCATACTCAGTGCCGTGCTCCGAGGAGAACTTACTTGATGCGCTTCCACTCTCGACCTGTGAGTCGGGCCCTCTATTTGTATCTTGTTTTCTTTCTTTCTTTTATCGCGGCCCGGCCGGCGGAGGCGGCGGAAAAAGCGCGCCTCCGCGTGGACGACTACCAGATTGACGCCGAACTCCTGCCGCAAACCCACAAGCTCACGGCGCGCGCCACCGTCAAAGTCACGGCGCTCGAAGACGTCGCTGTCGCCAGCTTTCAGCTGAATAACGCGCTCCGCGTCACCAAGCTGGTCGATGCCGCCAACAAGCCGCTGAATCCGGAGCGCAACACGCAGGATTCCAGCGTGCGCTTTGCGTTGAACGGCGGCCTGGCCAAGAATGCCAGCACTACACTGACCTTCGACTATGAAGGCACACTCGAGACACCCGACGACAGCCCCGTACAAGGGCTCAAGCTCGCTTACGTCGGTCCCGATACCAGCTACCTGCTCTACTCCGGACTCTGGTTTCCGGTCAGCGGATACGGCATTAACCGCTTCACTTCGACGATCAGCGTTACCGTCCCCGCGCATATGATTGCCATCGGCAGCGGGAAGCAATCGGTCACTACCGCGTCGCTGAAGAAGAACGCGCCCGCCAACTCCAAGACTTACACCTTTACCTGGGACAAGCCGAGTTTTCCAGGCTCGATCGTCGCCGGCACTTTCCAGGAGTTTAAGAGCGACGAAGCCGGCATAGACCTGCATGTATTCTTCAAGCCCCTCCACCAGAACCTGGGCGCCGAGTATGCCTCCACCGCGATCAAGGCGTTCACATACTACGTAACGCAGTACGGCAATGCCCCCTCGACCACGCTGAAAGTGGTCGAAATTCCCGACGACACGGTGCCCTCGGCCTGGGCACCGGAAATCGCGGCCCTTTCCGGCCGCGCGATTACCGAAAAGATCAACTATCGCCTGCTCGCCAACACCATCGCGCACCAGTGGTGGGGAGTCTCCGTCAGCCCGGCGGCCAAGGACGACTGGTGGATCAACGACGGCTTCGCGCGTTATTCCGAAGCGCGCTACGTGGAAAGCGCGGCCGGAGAAATGGGACTCGAAGAGATGGTCAAAGATATGTCGGTGGGCGCGCTCGCCTACGATACCGTGCCTCTCTCGACCACCGCCAAGCTGGACTACTTTTCTCCTGAGTTCCAGTCCGTCGTGACCGACAAAGGAGCGATGATCCTGCACATGCTGCGCTGGCTCGTCGGGGAACCCAAGTACCTCGCAACCATGCGCGACTTCGCCACGAAATTTGCCGGCAAGGCCGCTGCCACCGCCGATTTTCAGGCTCTGGCGGAAGAAAAATACGGTCAGAAGCTCACCTGGTTCTTCTCCCAGTGGCTCGATTCCACGGGAGCGCCCGAGTTCAAGACGAAGTACACAGTCTATCGCCTTGGCAGCAACAAAGGGTTCCGCGTTGTAGGACAAATTGACCAGGATCTCGACCTGTTCCGCATGCCGGTCGAGCTACGAATCGACACCGACGGAAAAACCGAGCAGAAACGCATCGAGGTTGTCGGAACCAATTCTCCGTTCACGATTGAAACGTTCGGACGTCCGCGGCGGATCTCGGTCGATCCCGATAACCGCGTGCTCACCAACTCCAAAGAGATCAAGCTGCGCTCGTCCATCCTGCGCGGGCAGGGCTTGATCCAGCAGGGCGACCTGGCCGGAGCCTTGAGCGAGTTCAACAAGGCGCTCGAGGTCAACAAAAACAGCTCTCTCGCCCACTACCGTATCGCCGAGGTTTTCTACCTGCAGAGGAACTATCAAGCCGCCGCCAATGCCTACCGCGAGTCTTTGAATGGCGACGGCGAGCCACGCTGGACCGAGGTTTGGAGCCACTTGCAGCTGGGCAAGATTTTCGACGTGACCGGCCAGCGGGAACGCGCCGTGAATGAGTATCGCCAGGCCATCCAGACCAACGACACCACCCAGGGCGCCCTCGAAGAGGCCCGCAAGTACATGCAAAAACCCTTTGAGCGGGAAAAGGGCAGCTAACCGCAAGAAAGAGAAGGCCGGTACCGTGAGTCAGGGTACGGCCAATGATGTGGTAGTATATTCGTCGTATGAAAGAGAAGACTTCAGTCACACTTTCTGCCGAGGTTCTCGCCGGCATTGACCGGCTGGCGGGATCCCGTCTCTCCCGATCGGCGTTCATTGAGCATGTGCTACGCCGCTATTTGGCGGAAGAAGTCCGTACCAAGCGCAACGCCCGGGAATTGGAACTGCTGAATAAGGCGGCTGACGAACTCGGTGCCGAGATCGCTGACGCGCTGGATTACCAGGCGCCGTGGGACTAACGCCGAGGACGCAATGCGACGAGGCGAACTTTATCGCGTCCACAAGCCCGGGGGCAGGGACCCAGAGAGACTTCGCGTTTTTGTCGTGGTAAGCCGCCAAACCCTGTTGGACTCTCGCTTTCCAACTGTGATCTGTGCTCCCGTCTTTTCCAGAGGTCAGGGCCTTTCGACCCAGGTTGCGGTCGGATCGGAGGAGGGATTGAAGCATGAGAGTTGGGTCATCTGCGACAACCTTTACTCCGTCCCCAAGTCTGATCTCACCCAGTTTGTCGGCTCCCTCTCTCGTTTGAAACTGGAGGATCTGAACCGTGCATTGCGCGGGGCGCTCGACGTGGAGTAGCGACGATGGCTTCTACTTCACCGCCTCCTTGAACCCGCCCGGCGCTGCTCGCGGTAGCGGCGGAGCGCGTCTTCGATGATTGGCTACTCCTTGGCCGCGGGCTGAATCTCTTCCACCTCAACGCTTTTGCCTTCGAGCTGTTTGTAGTCCTGGAAAAAACGCCGCAGCATGAGCGACCGGTGCGGAGGCATCTCGGCGGCTTCGCGGTAGGCATTGAATTCCGGGTCTTCGGTGGAAAACCGCAAAGGCATTGTAAATGCTTACGAATGAGCAAGAGGCGGCGCAAAATGCTGCTCTGGCGGGACGGTGTTCAAAAAACTGGTCATCTTGACCCCCAACCGGAGCAGCGCGTACAGTTTTCATTTAGAGGGGTGGGCCCATGTCGAACGAGACCAACAAGTATTTGAAGTTCGGCGCAGTGACGGTGGTCATTTTGATTTCATTGGGCTATCTCGCTTACACCGGCGTCCAGGACAGTAAGAGTTACTACGTGACCATCAAGGAACTGCAGGGCATGGGCGACAGCGCCTATTCCAAACGCCTGCGCGTAGCCGGCAACGTGGTTCCGGGCTCGATCAAGCGTTCGGGAACGCGCGTAGAGTTCCTGCTGAAAGAACAGGATCTCACGCTGCCCGTTTCCTACACCGGAACTGAAGCTCCGCCGGACACCTTTAAAGACGACTCGCAAGCCCTGGCCGACGGCAGCTTCGGACGCGACGGCGTATTCCACGCCAAGCAACTGCAGGCCAAGTGCGCGTCCAAATACGCACCCCAACCCGGCCAACCCGGAGCCACACCCGCCGCCGCGCCCGGCAAAAGCATGACCCAGAACCAGAACTCCGGCTCCAGCGGGATGGGAAATTAGAATCAAGTAGGGACAGCCGCCCTCGGCTGTCCAGCCGAGCGAAGCTCGGCAGGTTTTTCCAAAACGCTTGACTGACGCCCACATCCAGCCCCCGCCCGTCGTCGCCTTCTCCAACCTGGTCAAGCAGTTCGGCCGTTTCGCCGCCCTGCGGGGTGTGACCGCCGAGTTCTCGGGCGGAAAGCTGTACGCCATTCTCGGCGACAACGGCGCCGGCAAGACTACTCTCCTTCGTACCCTCGCCGGACTCAACCACCCGAGCAGCGGCGAGGTCACGATCCTGGGCTCCGGCAAATTTCACGAGGTCTGCCACCAGGTCGGCTATATGGCACATCCGTCCCTGCTCTACGACGAGATGAGCGGCAGGGAGAACCTCGCGTACTTCGCCCGTCTCTACGGCATCGCTGGCGCGGCGCGCGGCGCCGAAGTCATCCGCTCCGTCGGCCTCGATCCCGATCTCAGCCGTCCGGTCGGACAGTATTCCCAGGGGATGCGGCAGCGCATGTCGCTGGCGCGGGCGCTGCTGCACGACCCCAAAATCCTGCTGCTCGATGAGCCTTTCTCCAACGTGGACCTCCATTCCGCTACCGAAATGGTCCACCTGCTGGCCCGAAACCGCGACCAGGGCAAAACCATCTTCGTCGTGACCCACCAGGCCCCGCTGCTCGAAGGCACAGCCGACGAGTTCATCTGGATGCAGGCTGGGCTGATCACCGGCCGCACGCGGGGCCTGAAGCCGCCCGAGGGAGCCAACTAGTGCCCGCACCCACCGGCATCACCCGCGCCACGCTTCTGAAGGACCTCCGCCTGGAGTGGCGATCAAAAGACGCCATCAACTCCATGCTGTTTTTTTCTCTGCTAGTGGTCGTGGTGTTCAGTTTTTCGTTCGACCCCAGCGCCGAAGAATCGCGTCAGATTGCCGGCGGCCTGATCTGGGTGGCGTTTCTGTTCGCCGCGGTGGTGGCACTGAATCAGACCTGGGCCCGGGAAATCCGCAACCAGGTGCTCGACGCGTATCGCGTCTCCCCTGCCCCCGCCAATTCCCTGTTCCTGGCCAAGGCGCTCGGCAATTTCATCTTCGTCTCCGTGCTCGAAGCATTGATGACGCCGCTCTTCATCGCCTTTTATCGATTGCGGGCGCTCGGCCCGGGATGGCAATTGCTCGTGGTGGCGATGCTGGGGACGTGGGCGCTGGTCGTGAACGGAACATTTTTCGCCGCGATGTCGCTGCGCACCCGCAGCCGCGAGATCATGCTTCCCCTGCTGCTGTTTCCGATTTCGATTCCGGCAATTCTCGGCATGGTGCAGGCCACCACCGCCATTCTGACTGGCGAAGGAGCCCGTGTCTGGATCGCATTGCTTCTTAGCTACGACCTGGTGTTTACTACCGCTTGTCTCCTTTTGTTCGAAATGGTGTTGAACGCGGAATGAATCGAGCCTTCCCCATCCTCGGCATCCTGACCGCGATCCTTCTGAGCTACGCGCTTTATATGGCCCTCGTGGTTGCCCCCACCGAACAGACCATGGGCGACGTGCAGCGCATTTTCTACTACCACGTGCCCTCGGCTTGGACCGCGTTCATCCTGTTCACGATTAACTTTGTGGCGTCGCTCGTATACCTTGCCCGCCGCCAGCCCGCAGCCGACATCATCGCGCTGGTCTCGGCCGAAGTCGGCGTCGTCTTCTGCACCATCGTGCTGGTGACCGGCCCGATCTGGGCGCGTCCGGTCTGGGGCATCTGGTGGACCTGGGACATGCGCCTGACCTCGACGCTTGTCCTTTGGCTGATCTATGTGAGCTACCTGGTACTGCGCCGTTTTTCGGCCAGCGGCGAAACTCCCGTCCTGGCCGCCGCTCTCGCAGTTCTCGGAGCCCTATGCGTGCCGTTTGTTTACTTTTCGATCTGGTTCTTCCGCACCCAGCACCCGCAGCCCGTCATGGGCGGCGGCGGCTCGATCGATCCCCGCATGCTGCACGTCTTGCTCATTAACTGGCTGGCCTTCTCGTGCTTCGCGTTTCTGGTGTGCTGGTCCCGCTACCGCCTCGAAAAGTTGCAGCGCGAGGTGGAGCAAGCCCAGGCCCTCGACTCCCTGACGCAAGCCCACCGGAGGACGCGATGAACGGATACCTGTTAGCCGCCTACGCCGCCACCTGGATCATCCACGTCGCCTACCTTGCCACCCTGGTGAGTCGCTACTCCAAGCTGAAGCGAGAGATTGAAGAGATGAAAAAATAGGCGTCAGGTCTTAGGTGTCAGGTCTCAGGAAAAGCTCCCGAGTCTCAACTCGCGTCGCCCCTCAGCGGATAGATTTTGGGACTGCCTGCTGTAGAGTGGCTGTCCGTCAGCAGTTGGCTTTTCCTGAGACCTGACACCTAACACCTGAGACCTGCTTTCCCGTAGCAACCATTCCTCCCCTTCCCGCTTCTCACTAAAGCGGTCGCAAAACTCCCTGGCTCGGCTTGACAGCGTATCTCCCGGATGTAAAAGTATTTGTTTGCTTTAACCCCAGTTCTGGTGACAGGTACGCATCCGCTTCCTAAGGGCTGCAAGCCGCTGCGGTGTTTGTGTGCCGTTCTTCTTTCACTCCACGAAATTGGGACATCGGAGGACGCTTTGTGAATCGGAATTACCGTGCTTCAGGTCTCAGGCGGCAGGGGTCAGGTCTCAGGTTTTCGGATTCGGTGGGAGGATCAGTGACAGTTCGGCGTCTGGTGCTTGTCTTTCTGGCGGCGATGGTGGTAGCGGCCGCGGGTACCCTTTTCTATTTCGGCTCGGCGACCCCCGCGGTCACCGCGATTAGTCGCTCGGCTGCGTCTCATGCGGCGGTTTCCCCGGTTTCGCTGCCCTTTTTCTTTGAGCCAAACCAGGGTCAGACCGATTCAAGAGTGAAATTCTTGTCCCGCGGCCATGGCTATGGGCTCTTCCTGACCGCCGACGAAGCCGTGCTGGAACTGCAGAGCCCAGCCATCAGCCGTCAGCCGTCAGCTGTCAGCCAGCAGCCATCGGCCAGCAACGTGATTCGCATGGGCCTGGCAGGAAGCAATTCCGCTGCCCGCGTCTCGGGCGCAGAACCGCTCCCCGGCAAGAGCAATTATTTTATCGGCAATGATCCGAGGAAGTGGCACAGCGGCATTCCGCGGTATGCGCGCGTGAATTACGAGTCGGTGTACCCCGGCGTTGACCTCACCTACTACGGCAACCAGGGACAACTCGAATATGACTTCCGCGTCGCCCCCGGCGCCGACCCCAGCCAGATCGCTTTGACTTTTGACGGGGCATCCACGCGCCTCGATGCCGGCGACCTGGTACTCACGACCGGTCATGGAGATGTCCGGTTCCACGCCCCCTACACCTATCAGCCGGATGGCAACACGAAGAAGACTGTCGCTGGCAATTTCCGGCAGCTGGCGGACAACAAGTTTGGCTTCCAGATCGGCCCCTATGACCCGAACCGCGAACTGGTCATTGACCCGGCCCTGAGCTATTTCACATACCTGGGCGGAAGCGGCACGGAATCGAACGTGCAGGTGGCGGTCGACCCAAGCTTGAACATTTATCTCGCCGGCACGACTGATTCTGCGGATTTCCCGGTCACGAATGGTTCGGCGAAAACAGGCACAAGAAACGTCTTTATTGCCAAGCTCAATCCCTCCATACCGCCGCCACAATCGCAATTGGTCTACGCAACGTATCTCGGTGGAAATGCGGAGGACGATGCTGCTGGACTGGCGGTAGATTCCGGCGGCCAGGCTTATGTGGCCGGAACAACCACATCCGGTGACTTTCCCACGACCAGCACGGCCTTCCAAACCTCCCCTGCTGGCCCGGGAACCCATGGATTCTTAACGAAGTTGGATTCCGCCGGAACCACTCCGCTTTACTCCACCTACCTGTCAGGGACTAATGCCGCCAACAATACGGCCGACCTGATCACCGGCCTGGCAATCGATACCAGGGGCGACGCATTTGTCACTGGAACCACCATCTCCACGGACTCGGCGACTGGGTTCCCCGCTACCGCGAGCGGTTATCAGATCTCGTCTCTCGCCGCTACCCAGTTTTTCGCCAGTAAAATCGATACCGGCCAATCGGGCGCGAACAGCATGGCCTACTCGACCTACTTCGGGGGCGCGAATCCAGCACTGCCGCAGATCACCGGCGGAGGCATCGCCATCGATAACAGCGGCAACATGTACATCACGGGCGCGACCAGCTTTATTTTCGACCCGAATGCCGTCAACGACGTTCCTCGGACCAATTTCCCGATTCTCAACGCGCAGCAGGCTTGCCTCGACCAGGCTCCGGCCGTCACTGCCTGCGACCTCAACCAGACCGCGCTCGACGCATTCGTGGCCAAGATCAACCCCAACCGCGCGGGGACCGTGGGACTGATTTACTCCACCTATCTCGGCGGCTCGCTTGACGATGCCGGCCTGGGCATCGCAGTCGACGCGGCGAACAATGCCTATGTCACGGGCAAGACTCTTTCAGGTGATTGGACCCCACCCACCAGTCCCGGTGCTTTCCAAACCGGCTTTGCCGGCACAGGTGTGAACATCCATGATGCCTTTATCGCCAAGATCGGAAACCCCACCGGATCCAGCCCAACCTACCCACTGACCTACTTCACTTACCTGGGAGGTACCGGCGACGATGTCGGTCAAGCCATCGCCGTCGATCCGGTTCAGGGCGCGCACGTTGTCGGGACCACCGCTTCGCCGAACGACTTGCCCGTGTTCGACCCGCTGCAAGACCAGTTGACTTTCGGTGGCGCCACGGACGCATTCGTCGCACAGATTCTGACCTCGGCCTCGGGAAAGGCCCCTGGCGACTATGTCTCCTACCTGGGCGGTACCGCGGAGGACCGCGGGCTCGGAATCGCCATTGATGTCAACAATACCGCTTACGTATCCGGTGTGACGCGATCCTCAGACTTTCCGCAACCGGCCGCCCCGCCTGCGCCTCTGCCATTTCAACCGAACCTGAACCCAGCCCCTAATCAGGATGATGCCTTTCTCGCTCGCATCGGAGAGATCAGCGCTTTTGTTGAACCCGTTGACTCTCCCCCGACCGCCAGCCCGAACCCGGCCTCTCTGGGAAATCAGGTCACCTTTACCTTCACCTTCGTGAACAACGGACCCGATCCGGCCGCGAAGGTCGTCTTCAGTGGCTCGTTCCCGCCCGCCGGCGTGACCTTTAATTCGGCGACATCCTCTCCGGGAGGAACCTGTCCAACTCCGGTGGGTGCCACTGTGCTTTGCAACATCGGATTGGTCGCGGTAAACGCGAAGGTGACCGTTACCGTCGTCCTGACGCCGACGGCAGGAACAAAATCGTTCAACGTAGCCCCCAGCCTGAGCGCCAACGGAGGCCCCTTCGTAAGTTTCGCACCAGTCGATCCCGTTCCAGTCACGGACTTCGCGATCAGCGTCGCCCCAACCTCGGTCACGATCAATGCCGGCGAAAGCACAAGTTACGTCGTAACCCTGACCCCGCTGCCGACCTACGCCAACTCGATCTCCATGAGTCAGACCGGTCTGCCCACCGCCAGCACCGGGACCTTCACTTCGACTTCGGTGACGATCTCCGGCGGCAGTCCCGCCACCACTACGCTGAATATCAGCACGACGGCGCGGCCGGTCAACACCGGCAGCCTGCAACGTAGCGGCCCGCTTTATGCCACTTGGCTGCCGGTCGGCGGACTCAGCCTGCTCGGTCTGGGCCTCGGTGCCGGGTTCAAGCGCCGCCGCTGGCTCGCCGGAATGCTGCTCGGGCTGCTGGCAGGCTTGATTCTCTTGCAAGCTGCCTGCGGCAACAGCAGCAGCACGCCCGCCCCGACTGGCGGCACTCCCGCGGGGACCTACACGCTCACCATCACCGGCTCTTCCGGATCGGCTTCCCACAACAAACAGGTGACCCTGATCGTCAATTAGGTGCCTGGATACGGATTGCTTTTCCCCCAGAGCCTCCAGTTTGCTGGAGGCTCTTTTCCTGCACTTAGGTCAGCGGACATGCCCATTTGCCGCTCGCATTTCCCCTTCGTAACGCCCTTCGTTACGGATAGTCGTTGCCTCCACCCATCCCCTGGCCCAACATCGATGTATGAAAACCACGATGAAGAGCCTGTTCCTCGCCGCCAGCCTGGCCGCGCTGACCGTACCACTGACTGCACAAGACACCAGCAAGAAGGCAACAAGCCATCCGAAATCTCCCTTTCAAAAGCCCACCGTCCAGCAGCGCAAGAAGCACCAGCAGAAGCGCATCGCCCACGGCGTCCAGAGCGGCAAGCTGACCACCGGCGAGGCCGCCAGCCTGGAGAGGAAAGAAGCCGGCCTGAACGCCGAAGAACGCGACCTGCGCGAGGATAATCGCGGACGCCTCACCTCCGCCGACCGCGCCAAGCTCCAGCACCAGCAGAATCGCGTTTCGAAGGCCGTCTCCCACGACCAGCACAATGCAACCGTGGCCAAGGCCCACCCTAAAAGCACAGCGGGACAGCACGCTAATAATCAGCAGCACGGCGCCGCCCAACTCAAAACCAGCCAGCTGACCACCCGCCAAGCCGCTCATATCGAGACCAAAGAAACCTCACTCCATCGCGAGATCCACAGCGACCGTGAGCAAGACGGCAAGCCGACTCCGGAAGACCAGACCAACCCGCAGCAAAACAAAAACACCCACCAGATCCGCCTGAAGAAGCACAACGCGCGCATGTTCTGACCACAGCCTTGTGTGGGACGGGCACTCCCTTCGGCCTCCGCTCAGGGCAGGCTTTGCCCGTCGCCTTTGACCTAAGCGGACGGGAAACCAAAACCAACATCAAAAGCGTCGGACAGGAGTGTCCGACCCACATTGCGTCTGCAACCCTCAGAAAACACTCCAAATCCAGTTCTTGACATATATCGCATATTGCAATATTTTAATTGCGATTTGCTATATGACGCTCGCCCAGAAAATCCGTTACCTGCGCGAGGTGGAAGGCTCGCTCCGCGGCCTCGATCGCCCCATGACCCAGCACGAACTGCTGAAGGCCATTCACGCCGAGACGGGCGGCTCTATCAGCCAGTCGTATCTTTCGCAGATCGAGGGCGGCAAGCGCCCGCACATGACGCAATCCACGCGCACGCTGCTGGCCAAGTTTTTCAAAGTCCATCCCGGCTTCCTGGTGGATGACCCCGAGGGCTACCACACCGAGCTCACTTCCGACCTGCGCACCACCGAAGGCCAGCTCGACGTGTGGCTGCTGCAAGGCTCGGAGCGCTTCGCCGCCGACCGCGAAGTCAGCGATGTCTTGATCAAGCTGGCGCGCGAAAAAGACACGCACCGCTGCCTGCTGCTGCTGGGCGAGATTCTGAACACCCCCGGCCTCGCCGACCGGCTCTTTGAAGCGCTGCGTCCGGAGGCGGCGCCCCACAATGGGCGCGAGAGGAGGCGGACATGACCTGGTCGGACTTCTACTTGATCTGTTTCGCCGTAGGCTTTCTGCTCAGCCTTGTTTCTTTCATCGCGGGCGGATTGCGTTGGCACTTGCATATTCCGCATTTGCCCTTCCTCGACTTCGGCAATGGCCATGTGCACGCCGGCCACGGAGCGCTGGGACATGGGCCTGCCGCCCACGGACCGGCGGCGCACGGCAACGCCGGCGGGGCCCAGGCAGCGAGTGCCATGCATGGGGCGCAAGTGTCGCCCTTCAACTTCATCACGCTGACCGCCTTCCTGGCCTGGTTCGGCGGCACTGGATATCTGATCACGCGCTTCTCCAGCATCTGGTTTGCGCTGGGTCTGATGATCGCCCTGGCCGCCGGATTGGCGGGCGCCGCGATCGTCTTTCTCTTCCTCACGCGCGTGCTGATCTCGCATGAGGAAAACATGGATCCGGCGGACTACGAGATGGTGGGCGTGCTGGGCCGGGTCTCCAGTTCCATTCGCGAAGGCGGCACCGGGGAAATCATCTACTCGCAGGCCGGTACTCGGCGCACCTGCGGGGCGCGCAGTGAAAATGCCACGGCGCTCGAAAAAGGGGCCGAGATCATCGTGACCCGTTACGACAAGGGCATCGCCTATGTGCGGCGCTGGGAGGAGATGCGCGGTGAGTAGCCGAGGTTGTGGCTTTTGTTTGCTCGTAGCTCTTCCAATGGAGAATTCTTTGGGCCACAGCGATCCAGACCGCATTGTCCGCGATCTGGATCTGGTGACAGCGTCGACTCGCTGACCGCGAAGAGCGGATTGCGAACGACGAACAGCTAGCAGCGATTTTAGGAGGCGATATGTTCGGCATAGCAATGGAAATCTGGGTCATCGCGGGCTTGATGGTTCTGGCCATCCTGCTCCTGATGAGCATGCTGGCCCGCTTATACCGCAAAGCCGGCCCACATGAAGCGCTGATCGTTTACGGCTTTCGCGGGAAGCGGGTTATCACCGGTCGCGGCACGGTCGTGTTCCCCATGGTTGAAACCTGTCACGATTTGTCGCTGGAGCTCATGTCCTTTGACGTCGCTCCACAGCAGGATCTCTACACCAAGCAGGGCGTGGCGGTGACGGTCGAAGCCGTCGCTCAGATCAAGGTCAAGTCGGACACGGAGTCCATCTACACCGCCGCCGAGCAGTTCCTCACCAAGACCGACCCGGAGCGCGAAGGGTTGATCCGGCTGGTAATGGAAGGCCACCTGCGCGGCATCATCGGCCAGCTCACGGTGGAAGAAATCGTGAAGCAGCCGGAGATGGTCGGGGACCGGATGCGCTCCACCTGCGCCGACGACATGAACAAGATGGGGCTCGAGGTGATCTCGTTCACCATCAAGGAAGTCAAGGACAAGAACGACTACATCAGCAACATGGGCAAGCCCGATGTCGCCCGCATCAAGCGCGACGCCGACGTCGCCACCGCCGAAGCCGAGCGCGATACGGCGATCAGGCGCGCGGTGGCCACTCGCGAAGCGGCGGTTGCGAGAGCGCAGGCGGACCAGGAGCGTGTGCTTGCGGAAACACTCTCCCAGGCCAAACAGGCCGAAGCGCAGCGCGACCTCGAGGTCAAGAAAGCACAGTACCTCGAAGTTACAAAGAAACAACAGGCACAAGCCGACAAGGCCTACGACATTCAAACCAACGTCATGCAGCAGCAGGTCATCGCTGAAAGCGTGAGGGTGCAGCAGGTGGAGAAAGAAGGACAGGTCAAGGTGCAGGAAGCGGAAATCAATCGCCGCGAAAAGGAACTGATCGCGACCGTGCTGAAGCAGGCCGAGATCGAGCGTCAACGAATCGAAACCCTGGCCGCCGCCGAAAAGCAGCGCCTCATCGCCGAAGCCGAAGGCCATGCTTCCTCGATTCGCGCGCAAGGCGAAGCCGAGGCCGAGATCATCTTCAAGAAGGGCGAAGCCGAAGCCAAAGCCATGAACGTGAAAGCAGAGGCATTCCAGGAGTACAACCAGGCTGCGGTCATCGACAAGCTGCTCACTGGCTTGCCGGAAGTGGTCAGAGCCCTGGCGGCTCCGCTCGCCAACGTGGACCGCATCACCGTGGTCTCGACCGGCAATGGTGACGCCGCCGGCCTGAACAAAATTACCGGCGACATCACGAAGATGGCCGCGCAGGTCCCGGCGCTGTTCGAGACGCTCTCGGGCATGCCGCTTGCCGATCTGCTCGGCAAAGTCCGCCAGATCGGCGATAAGTCGCCGAAACAGGACGGCCCAAGCAGCAAGGGCGGAAGTGCAAGCAAGTAGCGAGTCGTTAGTCGGCAGTCGTTGGTCGCTAGCGAGCGAACCACGAACGACCAACGACACACGATCAGCGACTGGAAACCGGGAAGGACACGGCTTCCAGCCGTACCGATTCTGGCCCTAAGAAAGTGGGGCTTTAGCCCCTGAGGTAAGGAGGCACCGTGCACGAAGAAGTCAACAAAGCAAGATCACTCGGCCTGGCCGTCGCCCTGGGAGCCGCGCTCGGCGCGGCCATGGGCGCCGCCACCGGCCACATGGGCGTCTGGGTCGCCGCCGGCATCGCCGCTTACATCGCGATCACGATCGCAGGCGGCGTCTGGACGCGAAACCGCAACCAATAGCGAATCCTTGCGGCACGATTCGTGACTGAGAGAGAACTTACCACGAGGTGTTTTATGGCATTACTCGAACGCGTTTCCACCTTAGTCCGGGCCAACCTCAACGACCTGATCGACAAGGCCGAAGAGCCGGAAAAGATGATCAAGCAAGTCATCCTCGACATGCAGAACCAGCTCTTGCAGGTCAAAACCCAGGTCGCAATCGCCATCGCCGACCAGCACCTGCTCGAAAAAAAGAAAGTTGAAAACGACGACAAAGTTCAGGAATGGATGCGCAAGGCCGAACTCGCCGTCGACAAGAAGCAGGACGACTTGGCCCGTGCCGCCCTGCTCCGCGTCGAAAGCTATCGCGAGATGACCGCCAACTTCGCGCAACAGGTCGAAGACCAGAAAGCCCAGGTCGAGAACCTGAAGTCGGCGCTACGCAAGCTGGAGCAGAAACTGGCCGAAGCCAACGCCAAAGCCGATCTGCTGATCGCGCAGCACCGCCGAGCCCGCGCCGCCAGCCGAGCCTCCGACGCGCATTCCGGCATGGCGTCCAACGCGAAGTCAACGACCTTCGACCGCATGAAGCACAAAGTGGCCCGGGAAGAAGCGGTCGGCCAAGCCAAAGTCGAACTTCTCGCGGACGACGTCGAAGACCGCCTGGCCGCTCTCGAAAAAGAAGACCGCATCGAGCAGTTGCTGACGGAGCTGAAGACAAAGCGCGGGGCTTAGCCGACGGTTTGGGACGACTGTGTGGGGACGGGTCTTTGACCCGTCCAGCCGGGCGCAGCCGGGCAGTGCTGGCGGCAGTCCCGCTCACATCCAGTCTTCGGTTCTCAGCCCCTTCAAGCGCCGGAATACGCGGTCGTGCGTGACCAGCACGGCCTCGATAGCAAGCGCTTGGGCCGCGATCATCATGTCGAGCTTGCCCATCGGAGTTCCGGAGGCTTCGAGCGACGCGCGCAATTGAGCGTACTTCATGGCCGCTGAAGAATCCCAATCCAGCACTGCAATCGGCGCCAGAAATTCCTCAACTGCCAGGCGAACTCGGGCTGCTTCCGGAAGTCGCTTTGCGCCAAACCGTAACTCAGCCACGGTCACCACAGAAATGCCAACTTCGCCCATGGCGACCTGCGACAGGCGCTGCCGCACGCGCGGAAAGTTGCCCTTGATCACATAGCTTGCGGTGTTGGTATCGAGCAGATAGCGGACCGCCATCAAAACATCTTCTTCCGCTTCTGCGGCGGAACATCCTTGCGGTCGCGCATGAAGCTTTCCGGAGGCTGCAACTCGTCGAGCCGTGCAAACCAATCCTGACAGGACCGATAGCGGCGGGAGAGAATCACGTCTCCGCTCTTCGGATCGCGCCGAATATTCACTTCCGACCCCTCAAAACGAAACTCGCGTGGCAGCCGGACGGCCTGGCTGCGTCCATTGCGAAACAACTTGGCGATACCGGTCTCGGCCATGGGGTAATCCTTTGGCTGATAGTATATACCATAGATAGATACCATGGTATATATTTATGGTATATATCACTGCGGGATTAACCGGGAAACAGGCCAGGTAACCAACCTGCAATCAGCAACTTGCCGTTCTAGGAAGGTCCCGCGTGGGAACACTACGCAGGTTTCATAGGAGTGAATCCCCCTCGGGATGCCCCTCCATTGAGGGACCTTCTTCCTCGCCCCACTCCAGCGTCAAGTTGCGGGTAGTGGTTTCGATCGGGGCTGGTTCCGAGATTTCTCCTGCACCCGCTCCCAGTTCAGGGAAGCGCCGCGCGGCCACCAGAACCCGAGTTTCTAGCGAACCGACTGCTTTGTTGTACGACTCTACCGCCCGGTCCAAGCCCTTCCCCACAGCATCGAGATGGCTCGCGAAGGTGCGCAAGCGCTCATACAACTCTTTGCCGAGTTCACTGATCTGCTGCGCGTTTTCAGCGATTCTTTCTTGCGTCCAGCCATAGGCAACCGCCTTGAGAAGCGCAATGAGGGTGGTCGGGGAGGCAGGGATCACGCCCTGATTCACTCCGTGCTCGATTAAGCTTGGATCCTGTTCGAGTGCGGCACTGAAGAAGGTTTCTCCTGGTAGAAACATAACTACGAATTCGGGAGCAGGCTGAAACTGGTCAAAATAGGACTTCGACCCGAGCTTCGCCATGTGCCCTCGAACCTGCTGAGCGTGTTCGAGCAATTTTGCTTTCCGGACGTCATCATCAGTTGTTTCCACCGCATCCAGGTAGGCCTGCAGCGGTGTCTTCGCGTCAACGACGATATTCTTTCCCGCAGGCAGCTTCACCACTAGGTCCGGGCGCAACCTCCCGTCGATTGTGTTAACGGACACTTGTTCCTCGAAATCGCAATAGTTCAGCATCCCTGCAATCTCGACAACACGCTTCAACTGGATCTCCCCCCATCGGCCGCGCACCGTGGGCGTGCGCAGAGCCTTCACTAGATTTCCGGTCTCGCTGCGCAACTGCTCTTGCGTAGAAATCAATGAGCGGACTTGCTCGGTAAGAGTTCCGTAAGCTTGGCTGCGTTCGTTCTCGATCCGCTGGATTTGGGCGTCGACCTTAGTTAGAGATTCCTTGATCGGCGTCACTAAGTTTTCCACGGCCTTCTGGCGGGCTTCCAAATCTCCCTTCGCCTCGTCCTGATAGTTCTCTAGGCGCGTCTTTGCCAGTTGCAAGAAGGATTCGTTGTTACTCCTTAGGGCGTCAGCAGCCAACGCTTGGAAAGCTGGGCGCAATTCCGCCAACGCAGAGTTTAGGAGTTCGAGCTTTTCTGCACCCTTCTTGCGCTCTTCTTGCAGCGTGGAATTGAGCCCGGCGACTTCAGCCCTAAGGTCTGAGTTTTTGGAGTTCGCCGTTTTGAGTTCTTCTCGTACAGCAGTAAGCGTCTGCTCCAGAGTCGATACTTGCTCCCGTAGCACGGCGGATCTGGTTCGCAAAGCTAGCCACGTGGCAACGCCCCCAAACAAAAGAAAGATGCCTGCTAGGACTGGTATCGAAAGGCTACCCATGGCTCACTTTCCTCTGCTCCAGGCGACTGGCCATATCGGCAGTGGCGGCACTGAACTTCTGGCCAAGGGAGCTCTCGAGGCTTTCGATTTGACCTGCAACTTCCGCCTTTACATCCACTTGCGCGGCAGCCGAAAAGCGGCGCAAGAGAACAGCCGAAAACCCAAGCAGGACAAGGGTTCCAACCAGCACGGCAACGAGCAGTAATGTCTCCATCGTAAGTAGCTAGGGTGAATTCTAGAGGCTAGGGTCAGAGATGGAAAGCAGAACTTTGTTGTCACCCTATGACGGACCGCTACAACGGCGCGCTCTGGGCTTTGATCCTCTCTTTCGCGATGGCGGCGAACGCCAGGGCACAGGCGACGCCTCCGCCCGGCAACAAGGCCGTTAACGGTAGCTCGAAGACATCCACGCAGCCCACCCCCAAATTGCTCTCGGCGGCCTTGCCCTCCTCCACGGAAGACGTCGCCGCCGAGAGCGTGCTGCTGGAGCTTGCGAATCAGCACCGGAAAGAGGCTGGCGTACCGTCCTTGCGCGCAGACGAAGGCCTGACCGAAGCGGCCCGCGCGCACGCGCGATTGATGGTGGACAGGCAGCAGCTCTCCCATCAGTTCGACGGCGAGCCTTCCCTGATGCCGCGGCTTCGCGTTTCGGGGTTGCGGCTCAGTTGGGTGGGAGAAAACGTCGCCTACAATGCGGACGCGGAAAAGGCCTTCGCGGCGTTGATGCAATCCGCACCTCACCGGCAGAACCTGCTGGACCCGGATTTCAATGTCGCGGGGATGGCGGCATTCTGGAGCGACGGACGGCTCTACGTGGTCCAGGATTTCGCTCATCAGGTGCCGGAAATCGTGCCGGCGTCCACGAAACAACAATAGGGTTGGGTGCACGCAGCGGTTGGCGGACAGGAGTGTCCGCCCCACACTACACGTGTGCTAACCTGCAGTGGCCTGCTCCCCATGGAGAACCCTCCGCGAATCCGCATTGGGACTGCCGGCTGGTCGTATAAAGACTGGGACGGGATTCTCTACCCGCCCGAAGTGCAGCGGAAGAAAGTTCATCCCGTCGAGTTCCTGGCACGTTTCTTCGACGTCATCGAGATCAACACTTCTTTTTACGGACACATTCGGCCGGAACTGGGGCGGCTGTGGTGCCGGAAAGCGGCGGCGGTCAATCCGAATTTTGTCTTCACCGCCAAGCTGCACCGGTCGTTCACACACTCGCCTCTAGCGGTGATGGAACCGACTTCGGCGGCGAGCATCCGTCCGAATGACGAAGATGAGAGGCTGGCGCGCGAAGGGCTGGAGTCGCTGGCTTCCGAAGGCAAGCTGGGCGCGTTGCTCATCCAGTTTCCCGTGTCATTCAAGAACACGAGTTTGAATCGCGAGTACCTCGAGCAGTTGTTGCGACAGTTCATTGAGTATCCGCGGGTAGTCGAAGTGCGACACGCGAGCTGGGATAATCCGGCGACGATCGCGGAATTCACCCGGCAGAATGTTGGTTTCTGCAATATTGATCAGCCTCTGCTGGGGCGCTCGCTTTCGCCAACCGAGCACGTGACATCGGGCGTTGGATACGTACGCTTGCATGGCCGCAACTACGATCAGTGGTTCGACAGCGACAATCGCAACGACCGCTACAACTACCTCTACAAGCCGGCCGAACTGGAGAAGTGGAAAGAGAAGGTCGAGGTGATCGCGCGCAAAGCCGAGACGACCTACGTGATCGCCAACAATCATTTCCAGGCGAAGGCGGCGGTGAATGCGCTCGAGCTCAAGCACCTGCTCGGAGGGAACAAGGTTGCGGCGCCGGAGACGCTGGTCAGGAGTTATCCGGAGTTAAAAGAGATCTCAGAGGTGGAGGATGCGGGCGGGAACTATTCGCTGCTGGCGTGAAGGCTCTGCAGGAGGAAAGCAAGCCAGCTACTCGGGAAGTGTGGCTTACAATCAAAGCATGGCAAATTTGACGCTCGTTTATGGTCTGCGTCTGCTGCCCGCCGACGAGGTTTCCGAAGTGGGCGAGGCCCCCATCAAACTCAAGAGCGGGCGCCAGGCGCACGTGACCATGCACGTCCTTGAGGGCAGCAAGGATGAGATTGAAAAGCAGTTGAAGACCAGCCTGGAAGCATTCTTCGACTTCTATCCGGAAATCTGACCGCGCCGGGCAACGTCCTATAATTCAGGCGGCGGTATGAGACTCGTACCACTGGAACTCGAGAGCAAGCTGCGGGAGAAGGGGCTATGGCCCGCGTCCCGGATTGCGCGCGGCGGTGTGTATGTGCTCGCCCTCGATCTGCTTTTCTTCGTCTTCCAGATGTTGACCAGCCGTTTGGCTCCGAAGGTGTCGTCCAGCCTGGGCGGCTGGGTGAGTTTCCTCAGTGGGCTGGCCATTGTGCTGTTCGGGATCGTGGCGTTTCGCTGGCTGCGCACGCAACTGCTGTGGCGGCTGCGCAACCGGCTGATTGTGACCTATGTCTTCATCGGCGTCATCCCGGTTTTGCTGATGGCGATGATCTCGCTCATCACCCTATATCTGTTTGCCGGGCAATTCGCCAGCTTTGTTGTAACGTCGGAAATCACCTCTCATCTGCGGAGCATGCAGGCGGCCAATCGGGCCATCGCCAGCGAGCTTGCGACCCAGTTCGGCAGCGGCCAGAAACCGAACGCTGAAACCATCGCGGCGCTGCGCTCGCATGATCCGGACTGGGCGCGACGGCAGGTGTGCGCGTGGCATGGAACGAAGTTGCCGGCGGCTTGCTCGGGGCCGGCCGGAACGGCGGCATTTTCCTTTCCTTCCTTCCTCCTGAAGGAGAATTTTGGCGAGATCGTGCGCGACCGCGGTGAGCTTTATCTGCGGGCGGCGAGCATCATGAAAACCCGATCGGAGCCGGTGTACGTCATCTCGAGCGAGCCGCTCGACCGGGCCCTGATGGATGAGATTGCCGCCAATCTGGGCGAGATCACGCTCTACGGGACGGTCAAGAAAGCCGAGCCGTCTGGGCAGCAGCCCCCGCTGGCGGTGGAAGACCAGAAGACGTCGGGAGTGGTCAAAACACAGAATGAGGCGGACGTGACCGTCTCCGGCGACCGCGAAGAACTGGCACAGACGTTCACGGCGGGGACGGTTCCCGCAGCGGACGGCGCGTTCGATCGTGAGATCACGTTTGGAACGCCGCTGCCGGTCGTGGATTGGGCTGGCACGACCGGGGAACGGCAGCGCGCCGGAGCCCTGGTGCGCGTACAGACGCGGCCGTCGGTTCTCTATGACCGGCTGTTTGCGGCGCTGGGCGACCTGGCGCGGGGCGTCGAGTACATCCTGCTGGTAGTCGCGATTGTGTTTGCGATCATCGAGCTGCTGGCGCTGTTCATCGGAACAAAGCTGACCCGCAGTATCACGCGGGCTGTGGCGCAACTCTACGAGGCCACCAAGCACATCAACCGGGCGGACTTCAGCCATCGCATCCAGGTCAAATCGAACGATCAGCTGGCCACGCTGGCAAACTCGTTCAACTCCATGACGGCGTCGATCGAGAAGCTGATTCTGGAGCAGAAAGAAAAGCAGCGGCTGGAGAATGAACTGGCCATCGCGCAGGAAGTGCAGGCGCAACTCTTTCCTCAGAAGATCGCGCAGCTGGAAACGCTGGAGGTGCACGGGTTCTGCCGTCCGGCTCGGACCGTGAGCGGGGACTACTACGATTTTCTCTCGCTGAATTCGGACAAGCTGATCCTGGCGGTCGGCGATATCAGCGGGAAAGGGATCTCGGCTGCGCTGCTGATGGCGACTATCCACTCGGCGGTGCGCGCATACAGCCTGGAGGGCGTGCCTTTGCTGCGGGAACCGGTCGCGGTGGGGGTTGCCGGCGGCTGCGACCTGGTGCTGGCCTCGGAAATCAAGGGGGCAGAGGCTTCGCCGGCGACACTGCTGGGACTTCTCAATCATCAGCTGTACGAAAGCACTCCGCAGGAGAAGTACGCCACGTTGTTCCTGGGGATCTACGATGGATCCGACCGCCGACTCACCTATAGCAACGCCGGGCATCTGCCGCCGATTCTGCTCTCGGAGGATGGCTCGTCTCAGCACCTGTCCTGCGGTGGAACCGTAATCGGACTTTTTGCTGATGTGCACTACCCGGAAGCCACAGTGCAACTCCGGCGCGGCGACCTCTTCATTGGCTACAGTGACGGCGTGACCGAACCCGAGAACGACTACGGCGAGTTCGGCGAAGAGCGCCTGATCGACCTGGTACGGGAAAACCGGCATTTGCCGCTGGCCCGCATTACTGAGATTGTTACGGCTGCCGTGGATGACTGGATCGGGGACAAGGAACAGCCGGACGATGTGACGCTGGTGCTGGCGAGGGCGAGATGAGGCGGCACTTAGCACTTGGCACTTAGCGGGTTTGGCCAAGCGCTAAGTGCCAAGTGCGCTGCCAGCTATACCAGTCCCTGATCCAGCATCGAGTTTGCAACCTTCAGGAAGCCCGCGATATTGGCTCCGTTCACGTAATTGCCCGGTGTGCCGTACTGCTCGGCGGTTTCGAAGCAAGCCTTGTGGATGGAGATCATGATTTTGTGCAGGCGATCGTCTACTTCCTCGCGAGTCCAGTTCATCCGCATGCTGTTCTGAGACATTTCAAGGCCTGAGGTGGCCACTCCGCCGGCGTTGGCGGCCTTGCCGGGGCCGTAGAGGACTTTGGCGTCAACGAACATCCGCGTGGCTTCGAGAGTGCACGGCATGTTTGCGCCTTCGCTGACCACCTTCACGCCGTTCTTGATGAGGTTGGCCGCGTCTTTGGCGTTGATCTCGTTTTGGGTTGCGCTGGGGAAGGCGCAGTCGGCCTTGATGTTCCAAAGCCAGTTGTGGTCGAGCTTCTTGTCGACCGGTTGGTAGACCGCCTTCTTGAATTTGTCGGTGTACTCCTTGATGCGGCCGCGGCGGACATTCTTCAGGTCCATCACCCAGGCGAGTTTGTCGCGATCGATGCCCTCGGCGTCGTAGATGGCGCCGTCGGAGTCGGAGAACGTGACCGGCTTCGCGCCCAGGTCAAGCAGTTTCTCGACCGTGTATTGCGTAACGTTGCCGCTGCCGGAAACTACGCACACTTTGCCTTCCAGCGTTTCTTTGCGTGTCTTCAACATCTCCTCGGCAAAGTACACTGCGCCGTAGCCGGTGGCCTCGGGACGAATCAGCGAGCCGCCCCAGGCCAGGCCCTTGCCGGTCAGCACACCGGTGAATTCGTTCGCCAGGCGCTTGTATTGGCCGAACAGGAAGCCGATCTCGCGTCCGCCTACGCCGATGTCGCCGGCGGGAACATCCGTGTCGGGACCGATATGGCGGTAGAGCTCGCTCATGAAGCTCTGGCAGAAGCGCATGACTTCGTTGTCACTCTTGCCCTTGGGATCGAAATCCGATCCGCCCTTGCCGCCGCCCATCGGCAGCGTGGTCAGCGAGTTCTTGAAGACCTGCTCGAAGGCCAGGAATTTCAGGATGCCCAGATTCACTGAGGGGTGAAAGCGGAGGCCGCCTTTATAGGGGCCGATGGCGCTGTTCATCTCGATACGGAACCCGCGGTTAACTTGCACTTTGCCCTTGTCGTCGAACCAGGGCACGCGGAACATGAGAACTCTCTCGGGTTCGGTGATGCGTTCCAGAATTCTGGCTTCCTGGTACTGGGGATGACGTTCCAGCACGAGCCGCAGGGACTCGAGCACTTCCAGCACAGCCTGGTGGAATTCCGGCTCGGCCGGGTTTTTGGCTTTTACGAGACTGATGATTTGTGAAATGTAGTCCGCCACAGCATTCTTCTTGGGCGGTTCCATGACTGCAGTCATAGGTTTTTGCCTCCGAATTTTTCTTTGGAAAATAACGGATTGTCAATCGTCAGGAACACCGCAGGAAATGCGCCTGTGACTATTGGATGCCCGCGGGTGAAGCTCTGCCGTGATTCGCGTCACCCGCACTGGTGATGACTGGGCACGCGCGCTGTGCGTTGGGCACAGAAAACCCCGTGAAAACTGCCCGTTTGGGCGCATGTAAGGTTACTTCGCGGGGGAGGTTTTGACAATTGCCACGTTTGGTGTCACTTGCTGGCCCTTCGCCATCCCGCCGACGATGACCAGGCCGCGGTGAGAGACTAGCAGGCCGCGATGGTCCATGGTGGGCTCGGGGGTGTTCTCGTTGATCGTTTCCCATTTGCCGCTGCGGGCGTTGAAGGCGAAGGTCATCGGAGAAGGTTCCGATGGCTGGCCATTGTAGCCGATGCCATTGTAGTTGTAGGGGTTATCGGTTCCGCCGGAGAAGTAGATTCTGCCGTCTTTGTCGGAGGCGCCGGCGGCGATACGGTAGTGCGCCGGGCCGGGGTGATCCGGCAGTTTGGTCCATTCGATCTTGGTGATGTCACCCTTGGTGATTTTTCCCATCCAGCATTCGCTGGAAGCAAGGTACTTTGGATTCGCGCTGCTGGAATTCTTGTAAGCGCCGTCCACATAGATGATGGTGTCGCCGACGATGGCGCCGGCGTGTCCGAACACGGGAGTGCCGGGAATGGGAGTGGCTTGTATCCATTTGTTTTTCTCGGTGTCGTACACCTGGACATTGCGGGTGGGCTCGGTCTTCGACCATCCGCTGATGAGATAAAGGTAGCGGTCGCGATAGACACCGAGCACGGAGTCGTCCACCGGCACGGGAATGTCCTCGCCGCGATACCAGCGATTCTCGAGCGGGACGTAAACGTTCACGTCGGAGACGGTGGTTTCGCCGCCTTGCCCATCGACGACATATCCGCCCATCAGCACGACCTGTTCATGGAGCGCCGCCGCGGAGGCCGCTAGCCTTCCGGCGACACCGGGCACGGGGCGGACTTCCGTCCACTTGCCGGTGTTGAGTTCCATCTGGAAGGCTTGGTTGGTGATGGCGTCCCAGGTTTTCTTCGGGCCGATGCCCATGAAGGAAAAAATCTTGGATTCTTTCCCGCCGCGAGTGATGGCTACGGCATTGTTGGAAAGGGGTACGGACAGAGGGTTGAGCTTGGGCTCTTCCGCAGCTTGGAGAGTCGCGACCAGAAAAAGGAACAGCAGCGCTGGGGACAGTTTCTTCATTGACGAGATTCTAGCAGCGTAGATGGCCCGGTCGTGTTGGACTCTGTCGAAGAGTGCGGGCGTCTCGCTCACTCCTGCGAGGGCAAGTCTGATGCCGGGGGCGGCGCGATCGTCAGCAGCGGGTTCGGAGGCGGTGCAGCCGGAGTCGAGGCGGGCGCGGCGATGGGCGCAAGGAAACGGCGCTGATACCAGATCATCTCGCATGCTCTCTGCCACAGTCGGGTCCCAAAGCCCCAGAGCACGACCAGTTCCAGGATCAGAATCGTCCACCAGAAACGCGCGGGAGGCATCTTTGCCCAGACGTAGAGACCGGCGGCGAAGACCAGCCATCCCAGAAGTGAGATGCGAAGGTACATCCAGAACAACGATCCGAAATTGGCGAGCGTCAGTTTCAAGGCGCGCCCGGCGTTGCGCCACATGCCAGTTTCCTCTTCGACCACCGCTCGTACCTGCGCCATGTCGAACCAGAGACGGATGCACATCAGGAGCAGGCCGACGGCGCCCATGCCGGCGATGAGGAACCAGAAGCCGGCTTTTTCCTGCGCAGCGTTCAACATGAGATCGGTCGCCCGCTTCCAGACAAACGATACCAGCATCAGCGCAGGGATCAGGACAATTGCCATCAGGATTAGCAGCCGGACCCAGGCCCAGAAGTAGCTGCCGCAGGCTTCGAAGAATTCGCGGGTGGTGAGTCTGCGGCCGGAGCGATAGGCCTCGAGGATGCCGCCGGTGAGGAACAACGCAAAGAAAAAGAACACGATTCCGAAATGGATGGATGCATCATGGCCCGCATACAAGTTTATTTCCGGGTTCGATGAGAGGGCGGAGAAGTCGCCGACATCGAACATGTCAACCAGCCGCCGTGCCCGCAGGCTGTGGTCGGCCACGTCGTGCATGCGGTCGAGGGCGGGCCATGCACCCAGCAGGGCCAGTAGCAGGTTCACAAAGAACATCCACCACAGGACGCGCTGGTAGTGCCAGACGCGGCGGAATCCTTCGCGCAATAGTCCAGGTTGATCGGACATAGACCAGTTCTCAGTTCCCGGTTCTCAGTTCACGCCAGCCATGCCAAACACTGCGACAGCATCTGCGTGATCCACGTCCAGTAGTTCATGATTTTCCATCTCGCCCGCGTGTCTTCTTTCTCGACGTAGCTGTTGTTGAAGAAATTCTTGTCGAGGAGAACAGCGTGTTCGGGGTCAACTTCCGCGGAAGCCAGCTTCGCCTTCTTGTCGTAGGTGTAGCGCACCCAGCGGTCTTTGCCGTCCCAGCGCTCGGTGACCGATTCGCCGTTGTCGAACTTGATCAGGATATCCACCGGGAAAATAAAATCGCCCTTGCGGTGCACGAGCACCACGGTGCGGTACATGGTCTCGCCTTTCTTCTCATCCGGCGGCTTCTCGAGGTACCAGTCGAGGCGGTCAGAGTGGGCACGGAGGACCTCGTAGTCCAGCACCTGCGTTCCATACACGGCCTGGTCGAAGTACCAGCGCAGATTTTGTCCGCTGACCTCTTCCACGGTCTTCAGGAAATCTTCTTTCGTGGGATGGGTAAAACGGTAGCGCATGAAGTAAGTGCGAATGGCGCGCTTCAGCGTCTCCTCGCCAATCACCTTCTCAAGGGTGTACAGGACGGTCGTGGTTTTGCCGTAGGTAATTTCCCCGTAGGACGAGCCGTTGGCGTACTGATAGGCGAACCGCGTCATGGGATCGAAATCCGGGGAGGAAAGGTATCCATTGCGTTGCTGGGAGACGTCGCTTTCCGTAAGACGCCACAGATCCATCCCCGATTTATCTTTTCCGAAAATGTCGTCGAGGATCTTGCACTCGGTGTAGCTGTTGATGCCTTCATCGAGCCAGGCGTCTTCGAACTCGTTGGTGGCCACCATGCCGTACCAGTACTGGTGGCCAAACTCGTGCTCCACGACTTGCTCGACCAGGCGGATGCCGTCGGGCATCCACCGGGTGGTGTCGCCGGTGATCAGCGTGGGATACTCCATGCCGCCGGCGCGCAGGTCTCCTGGATCAACGACCGTGATTTGTTTATAGGGATAGGGGCCATACCACTGGTCGAAGTGCTTCATGGTTTCCTGCATGATGCGCATGTGACGGTCGGCCTGGTTCATGTGCCCGGGCTGCATCAGCAGTCGGATTTTCACCTTCCCCATGCTGCCGTTGAAGTCGCCTTGGACCACGTTGTAGTCGGGCTGGGCGGTCCAGGCGAAATCGTGGATGTCTTCGCCTCGGAAGGTCAGAGTCTTGGTGCCGTCGCTGTTCTTGACTTCATCGAGTTGTACACCGCTCGCGCCCACAACTTCGTTGTGCGGCACCGTGAGCTTGACGTCGTAGGTGCCGAAGTCGGCGAAGAACTCCGTGTCGGCATGGAACTGATGACAGTTCCACACACCCTGCCACCACACGCCCACTTTCGGGAACCACTGCGCGCCCATCATGAAGCTGTGGTTGTAGCCGGTGCGGGCGAAGACTTGGCCGAACTGGTCGTGGAAAACAATCTTGAATTGGACTGATTCCTTGGGAGCGATCGGGCGCGGCAGTTTGACCTGGAAGACGGTGCGGTCGTCGGGATTGCCGTCGTCGGGCGCGATGAACTTGATTTGCGCGGTCAAGTCACCCATGCCGCTGACTTCCAGCGACTTCACTTCCGCCGAAGCCTTGTATTTGTCCTTCCACTCGAAGGTGGGGCGGTCGCGGCGCACTTCCTTTACGAAAGTCGAGGTTGGGTTGAACGCATTGAGATAGAGATGGAAGGGAAACGTGTCCTGCGGCTGGCCGGTGAGGTTGCGGTAGGTCAGGATTTCGGTGGCGTCGAGCGTATGCTTGCTGGCGTCGACCAAAGCATCAATCTGGTAACGGACAATCCGCTCCGAAAGCGGCTTGTCGGACAGGGTCGACACCGACGCGGGCGGCTGCATCGCGAACTGCTCGCCCGGAGCCGCCAGCAATGATCGCGCGCAGGAGCCTGCCAGAAGAAGTGTCAGCAACAGACGCACAGCGAGATTCCTTCGCATACCTTCGCGCCCTTCTGCGAAACGTGAACTGCGAAGCTTACACCGGCTCTGTCTGGAACGGAAGATTGGAGTGTCAGAACCACGTGTGCCGGCGATACTCGCGGTAGGCATCGCCGAAGGTGGCTTCCAGGACGCGGGCTTCGCGGCGGGCGCGGATGATCTGCAAGGGAATGATCGCCAACAGCAGGAGCCAGAGCGCCGGCCTGCGCAGCATCAGGAATATTCCCGCTGCGAAAAGTATTCCGGAGACATAAATCGGGTTGCGAATCCGCGAATAGATCCCACTGGTTACGAGTGCAGTGGCCTTGGGAGTGATCGAGAAAGACCGGCCGAGGGTGTAGCGGGCGAGAATCACGCCGACCAGGCCAGCCAGTCCCAGACCTAGTCCGATCCAGCGCAGCACGTCGTGCGGTCCGGGCCCCGACATGAACAGGTATTCGAGACCCCACAAGCCCGCCAGCAAGGGGAGCCAGACGCGAAGAATGCTTCCTCGATCCATATCGAGCTACTCTACGAAACCTTGCCGAACGCGGTGAATGAAATCTGTATACGCCGGCTGCAGGCCCGCTGCCCGCATCTCGAGCGCGACCTGGCCGCGATGATAGGCCGAGTGCATCAGCACATGCGTAATCACGTCTTCCACGCGGCTGGACCAGGACTCGCCTTTGCTGTTGCGATAAGCGACTTCTTTTTCGAGATCGGCGGGCGGCAGCTGGGTCAGATAGTTTTTCCACGCCGACAACATTTGGTCGGCCAGCGCGGTGCAATCGTCGATTGTGGAAGTGGGCCATACCGCCATGGTTTGCGGTACCTGCTGCAAGCGTTCCAGCCAGAGCTTCTGAGCGAAAAGCGTATGGGCCATCAGCCGAAGCACTTTCGGCGGTGTCGGGGCGGCAGCGCTCAAGGCGGAAAGGCATTCGCGATTCGCCCAGTGGTCGTAAGTGAGTATGCGCAGAAGGTGTTCCTTGCTGTTCATTGCTCTCGGCCTCCAAACCACAGCCGGCTAAATTGCGGCGCGCGGCGCAAAGACGATACGATGGCCGGCAGGGCGGTGTTATGGCTCTCCGCTTCGGGCGCCTCAGATTCTTAGGCCGGGTGGTCGAACCTTTATTGATGCTGCGTACTCCGGGCTTGGCTGCAATCATTCTGCTTGGTCTTTCCTGCCTGGCCGCGCATGCGCAGACACAGGCGGAGACTCGCCAGCGGCTGCGGCAACATTTGGAAGCGGGTCGACTGCCGGACGCCATTTTGCTGGGGGAGAAGGCAGTCTTGCAGTGGCCCGCGGACCCGGATATACGACACTGGCTCGGGCTCGCTTATTTCAAATCGGGGGAGCTAAAACCGGCGCGCGAGCACCTGGAACGCGCGCGCGAACTGAACAAGCAAGAGCCGAGCGCGCATTTTGATCTCGCGCTGGTGTGCTTGAGTCAGCAGGACTACGCTGCGGCTGCCGATGAACTGCAGGCCGTGGTCAAGCTGACGCCTTCGAACGCGCTCGCGCACGTTTTGTTGGGGCGGGCGTATTTGAACTCGAACCGCAGCGTGCAGGCGATTGAGGAGTTCAAGGCGGCGCTCCGGCTCGATCCGGCCATTCGGCTCGGACACTACCACCTCGGATTTGCCTACGCCAGCCTGGGGCGCAACGAGGAAGCCATCGCGGAATACAAGACCGAGTTGAAACGGTCGGGGGAGCATCCCGAAGTTGTGTATCAGCTGGGGCATGCGCTGCTGGAGTCGGGAAAACATCAGGATGCGGTCGGCTATCTGCGGCGCGCGACGGAACTAACCTCACAGGATCCCGACATCTGGTACAACCTGGGCAAGGCGCAGGTGCTGGCAGGACAGGCCGCGCAGGCTGAAATTTCTTTGCGGAAGGCGATCGAGTTGGATGCGAAGGATCCCAGCCCGCACTACCAGCTGGCGCGCGCTTTGGAAAAGCTGGGCAAGAATGACGAAGCTCGCAGCGAGCGGGCGCGGTTCGCAGAACTCAAGAAGGCGCAGCCCGCAACTTCGGGAATGGCGACTGCCCGCGATCAATGATCATGCGAATGTTGTGCGGCATTCTCTTCATCGTCATCTTCGCGATCACGGTCAGCGGCGCGCCGAGGTCGACGAGCACCGCCCGGGCCACTCCAACTAAGAAAAGGCGTCCCGCAGCGGCCGCGAGACCCGGCGCCAAACCTTCCACCAAGGATCTGTTTGTGGACGTCACGCGCGCGGCCGGCATCGAGTTTCACCTTAACTGCGGCAGCCAAGAGAAGCTCTACATCCTGGAAACCCAGTGTGGGGGTGCCGCTGCGTTGGATTACGACAACGACGGCTGGATGGACATCCTGCTGGTGGACGGCTCGAGCGTGGAGGACTACCGCGCGGGCAAGTGCCATCCGCCGCGGCTTTTTCACAATAACCACGACGGCACGTTTGCCGACGTCTCGGCAAAATCAGGGTTGAATTTTTGCGGCTGGGGATACGGCGTTGCCGTCGGCGACTACGACAACGATGGTTGGGAAGACGTGTACATCACCGGCTTTCATGGCTCCGCCCTCTACCACAACAACCACGACGGCACTTTCACCGACGTCACCGCCAAAGCCGGAGTCGGCAACGCCGACCGCTGGGGAACGAGCGCGGCCTTCGGCGACTACGACAATGACGGCAATCTGGATCTCTACGTGGCGAACTATGTGGACGTGGACATCAACAACCTGCCCAAGTTCGGCGACGGTCTGTTCTGCCAGTATCGCGGAATCCCGGTGAATTGCGGCCCGCGCGGATTGAAGGGCGCGCGCGATCGCCTCTATCGCAACAATGGGGACGGAACTTTCACCGATGTCACGGAAAAACTCGGTATCGATCCCGATAGCTACTACGGTCTTGGCGTGCTCTGGCTCGACTACGATAAAGACGGCTGCCTCGATCTTTACGTAGCAGACGATTCCTCGCCCAGCCTGCTCTATCACAACAACTGCAAGGGCGGATTCACGGAAGTGGGCGCTGAGGCGGGAGTAGCCTACAGTTCCGACGGGCGCGAGCAGGCGGGGATGGGGATCGATGCCGCCGACTATGACCGCGACGGATGGCCGGATATCGTCAAGACGAATTTCTCCGACGACACCAACAATCTCTACCATAACGATCGCAACGGTGAGTTCACAGATGTTGCGGGCGCAGCCGGGATCGGAGCGATCAGTATTCCATTCCTCGGGTTTGGCGCCAAGTTTCTGGATTTCGATAACGATGGATGGCCCGACCTGTTCATCGCCAATGGTCACGTGGATCCGCAGGTGGAAGGACAATCCTTCGGCGTGGGCTACGCCGAGCGGCCGTTTCTTTTTCACAACCTCCGAAACGGAAGGTTCGAAGAGATGGGCGAACGGGCCGGAACCGCGCTCCGGCGAGAGTATGTCGGGCGGGCGGCGCTGACGGCGGACTTCTGGAATCGGGGCCGCGAAGATGTGCTGATGACCAATCTCGATGGCGCTCCAGTCCTGCTACGAAACGAAGCGCCATCCGCCGGGCACTGGCTCCGGCTGAAGGCCATCGGCACGAAGTCGAACCGCGACGGGTTCGGGGCCCGGGTCGAGATCCGTGTCGCGGGCTCAACACGCTCCGCCGAGGTGCGCGCCGGAAGCAGCTTCGAAAGTTCGAACGATCCGCAGCTGCACTTCGGCCTGGGCTCGGCGACGCGAGTGGAGAGCATGGTGATTCGCTGGCCGAGCGGGCAGGTGGACAAACTAGGGCCGGAGGCGGGGGATCAGGAACTGGTGGTCCAGGAAGGGCGTGGGGTGATCGAAAGGCGACCGGGCGTGAAGATCAAGCGCTAAAGGTGTTCTCTTCATGAACGATCTCCCTGGGAAACATCGCGCCGACACATCGCTGGAGCACATCACCAGACAATGAGACCCATATCACAGGAGTCGGTGACAACTCTACCAAATTTGGTAGTCATGTCCTCGCCGATCTTCTGTTCCCCATAGAGTTGGGCGTTTCCTGAACGCTAACTAATTGAAAATGATTATGTTGACCTTTGGTGCGCCAAGTGCGAACAGAAGCCAAAGTGCTAGTTGTGGGGCTGTCTCCCGGAAAAGCCAAGTTTCTTGAGTTCGGCGGGAGTGGCTCAAAAGAATCAGCAAGATAGCTTGACAAAGCAGTACCCGGAGGAGCAGAATTCTGCAACCTCACGGTGGTAGGGACGCGGGTACCAGGTTCGTGTGATGCGAGCGAAGTGGTGCCAAAATAGATTTCCAAGAATTTCCGTGCATACAGACAAAACCACACGCCACAGAATTACAAGGGGGTAGGTGAATGAGAAGACTGCAGTTTTGCCTCGCAGTGTTTGCCCTTCTGGCTCTGACCTTGAGCGCTTTTGCACAGGTGCAGAACGGCCAGCTTACAGGCACCGTGACCGATCCAACCGGTGCGGCGATTGCGAACGCGAAGGTTACGGTCACGAATCCGGCGACCGCCTTTAGCGCTTCCACCACAAGCAACTCGAGTGGCAACTACACGGTAAGGGAAATTCCGGTCGGCACGTACAAGGTGTCGGTTGAGGCCGCTGGCTTCAAGACCGTTTCCAATACTGACGTGGTTGTAAACGCCGGCACCATCGCGCACGTCGACGCCAAAATGACGATGGGGCAAGCGCGAGAGATCGTCGAAGTGACCGGTGCAGCCGCAACCGTTAACACTGAAGATTCCAAGCTGGCCACCACCGTTAGTGGCGCGCAGATCGCCAACCTGCCTCTGAACGGCCGCAACGTGTTCGATTTGATGCAGATGAGCACCGGCGCCGTCAACGTGACAGGAGTTGACTTCGAGAACGGCCACAGCACCGTGGTCAATGGTCTCCGCGAAGACTTCAACGGATTCCTGATCAACGGTGTGTCTAACAAAGGTCTGAGCGGCGGTGCCATCAACACGCCGATTCAGGACTCTGTCGAGGAGTTCCAGCAACTGCAGCTCAATATGTCAGCGCAGTACGGCAATAGCGCCGGCGGCAGCGTGAATCTTGTGACCAAGTCCGGCACCAATGCCTGGCATGGCAGCGCGTGGGAGTACCTCCGAAATGACGCTCTGGATGCGAACGACTTCTTCCTGAACCAAACTGGGACGAAACAGCCTCCGCTGCGTTTTAACCAGTTTGGCGCGACTCTTGGCGGGCCAATCGTGAGGGATAAGCTGTTCTTCTTTCTCTCGCTCCAAGGGGACCGTTTTAAATCGAGCGGTACGCCCATCACGAGCACGCAAGAAACTCAGGCGTGGCGCGATGCCGTCGTCGCGGCGGATGCCGCGTCAGGGCTGAATTCTACTGCAGCTCTACTGTACGGCACCTTCGCACCAAACATCGCAGGTGACGGAGCGGGTACTCTGACCCTTTCTGATGACGTTGTCGTTCCTACTACGGCGAACAACTACGTCAAATTTTTCAACGGGGCAGCATCCACTGACCCGTCCGATTTCAGCGGATTTCTCTGTAATGATGCCAATTTCGGCGGAACACCGCTAATGGCGCAGAAGTGGCAGCACATTTTCGGCGTTACGCAACCGGATATCGATACAATGAACGCCTCGGGCTGCGGCAACACCCCAGGGCTTATTCAAGGCGTTCTGGACCGCGACGCTGTAATCCAAGAAAACAGCGTTGCCATCTTCAAGACCCAGACCGGGAACCTGGCGAACTCCAACCTGTTCAATGGAAACGAAGCTTCGTTGCGTCTCGATTACAACTGGAACAGCAATAACCGCTTCTTCCTCCAGTACAACTACAATCGCCAGACCGATAAATTTGGCCCCTGCAACGCAGCCTGCACGCGCGGTTTCGGCAACCCTCTCCGCAGCAACTTCCCGCAGGGCTCGTTGAGTTTCGTGCATACCTTCAGCCCGACCATCCTGAATGAGTTCCGCGCCGGCTACCTGCAGAACAATACGAAAATTACTGTCAATCACGGTGGCGTACCGGCGATCGGATTCGGCGACGGATCCGCGGGCTTCGGCTCGTACAACGGCTACCCACAGGAGTTCAAGGAGAATATTTACACCTACTCCGATCTGGTTTCGATCGGCAAGGGAAATCACAACATCAAGATTGGTGCGGATTTCCGCCGCAACATTGAGAATAGCGAGTTCAACGTGGCTCGCCCCTCCTACTACTTCTATGACCAGGTGTTCTTTGCCGCCGATGCTCCCTACCTGCAAGTCGCCGGTGTTGATCCTGGGATCTGTAAGCCTCCGTGCTCTGCTTTCAACCAGACTCCCTCGGCGCAATTGAGCAGTAACTTCCGGCACTGGCGGAATCTAGAGATGGGCGCCTTCTTCCAGGATGACTGGAAAATTACAAAGCGACTGACTCTTAACCTTGGCATCCGCTATGACCTCTACCAGCGGCACAAGGAAGAGGGCGATGCGGCGACAACGTTTATCCCGGGCCCAGGGAACGACATACTTGGCCAAATCGGGAATGCCAATATCCGGGCGACCCGGCCCGGCTGCGATACCGTCTCGCAAGAGCTCCTTGCGCAGTTGGCCGGTGTGTGCGGGCCTGGTGGGTTTGCGCCTTCCAAGGCACTTGGCGCGGGTGACCACAATAACTGGGGTCCGCGCGTCGGTTTTGCCTGGGACGTTTTCGGAGATGGAAAGACGTCCATTCGCGGAGGATTCGGCGTAGCTTATGAGGGCACGCTCTACAACCCCCTCTCGAACTCGCGCTGGAACCTTCCCTATTACTCCTTTAACCAGGTCATTGGTGGAGTCGGATTGCCTGGTGCGGACGTAGTGTATGGCCCGTCGACGTGCACCGGCACCCCGCCTGATGGAATCTGCTCGCAGGACCCAACCAGGGCCCCAAACTTTACCGATAATCCGGGCACGAATCCTAACCAGGGCCCGGCAGGACAGGCTCAGGCGCAAGGCAACATCACTGGTTGGGATCCGAGCAATCCGAACCAGGCCACTCTGACGGGAATCATATTCCCCAAGGGCATCAAGGATCCGTACGTGTACAACTATTACTTCAGCATTCAGCGCGAGATCCTGCCAAAAACAGTGGTGCAACTCGACTATGTCGGCACGACCGGGCACAAGCTGTTCCGGTCTGAGGACATCAACCGCCAGCCAGGGTCATATCTGCCAGCGGGAATCCATGTCACGGACAATTTTGGGCGGACATGGACCGGCTTGTGCGATGTAGAGTGTTTTGATCCCGCGACCGGAGCTGGCGACCGTAACGCGCGTCTGAATCAGAACTACGGTCGTCTCCGCAATTGGCAAAACGTCGTAAATTCCAACTACAACTCACTGCAGGCTTCGGTCAAGCATCAGATGAGCCACGGCCTGCTGTTCAATGTGAATTACACCTATAGCCACTCGATCGACAACGGTTCGACTTGGCACAGCGGTGCAACCACTGCGAATGGCGCTGCTGCGGGCGAGGGCTTCACGAGCGATCAGACATTGCCGGGCCTGGATCGGGGCAACTCGATCTTCGACATCCGGCATCGGCTGGTGCTCAACTACGTTTACCAGTTGCCCGGGCAGAATCTGAAGGGCGTTCTGGGCTGGATCGTCGGCGGCTGGTCCTACAATGGCATCTGGGCGTTCCAAAGCGGAGCGCATTGGGAGCCGTTTACTTCGAGGTCGCTGACCACAAATCAGTTGCCAGCAGCGTGCTTCGACCAGGCACAAGTGGACGCGGGATTGTGCACCAACACTCGCGGCGACTTCAACCTGGATGGCGGCAGGAATGATCGACCGAACTCAAGTCGGCCGAGGGTAAGTGGGATCACGCATGACCAGTGGGCGGACGGCTGGTTCGGCGCTCCCAACCCAGTGGACATCACATTCTCGGCACCGTGTTTGGCGTGCGCCAGCACCCTGGGCCGTAATACGTTCGTTGGACCGGGCTACTGGAAGGCTGATATGACGCTTTCGAAGGTCTTCAAGTTCACCGAGAGGGTCAACTTGAAGTTCGACGCGAATGCGTTCAACATTTTCAACCACACCAACTTCGTTCTCGCTACTGCCGGAGGAGGCGCGCACAACCAGCCGCGCTTCCCGAACTTCGGCACCGCAGCGGGCACGCTCGGTCCTCGGCAACTGCAGCTCGGTTTGAAGCTTAGCTTCTAGTTCCGCGCTACTGATTCAGAGGCTTGTTCTCGCTGTTCGGGAGCAAGCCTCTTTTTCTTTTGGAGTGTATGCTTCGTTGATAGGCGTACTGCCATGAACAGAAGATGGCGAGTTCGGGTGCTGGCGGTCGTCTGGGCCTACGTGGTCATCCTCCCGGCAATCGTACAGGGACAGGGGCAAAGACAACTTCTGGGGAAAATTATCGGCAACGTGAGAGTACTCAAGGCCGATTTTCCACCGATACCTGTCCTGGTTTCACTAGAGTTTCGCGGCGCCACGATCACGAGCGCGTACTGCAATGGCCAGGGCCAATTCAGCTTCGCCGGCCTGGTGGCGAACGAATATCGGGTTTCGGTGGACGATGACGCGTATGTTCCGGTCGCCGAAAATGTGAATGTAAATCCCGAAGTTTCACAGGTGAACTTCGTGCAATTCACGCTGGTACCGCGCGAGTCCAAGAAGAAAGAAGATCCGGCCACTCGGGTTGCGGGCAGCAACCCCTACCTGATCGATCCTGCCGAGTATTACCGGCGCTTTCCGAAGAAAACGCTGAAAGAGTTCGACAAGGGCGTGGAGGCGGAGAAGCAGGGTAAGACGGACGACGCGATGGGGCATTACGAGAAAGCGCTCAGCTATTCTCCCGATTTTTCTCCAGCGCACAACCACCTGGGCTCCGCGTATCTGAGCCGAAAGAAATTCGAGGAAGCGCAGAACGAGTTTGAAGCAGCATTGAAAGCGAATCAAAACGACGCCCAGGCGCATTTCAATCTGGCTAACGTGCTGCTGGTAACTCATCGCTATGACAGTGCGGGCAACGAGATCGAAGAAGGATTGAAGCGCCAGCCGAATTCTGCGTTCGGGCAGTTCCTGCAGGGATCCTTGTACTCACACACCAGCCGTCCGGAGCTGGCTGAGAAGAGCCTGCGGACTGCGCTTCAGTATGATCCGAAGATGTCGCAGGCGTCTCTGCAACTGGTGAATCTGTATCTGCAGCAGAAGCGCCCGTTGGATGCGATCAGCGAGCTCGAATCCTACCTCAAGGCCTTTCCCGATACTCCGTTTGCGGCGCAGGCACGGGACCTGCTCAAGCGGTTGCAGGGAAACGCATCCAGCGCTCCGCAGTGAACACGAAACGTAAACTCGCGTCGCGACCGATCTCCACATCGCTGGCCAATCCCGGCTTGTCTTCGTCTCGCTTCCGAATCTGCGGGTGATAGACTTTTCTTACTCTATGTCCCTGATCCGCCGGTGGCTGTGCGTTCTTTGTCTGGTGGCGAGCGCGGCGGCCGGACCGGTCAAGGCTCCTGCGGCGCCTCCCAACGTCGTTCTGATCACGTTGGACACCGTACGCGTTGACCGCATGGGTTTCATGGGATCGCAGCGTGGGCTCACGCCTAGCCTGGATGCCTTGGCTCGTCAGTCGGTGGTATTCACCCGCGCCTACGCCCAGGTTCCGCTGACGACCGCTTCGCACGCTACGATCCTGACGGGCACGTATCCGCAGTTTCACAAGGTTAATGATTTTGGAGTGCCGCTGGCTAACGACCTGCCCTATGCGCCCGACATCCTGCGGGCGCGCGGATATCGAACTGCGGCTTTTATCGGCTCTCTGATCCTGGATCCGGCGGCAAAATCCGCTCCGGGCTTTGAGCGCGGATTTGACACTTTCGATGCTGGCTTTCACCGGCGGCGTCTGGGAGAGAACCGATACCAGGCGATAGAGCGGCGCGGTGGCGAGGTCGTGGCGCACGCTCTGGCTTGGCTGGACAAGCGTCCGCCGGGGCCGTTCTTCCTGTGGGTGCATCTTTACGATGCGCACGATCCTTACGATCCTCCGGAGCCCTTCAAGAGCCGCTACGCCTCCGCGCCTTACGACGGCGAGATTGCTTACGCCGACTCCGCGGTCGGCAAACTCCTGAGTCAGCTGCGCACCCGTGGACTGTATGAGAATTCGGTGATTGCCGTGATGGCTGATCACGGCGAGGCGCTGGGCGAGCACGGAGAAAGCACGCACGGCATCTTTCTCTACAATGAGACTATTCAGGTGCCACTGCTGTTCAAACTGCCTGCTGAGCGCTCAGCTGGAAGGCAGGTCGACAGCCGCGTCGGACTGGTAGATGTGCTGCCGACTATTTTGCAGGCGGTGGGAACGCCGATTCCCAAAGAAGTGCAAGGGGAGTCTCTCGTTTCGATGATGAAGTCGGTGCGTGCGGGCAGACCTGCGACCGGCAAGAGTAGTCCCCCATCCCCGGATCGGCCGGCCTATGCGGAGAGCGACTATTCGCACCGGACGTTCGGATGGAGTTCCCTGCGGGCCTTGCGCGCGGGAAAGTATCTGTTCATTGACGCGCCGCGCAAGGAACTCTATGACCAGGCAGCGGATCCGCAGGCGCGGTACGACCTGTCGTCCTCTTCATCTGCGGTCGTCGGGACGCTGGTCAGCCAACTGGATCTGTTCCGGCAGAAGACTTCCGGCTCACGAGAAGCTCCCCAAACTCGCATGGACCCGGAACTTCAGGAAAAACTGAGCGCGCTCGGATATGTGGCTTCGGATACTAACTCTACGCTGCCCGGCGTCATGGATACAGGTGCCGATCCGAAGGACAAGATCGAGATTGTGAACCTGCTGCATCGGGCGGAGCTACTGGAGGAGAATTCGCAGTTTGCGGAGGCCGTCCCTCTGCTCGAAGGGGCCATTGCAAAAGAAGCGGATATACCCATCGCATACCTGAAGCTGGGCACGGCCCTTTCGATTCTCAGAAATTATGGGAAGGCGGTGCCGGTTTTGCGCAAGGCCGTAGAACTGCGGCCCGATTTGACGACTCCGCGCTATCAGTTGGGTTCGGCCCTGTTCGAAACCGGAGATTTCGCGGAGGCGGCGGTTCAGTTTGAAGGGGCGCTGGCGCGTTTTCCAGAATGGGCGGAAGCGCGCTTCTCGCTGGCCACCACCTATGCGCGAATGGATCGCATGCCGGACGCTATCAAGGAGTACGAAAAGGTAATTGAAGCCCGGCCGAACCACTATGGAGCACACCTTCTCCTCGGGCGTGCCCTTGCCCTCACGGGAAACCCTGAAGCCGCTCTCCCGAACCTGACCAAGGCGGCTACCCTTCAGCCGGAATCACCGGAGCCACATGCGTTTCTCGCCGACGCGTACGTTCAGCTGGGCCGGGAGCAAGATGCGGAGCGAGAGCGTTCCGAGGCCACGCGCCTCAGCGCGAACGAGAAGCACTAAGCGGGCACGCGTGGACAATCAGCTGCACCCATCTCTCAAGACCTTCCCAACGCACCCACGACCCAAGGCTAAGCAGGTTCTACGCAGTCTGCAAGTTGAGACGAATCCCATTCAACGGAGGTGTTAGGCCTTAGAATAGTGCGCGTTGGCAAATTCGAAGCCGGGTGTTATTTCTAAGGCAGATTTCGTTGTATCATTGTGACTCATTGGATTTCTGAGGAGGCAGGAAATGACTGGCAGGTTCGGTACGGATAAGCGCTTCGGGCTCCCTGCGCTTCTTGGATTATTGGCCCTGTGGCAGGTTGCCGCTGCCCAAGATCCCTCAACAGCGTTGCTGCAGCTGCAGCGCTCAAGAGCTTCTCTGGACATCAGCTCCAATGCTAAACATGCGCGAGGCATGGAAGGCCTCACCTACGGCAATCCGGGAGACGTGTGGAACTATCCGAACTCGCTTTCCTGCCTGGTGGTGTACGGCACTGGGAGGTATGTCCTCGAAAAACGAGAGGAACAGACTGTGGGCAAACCCAAGGTCAAGTCGGTGGAGGGCACACTGACAGCGGATGCTCTACAGCAGCTGAAGGCAATCCTCGATGATGAAGCTCTGAAGGGAATCAAGACGCCCAAAATGCCCGACCTTCCCCCCGACATGGCGGCTTTGCGTGAAATCGAGAGCCTGGATTTGCAAATAGACCGTGCGGGAAATGCGCAGCACTTCACAACCATGAAGCGGCGGATAAAGACAGGAGCCTCGGATAATAATCCCGCGACCGCAACGGCCTCAACTGGAATGGACATCTATCAGGACAATGAAGGGCCCTTCAAGAAAACACTCAATCCCTTGATGAAATGGTTCGAAGGTTTGGAAAAGAAGAGTAAGTCGGATCTGAAGGAATCGAAGCCGCAGTACTGCAGACCGATAAACATAGGATAAGACCATGACACGTCCGATCACAATTCTTTGCGTCGTGCTGGGAATCGGTCTGGCGGCAACGGCCGGCTCGAATCAACCCGCGAATGGTGCTCCTTCCCTTCGCCTCCTGCTCTCCGAGGTGCAGGCAGGGACTATGGCCTCAGAGCAATACTGCACATTGGTGTTTGCGAACCGTCACTTCCATTCCGAAAAGGCAACCCGAAAATTGGGGAAAGATCGGGATCGCAAAGTTTACGAAGGTGAACTGTCGGAAGCCGACTGGAATGCGCTCGGTGGGATCCTTGAGGACAAGCGACTTCGAGAACTCAATGTGCCACAGGGCGTGCCGCCCCTGGTAATCGAGGATGCGCACACCTTCACCATCAGCGTGGCGCGCGGGGCCAAGTACCAGAATATGGAGTTTCTCGACCACAGAAGCCGCAAGCCCTATGAGTCGCAATTGAAGCCTCTGCTCGGGTGGTGGAAGACTTTTCGGGGCGGGCACATGGACGAGTCGAAGGCGCCTCCCGATCCGAAGTGCTCGCTAGACAGCACTCACGCGATTTTTAGCCAGTAGGCGGTGGCTAGTGCCTCGATCTGGGAACCAGCTCGCAGTACTTTGATTCGAACCTGCAGGCCGCTAGGTATTCCAGCTGGGCTTGGTGCGGTTCCCCGATACGTTGTAGCGCATAAGCGAGATTCAGGTGGGCGTCCGCTAGCTTGGGGTCCAGTTTCAGGGATGCGTGATAACTCTGGATCGCTTTCTGCAAACGATTCGTCCGGCTGTAGCAGATTCCCAAGAGATTATGCAACTGTGCATCTTCCAGGCCGAGCGCGATCGCTTTCTCCACGTGAGGCGCGGCAGCGGCGTAGTTCTTCTGCTGGAAGAACAGCATCCCGAGTTCACGCTGGCCGGGCGGGAAGTTGGGCTGGATCGTGATCGCTTGCTCATAGGCGGACTGGGCTGCGGCTGCGTCGTTCGCTGCTAGCAAGCCTATTTGATACCATGCCCGGTAATTTTGTGGGTTGCTCTGGAGGGCTTTGTTCAGCCAAGTCTTTGCGTCCTCTACGCGGCCGAGTTTGGCGAGCGCCCGGGCCAGGCCGGTCATGGCGTTGTCGAAGTTTGGATTCAGTTGCAGGCAATGCTGCAACTGCTCGGCGGCCTTCGTCCAGTCTTGACGCCGCAAGGCTGATTCGCCCAACAGGAAAGGAATTACGTACATTTTCGGATCCCGTTCCTGCACTTCGCTGAGAAGAGCTTCCGCGCGATCGGCGTCGCCGCGCTGGAATGCGTCCTGGGCTTTCAGGATGGCGTTGAACTCCCAGAGCTTGTCTTTGGGATCGGCTAAGCCAGCTTTGAGTTGACCTGGCGAAACCGTGGCGCGGAATCCGAAGTAGCCGAGCGCGCGCAGTTTCTCCTGCGCGTCGGGACTTAGATTTCCGGCGCTCGCGTCCTGGTAGGTAAAGGGATTGTTTGCGAGCCGCAGCTGCAGCTTTTCTCTTAAGACAGCGACAGTTGCCGGTTGTTGGGCTGCGATGTTCCGGGTTTCTCCGGGATCGCTCTCCAAGTCATATAACTCCGGCTGCGGCGCCTCGATGTAGTGGTAGCGCTCGCTCTCGAGGGCATGCAGCGGACTCCAGCCAAAAGAACTGAATGGATAGAACGTCTCGCTGTACGCTGCATCTCTGCTCCCGTCATCTCTGCCGACATCTCGGCCCAACAGGCCCTTCGACTGAAACTGCCGCTCGATCGAATCTCTTACGCCGGCGAGTTGCACCAGTGATGCAGCCACCGCCGTGGTCTCCACCGGCTCGCGGCGGCGCTGCGCCGGAATGCCGCTTCCCGCGGGGGCTTTCACGATCAGGGGTACATGCACGGTGGCGTTGTAGACGAAGAATCCGTGCTCGTCTTCGCCGTGCTCCCCGAGCGACTCGCCGTGATCGCTGGTCGCTACGACCAACGCAGAATCGTAGAGCTTGCTCTGTTTGAGCCACGCGATTAGCTTGCCGAGTTCATGATCCGCGTAGGCGATTTCGCCGTCGTAGAGGTGGCCTTTGTACTCGGTGTTATAGGGCTCCGGCGGATCGTAGGGATTGTGCGGATCATAAAGATGCAGCCACAGGAAAAACGGCCGCCGCGGAGTTTTCCTCAACCACGCCAGCGCATGAGCCACACTCTCTTCAGCGCGACGGTCCACCAAGCCGATATCTTTTTTCTGGAAGGTCTCGGCGGAGAAAGCATCGTCGTAGAAATCGAATCCGCGTCCCAGTCCCCAACTGCGGTCGAGCACGAATGCGCTCACCACCGCTCCGGTCGCGTAGCCAGCCTGTTTGAAGGCCTGGGCCACGGAGCGGAACTGCGGGGCGAGCGGCTGGCCGGTGAAATCCTGCACGCCGTTCTGGAAGGGATAGGTGCCGGTCAAGATGACCGCGTGCGAGGGCCAGGTCAGAGGGATTTGCGAGATGGCACGTTCAAACACCACGCCGTCGCGCGCGAGTGCATCGAGGGTGGGAGTTTTCACGGCCGGCGCGCCGTAGCAGCCCACGTGATCGGCCCGCAGGGTGTCGATCGTGATCAGGATGACATTGGGGCGTGGCCGTGACTTCGTGGGCGGGACGGGCTTTCGGGGCTGAGTGTTTGCGGGGGCGGCCGCTGCGGAGACCAGCGTGGCAGCCAGGACAGAAGCCATCAACGATCGGAATAGTAGAGGGCGCTGGAACATGGATCTATTGCGGCGTCTGCGGCTGGGCCCGGCGCATCTCCTGGTCGGCTTCTGCTGTGAGTCCCTTCGCGGCGAGCGCTTGCGCTAGTGATCGGTGGACGCCGGGATCTTGCGGAGCCAACTCCACGGCCTTGCGCAACTCTCCAATCGCCTCGTCGAGGCTGTCCAGATACATGAGGGTCTCACCCAATGCGTGATGACTACGGGCCAGGTCCGGATTGACCGCTATTGATTGCCGGAACGCTGCGGCTGCCGGCTGGAGTTCCTTCTTCTGGATGTACGCCACTCCCAGATTGTAGGCTGCCTCGAAGTTAGTGGAATCCAGTTGCAACGCCCGTTGTAACGTGCCGATGGCGGCGTCGATCTGCCCGGCCCGGGCTTGCGCCATGCCCAGATTGAATACCGCGAGCGAGTAGTCGGGACTCAGCTCAACTGTTTTCTGCAACTCATCAACGGCTTCCGGGAACATCTTACTGCGGTAGTAGTTCAAACCTTGAAGATAGTGAGCCGGCACGGACTTAGGTTCCGCCTTGAGCGCGGTCTTCAGCTTTTCAATGGACTCCTGATAGCGGCCGTGCTGGCTGTCGGCGATGGCGTCGGAAATCAGTTCGTAGGTCGCGATGCGATCTTTGGGATCGGGCAAGTCCCGATTGGTGATCGTAGGGTCGCCGCCCCCGGAAAATCCTGCATACCCGAGCGCCTTCAATCGTTCCATCAGCGCCGGATCGAGGCCTGTCTTCTCGGCCATTTCCTTGCCGGCGCTGTAATCACGGATCTGACCCGTGAGCTTGGCGCGCATTTCCTCGCCCACGGCCTTTTTCTCCGGAAGCAGGTTTCGCAACTCAGCGGGATCTTTCGTCAAATCGTAGAGTTCGGGCCGCGGAGCATCGATGAAGTGATACTTCGCGTTCTCTGCGCCACGCAGCTCGCTCCAGTTGAAGTGAATCCTGGGCAGGAATGTCTCGCCGTACAATGTGCGCTCGCGATCAGCTTTTTCTCCGCGCAGCACGGGGAGCAGGCTGCGTCCTTGTACTTGCGATGGGATGCCCAATCCGACCGCTGACAGGACCGTCGGCATGAGATCCACCAGCGAGACCGGATCGCCCACCGCCAGCGCCGCGGCCTTCCCGGGCAGATGGATGATGAGCGGAACATGCATGGTGGCGTTGTAGATGAAGAAGCCATGTGTCTTCTCGCCGTGTTCACCGAGGCTTTCCCCGTGGTCCCCGGCCAGGATAATCACCGTGTTCTGGTAACTCCCCTTTTCTTTCAAGAAGCGCAGAAGGCGGCCAACCTGCTCATCGGCAAAAGCAATCTCCCCGTCGTACAGCCGGTCTGCATACTCGCGGCTGTAGGGCTCGGGCGGACGATAGGGATAGTGCGGGTCGTACAAGTGCATCCACAGAAAGAATTTCTTCTGCGAGTTCTTGCCGAGCCACTCCAGGGCCTGGTCCGCCACCACGTTGCCGGGACGCTCCATCTCGTCGAGGTTCGCTTCTTCCAGGCGGCTGAAGTCGAAGTGGTCGTAATAGAAGTCGAATCCCTGGTTCAGGCCGAATCGGGAGTCGAGCACCGCAGAGGCGATCACGGCTCCGGTGGCGTATCCAGCCTGCTTCAGGACGGTCGCGAGCGTTGGCTGCTGCGGGCTGAGTCTGTTCCCGCTGAAATCGTGCATGCCGCTTAGCATGGGATAGGTGCCGGTGAGCATCGCGGCGTGCGACGGGAGTGTCACTGGAACTGGGGTATAGGCACGCTCGAAGCGGGCGCCGTCGGCCGCCAGACCGTCGATGTTGGGCGTCTTTATCTGCTGGTAGCCGTAGCAGCCGACGTGGTCGGCGCGCAGGGTGTCGATGGTGATCAGGACGACATTCGGAGCAGACTTTTCCGGCGTTTGCGCGGTAGCCTGGGCCGCGGTGAGGGCGATCAAGAAGAAGAAAATTCGCCGGAAAGAAAGCGACATTGGAGAGTTTTAATTATCTCACAGACAGCGCGCGTCACCGCCCCAACTCCCGCGGAAAAGACTGTGATAGGCTGGCGTTCATGAGGCGAATCGCCCTTATTTTCTGGACTCTGATGCTCATAGCCCCGGTTCTGGGGCCGACAGCGGCCCCGCGGAAGGGACCGGCAGCGGCTCTGACAAAGTCGTTGCCTGACGTTTTTCTTGTTACGATCGACACGCTGCGGGCGGATCATGTCGCCTGCTACGGGTACAAACAGATCGAAACTCCGGCACTGGACGCGCTGGCTGCTGACGGCATCCGATTTACGCACACGTTTACGCACAGTCCCATCACGAACACTTCGCATACTTCGATCCTGACCGGGCTTCTGCCCAGCGTACACGGGGTGACGGATTTCGGAGTGCCGCTGTCGCCCCAGCACGCGACCTGGGCGGAGCTGCTCAAAAAGAAGGGCTATCAGACCGCTGCGTTCATCGGAGCCGTAATTCTCGACAGCAATAGTCTGGCTCCAGGCCTGGATCGCGGCTTCGACTTCTACGACAACTTTCCCGCCAAGACCGACAGCAAAGAGCGCTTTGGACGCGTCGAGCGGCGGGGCATGGAGGTCGTGCAGCACGCCGAAAGCTGGCTGGCGAAGCACCGCACCGGTTCTCGCTTCGTGTGGGTGCATTTGTTCGATCCTCATGATCCCTACGAACCGCCGCCGCCCTATTCGCAAAGGTACAAAGAGCCTTACGACGGGGAAATCGCTTATGCCGACTCGGCGCTGGGTCATTTCATCGGCTATTTGAAGAGGACCGCCGCCTACTCGAACGCGATCATCGTGGTGGTCGGCGATCACGGCGAAGGGCTGGGCGAGCATGGGGAAGAGACCCACGGCCTCTTTCTTTACGACTCGACGCTGCATGTGCCGATGATCCTTAAGACGGCGGGAACCGTTCAGCGCGGAGTTGTCATTGACGCGCAAGTGCGAACGACCGACATCCTTCCGACTATTCTTTCTCTCACTAACATTCCCGTACCGGCGGAATTGAATGGCGAATCCATGGTCCCACTCATGAAGCGCGCACAGGCAGCGGCCCATGATCTATTCGCGGAGACGGACTATCCTTTGCGGTTCGGATGGGCTCCACTGAAAGCATTGCGCGCGGGAAACGCGAAGCTGATTGCGGCTCCCCGGCGGGAGCTCTACAACTTGGAAGCGGACCCAGCGGAACTGAAGAACCTTTACTCTGCCGAGAGCGCCCAGGCACAGAGCATGCAGGCGGAAATCATGAAGTGGAAAGCGAAAATCCCAGCGGGAGGCGAATCAGCGGCAAGCGCTACCCTGCCCGATCCCAAAGACAAGATCGAAGTTCAGAATCTGCTGCACCGTTCGATGCTGGCCTCGGACGACAATCGCACTGCGGACGCGCGCGGCTTTCTCGAGAAGGCGCTGGAGCTCGATCCGGCATCGCCGACCGCGCTGCGCCAACTGGGGGAACTCGAGCTAGCTGCGGGAGACTTCGCCAAAGCCGCGGCTCATCTGAAGAAAGCTCGTGAGGTGCGTCCGGAGGATTCGACGACGGCTTTCGAACTCGGCCAGGCGCTGGAGAAGTCGGGTGATTTTCCCGGAGCCCGCGATGCCCTGGAAGCCAGTCTGAAGCTCGTTCCCAGCCAGATGCCCGCGCGTTTGCTGCTCGGGCGCGTTTACCTGCAATTAAAGGATGCCAAGAATGCGCAGGACCAGTTCGAGGCGGCTTCGCTAGTGGATTCGAATAACGCTGAGGCGCGCTTGGGACTGGCGGAGGCTCAAATCCAGCAGAATGACTTTGCGGGGGCGTTGCCGGATCTGGAAGCGCTCGCGAAGAGTGATCCGAAAAACGCGGCGGCGCTGCGGTTGCTGGCGCGCGCGTATCGCGGGTTGGGCCGGGAGAAAGACGCGAAACAAGCCGAAGCGCAGGCAGCAGCGGCAGAGAAGAGGGGAATCCCAGACCGGACCCAGTCATTTCACAGCCCGTCGAGGCACAACGCAGCCCACGGTCCCGGCATCTTAGCCTGTAGAATCCATGTTTGTGGTTTGTCTAACCATGGCAATCACTGATTGCCTACTTTGGAGACATTCACGTGAACACTTTCCAGAAAACGATTGCCAGCGCTTTCTTGATCATGATGACGCTGCTGCTTGCCGGCTGTCCGCCGCGAGTGTCGATCGCCGATCTCAATCGCGATCCTGGACGCTACGCGAATCGGGACGTCAGCGTTGCCGGGAACGTTTCCAATTCCTTTGGGGCGCTGGGCACTGGTGTGTACGAAATTGACGACGGAACTGGAACAATTTGGGTTTACAGCCAAAACTACGGCGTCCCAGCAACTGGAGCGAAGGTGGCGGTCACCGGCCGAGTGAGCCAAGGATTCAGTTTTGACGGGCGCTCCTTTGCCGTTGTTTTGCGGGAAACCGAGAGCCGACACTAAGTATGTGCGGAGGAGAGGCGTCTTGCCTGTCCCTGCTTTGCTCCTATAGCTATTTACAGTCATTTCACATTCCGACCCTATACTCTCGTTGCTTGCGTTTGATTTCGTTGAAAGCTAATTGGGACTATTCATGGCGCGAACACGGACATCCTCAACGACGCAAGTGAAGCGAGCGCCGGCGTCTCGATCTTCCGCCAAGGCAGAACGCATGTCCGAAGACCTCGCTGGCGATGAACTCACGGCTCTGGTGCTGCGCGCCTGTCTGATTGCGCGCGATTCGGTCTTCAATGTGCGAGACTTTCTCGCCGATAGTTCGCGCATGGCTTTTCTCGCGATCAAAGACTGCGAGAAGGAGCTGGATCAAATCGAACGCAAGATTGACGAGCATCTGCCGGGTGCGATTACCCGCGTGGGCGAGACCAAGGCCCGTCGGTTGCTGGCGTGTCTGAAATTCATCACTGACCTGGAGCGTATCGGGGATCTCTCTTATAGCGCGGTGATGCAACTACAGTCGCGGCGCGAGAAGATGCCGGCTCGAGATTCACAGCAGTTGATCGACATGGCGTCGCTGCTTTACGGCATGCTGGAGCAGGTTCATCTGGGGTTCGAGAAGCGCGATATCAGCTACGCGCGCACGGTGCTGCAAACTGATCCTGAGGTCGATCGGCTTTGCCACGCCTTGTTTCAGCGGCATCTCGCGGAGAGCGACAGCCCGCAGAATTTCGATATTCTTCTCACGGCTCAGGCGCTGGAACGCATTGGAGATCATGCCAAGAATCTGGCGGAAGAACTCTATGGGTTAGCGGAAGGGCGCTCTCTGCGGCATAACGCGCGGAAGCTGTCGTCGGTTTAGTGAAAATCGTGCGACGCGGTTTCGGCCTGCGTGACGCGGAGCGGCGCAACTTTTTCTGCGCGGATGTGAATTACGTTGTCCTGGTTCTGCAGGATTCCCTCGACCATCAGGAAGCGCTCGGAGATCAGCAACACGCGGTTCTTCTGCAGCAGGTCGGGGGGGATGATAGCGTTGGCGATTCCGGTTTCGTCTTCCAGGCTCATAAACAGCATTCCCTTGGCTGTGCCGGGGCGCTGGCGGGCGATGACGCATCCGCCGATTCGCAAGCGGCGGCCGTTGGGAATCTGCGCCAGGTCGGATGCGCGATAAATGCCCAGCTTTTTCATTTCCGCACGGCGGTATTGCATGGGATGGGGGCCGATCGTTAAGCCGGTGCCGTGAAAGTCTGCGACTAAGCGTTCGTCGTGCGTCATCGCTCGAAGGGGAGATTTCGCGTCGGGTTCGGGGAGTTCATCCAGCAACGGCCCTGACCAGCGGACTGCTCGCTCAACCTGCCAGAGCGCGTCGCGGCGATGGAAGCTTCTATCCCCCAGAACATTCGACGAGGTCCCGGCAGAACTTCCACCACGGAGGCACGGGGACACGGAGGGGTTTGCTTTCTCAAAACCAGAAAGATTTGAAACATCCTTTCTATCACTGTTCCCTATCAAGTCGGAATTCCTGACTATGTTTTTCTCCGTGCCTCCGTGTCTCCGTGGTGGATTTCCGATTTCATTCATAGCACCTATCTCCGCCAGCGTCGTTAGCTCGTCCTTGCGCAACTCCGGTACGCGGCGCGCGAGGTCGTGAATCGAAGCGAACGGCGCCAGGCTGCGTTCCCGGACGAGCGCTTGCGCTGCCGGTTCGCGCAATCCGCGCGCATATTTCAGGCCCAGACGCACTGATGGCTGATGGCTGACAGCTGACAGCTCCAACGTGCACTTCCAATCCGACTTCGTCACATCCACCGGCAGCATCTTCAGTCCATGCCGCTGTGCGTCTTTCACGATGGTTGCCGGATGATAGAAACCCATGGGCTGATTGTTCAGCAGCGCCGCCGTGAAGGCCGCGAGGTAGTGGCACTTCAAGTACGCGCTGGCATAGGCGATCAGGGCAAAGCTGGCGGCGTGCGATTCAGGGAATCCATACAGAGCGAACGAAGTGATCGACTGGATAATCTGCTCCTGCGTCTCGCCGCAGATTCCGTTGCGGGTCATGCCGGTACGGAGTTTTTCTTCGATGGTTTTCATCCGCGCTTCTGAGCGTTTGAATCCCATGGCGCGGCGGAGTTCCTCGGCTTCGCCTCCAGTGAAGTTGGCGGTGATCATAGCCATACGCAACAACTGCTCCTGGAAGAGCGGCACGCCCAGGGTGCGGCTGAGCACATTTTCGAGCGATGGATGTGGATATGTGACTGCTTCCCTGCCCTGCCTCCGCTTGATGAACGGGTTGACCATGTTGCCCACGATCGGCCCGGGCCGGATGATCGCCACCTGCACCACGATGTCGTAGAACCGTTGTGGCCTCAGACGCGGCAGGCACGACATCTGCGCGCGGCTTTCTACCTGGAACATCCCGACAGTGTCCGCCTTTTGCAGAGTGGAATACACTGCGGGATCGTCGGGCGGCAGGTGCGCGAGGTCTACCTCTTCCTGGTGGTGATCGTGGATGAGTTCAATCGAATCTTTGAGTACTGCCATCATGCCTAAGCCGAGCAGATCCACTTTGATGATGCCCATGTCAGCGCAGTCTTCCTTGTCCCATTGCACGACCACGCGACCGGGCATGGACGCGGGTTCCAGTGGAACGACGGAATCGAGTCGTCCCTGACAGATCACCATGCCTCCGGAGTGTTGACCGAGATGCCGCGGCAAATCCTGCACGGCCAGGCACAACTCGAAATACTTGCGGATGCGCGGATGTTTCAGATCCAGTCCGGCATCGCAGAGGCGACGGTCGAGCGCGTCATTCTCGTCGCGAAATTCCCAGGTTGCGACTGCGGCCGAGATGCGCTTCAGAGTGTCGGCGTCGAAGCCTAGCGCCTTGCCCATCTCGCGTGCGGCCATGCGGTTGCGATACGTGATTACGTTGGCGGTCATGGCCGCGCCGCACTGGCCGTAACGCTGATAGAGATACTGGATGACACGCTCGCGTTCGTCGCCGCTCGGGAGGTCGAGATCGAGGTCGGGCCATTCCCCACGTTCTTCGGAAAGAAAGCGCTCGAACAGCAAGTCCATGCCGATCGGATCCACGGCCGTGATGCCGAGCGAGTAGCAAACTGCGCTATTGGCGGCCGATCCGCGGCCCTGCACTAGAATGTTTTGTTCGCGGCAGAAACGCACCAGGTCCCAGACGATCAGGAAGTAGCCTTCGAGGTGAAGTTTCTCCATCAGTGCCAGCTCGCGGTCAATCTGGCGGCGGGCGCGGGTTTTGAGTTCTCGATGGGCGCGGCCGTAGCGGCCCTGGAACCCTTCGCGGGTGCGCTCGCGCAGGAACGACATCATGGTCTCGTCATCGGGGACAGGATAGCGGGGGAATTCGTATCCCAGATCGTTGAGCGTGAACTCGAGGCGCGCGGAGAGCTCTTTGGTGTTCTCGATCGCTTCAGGAAAATCGGCAAAGAGCGCCTGCATTTCAGCCGGCGACTTGAGGTAGCGTTCGGAATTGCGCGCCAGCAGGCGTCCGGCAGTGGCCAGCGTGCGGTGATTGCGGAGCGCAGTGAAAGCATCGGCTAATTCCCGTTCTCGCGGTGTCGCATAGTTCACCCCATTAGTAGCCAGCACCGGCAGGTTCAGGGCGTGGGCGATTTCGATGGCGACCCGGTTGCGGTATTCCTCTTCGCGGTGGAAATGGCGCTGGAGCTCGACGTAGACATTGTTGCGACCGAAAATCTTTGTTATCCGTTGGACCGAGCGCAAAGCTGCTTGCGGCCCGCCCTGCTTTAGTGCCAATGCTGGTAACCCCTCATCGCCGCCGGTTAAACAGATCAAACCATTGGCATGCTCGATAAGATCCTGTTCCTCCGCAAAGGCTCCTTCCTTTCGTCCAACGCGCAATTTCATTTGTGTGATGAGTCGGCAGAGATTCTGATATCCGGTGCGGGAGGTAACGAGAAGTGGAAGGCGGGATTCACCACAGCATGAACTGCACGTCACTTCCGCTCCGATGTGCGCCTTGATCTCCGCTTTCTTCGCGGCCAGATGAAAGCGTGATGAACCGTAGACTCCGTCGCGATCAAGTAAGGCTAGTGCTGGCATTCCAAGTGCGGCGCATGCGTCCACCAGCGCCTCAGGGGTGGATGATCCTTCGAGGAAGCTGAAGGCGGAGCGGGAATGGAGTTCGATGTACATCTTCCAGTTCTCGGTTCTCAGTTCTCAGTAAACCCAACACAACTAGTCATACGTTCCTTCTACCCACCACTGACGGCTCAATTTGTCTTCTACCAGTCGATAGAGGATGACTTCGTTCCCGGCGGGGACGGCGATGTCCCACTCTTCGCGGGACCAGCCTTCCTGTTCGGACCAATCGCCGGAAGAGCGCCAGGGGCCGGCGGTCCAGACGATTTCGCCGGCGATATCTTTGCCCTGAATGCCCTTCAACCGCACCGGCTTGCCATTTTGCACGTTCACGACTGCGCGCAGCGGCGGGCGGAACAGGCGCAGCGCGATTACGGCACTCATCTTTTCTTGTGCATTCTCTTCGGCCTGGGTTGTGCGATCATCTTCCTGCACGGGGACATCCTTTTTTCGTCTTACTTGATTGTTCGCTTCCGACTGAATGGGAGCGAAGGGTTGCATCTGGAAAGCGCCTTCGCGGTGGGTATCGAGCAACTCGGCGGCGCCTGCTCTTCCCTCTCCAACGATCCCAGCGATGCGCGCCAGCGTTAGTTCCAACTTCTCCGGTTCAGGAAATACCGGGAGGAACAAACCGCTTTGCGTGGACCGTGGACGCGCCGGTTCGACCGCAAGATGGATCTTCAGGATCGGCGCGCCCGGAGGATGCGCTTGCAACTCGAGCTGCAACAGTTTGAGAAAGACTTTTGCGTCCAGCATGGGGACGGGGAGCCGCAGCGTGCGCGTGAAGGTGGAGGTTTGGCCGGAATAGCAATCTTCCGACGTTTTGGTGAGTTCCATTTTCAGTCGCAGCTCTTGCGCTGCCAGCGCCCTTGCACCTAATCGCGCGCACACTTGCTCCAGCATGCGATGCAGCAAAAACGCGAGCGGCTCGAGGAGAACAATTGGATATTCGAGTTCGATCTCTTCTTCGAATACCGGCGCTGACTCAAACCTCCGCAGATTGCGCGAAGCCGCGCCCCGCGCCAGCTTTCGCAGACGAATTCCCGGCTGTCCCAGACGCTCGCCTACGGGGACTTCGGGAAGGGCGGTTAGCGCGCGCAGATTGCGGACGCCCCAGCGATCGAACATTTCCAGCCAGCGCGCGGCTTCGCCGGCATCGGAAGAAAAACTTTCCAGCAGGACATCCACGGGCAGCGCGCCCAGGCACTCCGCTTCGCGCCCTTCTGGAATTAAAGTCACTCCGGGAAAACCGTGAGCGGCAAGCAGAGCGGTATCAGGATTGGCGGCAACGGCGACGTTTGCTTCCAACTCCATGCGGGAAGCGCGCCGTGCGAGCTCCCGGGCAATTTTTGGCAGGGGACCGAACAGAGGCTCCAGGCCAGATAGATTAAGAAGCACCGTGCCGGGCGCTGTATCTTCTACTTCGGGAGAGAAAGACTGAGCGCAGTCGAGCAGCGCGGCGTGCGCGGAGACCTCCTGCAATTCCGAGCGCGCTCGCAACACCAATTCCTCCCATGCTTCGAGCTGTGCTTTGGTCGCGCCGAGCTCGACGCCCAGCTGGCGGGCTTTTTCGTTAAGGGCTACGACCTTTTCCAGTGGAGGCCGTCCGGTGAGCACGGCTACGGCGCGTCCGCGCAACTCTGGATCGAGGCGGATGATGGCTTCTGCGGGAAAGTCGGGGATGAAGAGACAGGCAAACATGGAGAATCAGGTCTCAGGTCTTAGGTCTCAGCATTTTCCATCTGCTGAGTGAGTTGCAGGATTGAGCATTCTTAACCTGCCCAGGCTGCTCGGCTCGAAAAACTCACAACCGACTGCGGCTGCTTGCGGTCGAGTCGCGACCGAAGAAGTTCTGCCGTAATTTCGAATTCATCCAGCAATGCCGAATGTCCCAACCGATTTGCTGCCAGCCGAGAGCTGACAGCTGACGGCTTCTTTCCTGACACCTGAGACCTGACACCTGAAACCTTGAGGAGCAGCGACGAACAACTCCCCACGATCGGCTGCTGCTCCAGGACGAGCAACACCGTTGGCGTATGCTCGACGGCTCGGCGGAAGCGGAACCAGGACGCAAGGGGGATCCGACGGGCGCTGCGTGCGGGAATGTCTGCCAGATCGAGGACGACCATTCCGAAGCCGTTGCTCTGCAGAAGCAGGTCGGTGACTTTGAGTACCTGCTCCAGTTGCGATTCCCACCCCCTGCGCTCGTTGCTCGGTTCCCGGTGGTTCGAATTTCTAAAATTGTGTTCGGGCAATGTACTGAGAACTGGGAACCGGGAACTGAGAACTGTCTTCTCGCACCGCACCCAGAGCAAACGTCCCATCTCCACTCCGGCTGACGCAGCCGATTCCGGATCCAGCGCATCGTTGGCGTCCACCAACGCGCAAACTTCTCCGCGTTGCGAGGCGTGCGACAGCGCGGCGAGCAGGATGCTGGTTCTTCCGGAAGAAGCGGGCCCGTAAATTTCTGTGAGGCACCCGCGCGGAAGACCGCCGGTGAGCGCATCGAGTTCACGGATGCCGCTCGAAACCATCTCGGGGGCCGGGCGTACCTCCAAACGCGAAGCGGATGTAATGGACGCCGCCAGTTTCGGCAGCGCGCCCAGACGGGCGAGCAGCGCTCCGCTCGAACGCGCGGACAAAATAAAAGGGCGGCCCAGGGCCGCCGATGAAAACACCGGAGAAGCAGACATACATCCTCAAAATTTTCAGGGAACACAAAGGGCGGCACAGCCCCGGCGAGATGCAATATATTTCGCTTTTTATTCGCCTATTTCAAAATTCTGATCCTCGATATTGGAGTTTGTCAAGTGGCAAGCGGTGAGATATCGCGATATTTTTGTAAGCCATAGTTTCTATTATGTTTCTGCGCAGAAATGTGTCTCTCGTGACTTTAACATTATTAAAGTCATCTTTACTTTTATTGGGATCCGCCTTAATCTTCCTCCCATGATCGCCTCGGAGAGCAAGCGCGACAGCAAACCGGGATGGCAACATCCTCTGCTCGCGCTGAACGAAGAGGAACTGGATCTGGTGCTGCAACTGGTGCTGGCGTCGGGGTCGCTGAAAGATCTGGCGCGGGTTTACCAGGTCAGTTATCCGACTATCCGGCTGCGCGTGGACCGCGTGATTGAGCGGCTGCGGCAGCTCGCGAACGGGGCCAAGCCGGATCCGATGATGCAGTTGCTGGCGGAACTGGTCGAGCGCGGAGAAATTACCGTGCCCGCAGCGCGGTCGGTGCGCGATCTTTACCGGCAGCAGCAAGGAGAATTCCAATGATGGTGGAACCGTGGTTTGATCCGATGAAGTTCGGCGCATTTTATGGAGGAGTCGGCGGTGGACTGCTCGGCTCGCTCGGCGGCGTGCTCGGAGCCGTGGCCGGCAAGCTCGCTCCGCAAGGCAAAGCACGGGGCTTCGTGATGGGCGCGTTCACCGCGTTCACGCTGATTGGGATTGTGAACCTCGTGTTTGGGATCTATGCCGTGGCAACGGGGCAACCGTACGGCATTTGGTATCCGCTGGTGCTGATCGGGTTCTTGTTGACCATGTTGTTCGCAATGCTGAAGCCAGTAGTCCGCAAACGTTACGACGAAGCGGAAGCGCGGCGGATGGAAGCGGCTGCTTTTCGGCGCGGGTGATTGCCAAGAGCGAATCGGCAGTTCGTTGAAGCTACAGCGCGCGCCCTTCGGGCCGCTTGGCGGCACCGGTCGGGGCCTTCAGCGCTTTGTTATAATCAGCTCTGTCGTCGCCGAGGGCGCTATCGTCTAGGGGTTAGGACGGAAGATTCTCAATCTTCAAACCCGGGTTCGATTCCCGGTAGCGCTACCAAACTTTACTTTCCTTTTGGCTGGAATTATCCTCTAACTCAAAGAAGATAATGCTAGCTGCATTGGTTCGATAGACACCATCCGTGAACAGCACCCCTTGCGGGAACATCACCTTTTGGAGCCTCTGCTTCTGGTCGGCTCCGGATTGGGCCCAAAGTCTTGCGGCATTCAACAGCACATGTTGGCCGAACTCCACAGCAGCCTCGACATCCAATTCATCGAGCCGGGCATCCTGTTCCTCTATCTCTGCCAGCGTGATTGGCAGGAAATGACAGAAAGATACAAGGATACGAGGAGGAAATTATGAGAAAGAACAAGGGCCGACCAGGATTACTGGTGTAAGCGCTGTTTACAACAGTGAGTCAAACCCCCTACTTCTTCCGACCTTCTGCTGGATCCGGATGGAGGCCTTGTGGAATGCGGACGGCGTCGGCCAGATCGGCCCGACTCTTTCTTTCTTGCTCAGGCACCTACTGAAGTTGGACTAATGTGAGCGCCTTTTGGACTTCCGGATTTGTCATGAAGGTATTCCAAACAAAGTTGCTGCGTTGGTTCTCCGCCATCAGCATGGTGATACCGGCATCGATGCCGATGACGTCGGGATCGTACCACCCGGTCAGCGGATTGAACGCATCCACGAATCCATAACGCTGCCATGCCTTCGGATACTTTGACCGGATGTTTCGCAGCACGGCCATACAGTCGCTGGAGGCAAAAGGCAGAGACCCGCCGACGGCACACGGGATGATGGTGCCGTCGATCGGCCCGATCGCAGGTGGTCCGCCCCAAACGGTGTACCCGTTGGCTGAATCCGAGGACGTGATGCCCCACAGGTTCGACTGGTAATCCGCGAACTGGCTCTGCAACGAGAGACAGAACAGCTTGTGGGCCTGAGTTGCAGTGACGGAGTTGTTGAAGTAGTTCGTGTACCGGTCACGCTTGTTCCGGAAGTCGAACCAGGCGTGCGAGAACTGGTGAATGAACAGCGGCGCGTTGAGGTTGGTAATGTAGGTGAGCCCCTGATACGTGAAAGTTGGACGTGTGAAAGCATCCCATGAAGACGCCGGCACCGGGTTGGTGGTTGCCCCAATGGCCAGCAGGTACAACATCAGCAACTCGCTATAAGTATCCCACCGGGTGGCGATGAACCCATTCTCAGGAGTCCATCCCATCGAAAAAGCGGCAGCCCCGTTGAGCATCCACGGCCAGTTCACGCGGTTGTAAATCTGCGTGGCGAGACTCTGGATCTGTGCATCCTGGAAATACTGGCGGCACGTGAGCACGCCACAGAGCAGTATGGAAGTATCGATCGAGGAAACTTCGCTGTTCCAAACGCGCGCACCCGTGTTCATATCGATGAAGTGGTAAAAAAATCCGTTCTGGTTGGGTAGCTGATTGAGCAGGAAGTCGAGTGTAGTTGCGACCCGGGACTTGATCTGCGCGGCGTCTCCGTAGCCGCGCCTATGACCTACACACAGGGCGGTCAATCCGAATCCTGTGGCCGCGATACTGGAAACCGTGCGGTTGTCATTGCCCGCAGCAAGCGCCCGATCTTTCACCTGCCCGGTGGCGGGACTAGCCTGCTCCCAGAAAAACTGAAATATAGCGCGTTGGACTTGATCGAGGAATTCATCGTCCGACACGGGTGGTGGAGGCGGCGGGGAGGACGAGCCACCCCCGCACGAGACCAGCGAAAACGTGAAGTTGAGAGCCGGATATGCTATCGCCGCCCGTGCCGAATGTCGCAGAAGTTCGCGGCGGGTGAGCTGACGAGCCAACAGCGGCGGTTCCATAGATGTCTCAACCCGGCCCGTCTAGCGACTGTTCTTCAGTTCCAGCAGCACGAGTCCGTGAGCAGGAATCTCGATCGTCAACGATCCGTTCCTTAGCTCGACAGTCTGCGGCGGAGGAATTTGGGCAGCACTCCGGAGTTGCCGGATCTGTGCCTCGGTAGGATAACGCGGCGCCCCCATGGCCCGATACAAGTTGTGAACATCGCCGTTCGCCGGGTCCACGCGCGACACCTCGACACGGGAGCCGGTCACTCCGCGAAAAACGAATTTTACCTCCTGATGAGCGCCTGGGGAGCCAGGGGGAGCCATGTTCCAGGCGGCAACCACCAGAGTCCCATCCTTGCGCCGCGTTGCCACGACGGACTCGGACGAGACTGTTAGACGCTCCTCGCCCAGCCTGTGCAGCAGCCGGAAGACGTTGTATGCCGGCTTGGGGATCCCCCTCTCCGCGAGCAGGCCGAATCCACCATAAAACGGCTGCTTGACCACTCCCTGCTCTTCGAAGACGTCGGAGAACGTCCAATACGACATCTCGTCCACCAGGCCGTCACACTGCCGGATGGTGTCAGCCAACCACGGCCCCATATACGCCGAGTCGGTTACCTCGGGTTCATTCATGTAGCTGGCGTTGAACTCGCTCCAGAACAGCGGCAGGCTGGGCATCGCAGACGCTTTGATCTGGTCGCGCACTTTCTTCACCGCTCGGCACACCATGCGGTCACGCGGAATCGCTTCGTGAGTTCCAAAAACGTCTTCCGCTTTGTCGTTCCCGTACACGTGCGAGGAGACAAAATCTACGGGGATCTTGCTCTCCACGCAGTGACGGATGAAATCGTCAGCCCATGCCGCCTGCGCCGTTGCCGGCCCTCCCACGCGCAGCCTAGGACTCACCGCTTTCAGCGCACGCGCGGTATGGTCGTAGAGCTCGAAGTAGGTCGCCTGCTTGGGATCCCCCGCCCAAAAATCAATGTTCGGCTCGTTCCAGACCTCGAAGTACCACTTCGCGACCTCGTCGATTCCATAGCGGCTGATGAGATGCTGGGCGAGCTGCGTGATGAGGTCGTCCCACTTGCGGTAATCCTTGGGGGGCGCGACGTTCTGCTTGTACCAGAAGGCGTGCAGAACCTGGCTCGCCGCCAGCTTTTTTGGCATGAAGCTCAATTCGACGAACGGTCGCACGCCGCTATCGAGCAGGCCATCGTAAACCTGGTCAACGTAGGAAAAGTTATAGACCGGCTTTCCTTGTGGATCTTCGTCATAAACGCCCATCTCATCGTGAAAGAGCGCATGGAAGCGGATATACTCCACGGCCGCGACTTTCTTGACCTCCCGCAGATCCTGCCGGTAGCTCTCGCGCATCGACACCACGGCGCGCTCGGAACCGAACATGTGCTCCCAGAAGTGGGGGAAGGGGTGAGCGGGAGCGGAAGTGTCGATGACCACGGTTTGTTCTAGTGTTTTCGTCTCGGGAAAAAGTAAGGGGGAAACAATTATAAAGAAAATGAACAGCTTGCCTAGATGATCGACTTTGAGGAACCTGCGCATGTCGCCTTTCATCGCGGGCGAGAAAATGCGGGGCGACGCCGTGTTGCTCGTCGCCCCGCCCGTCTCAAAGTAAACAGCGGCTAGAAACTCAGCCGAATCTGGAACTCGATCACTCGACCCGCGAGTCCCTGTGTGGCTCGACTGAAGTCACCGCCGTTGGTGAAATCGGTGTTGCTCTGGCCACCCGTCTGAAACGGAGGTAGGTTGAGCATGTTAAAGACGTTGAAGAAATTTGCCCGGAGGTCAAGAGCGGCGGCCTCTCCCAGGGGCCTGAAGGAGGGAAGCATGGTGTGCTTTCCCAAAGTCATATCAATCTGGCGGTAGATCGGCCCACGGAACCGGTTGCGTCCGATACCGTTGTTTCCACGTACCCTGGCGGTAATGCAATCGATGGGGAAGTTCGGGCAGACACCCCCAGGGGCTATGTTGAAGTAGTCGAATCCGCCATTTGGATGGGCAGAATTCTTGGGAAACACGCCATTAATGAAATCCTGGTTGGAAGAGGCAGTTCCGCCCTGTCCGTCCCATTGCGTGGGAAAGTCGTTACCGATTCCGTCGCCATTGATGTCGTTGGCGACACCCCCCGGGGTTCCGAAGAAGCAGCAACCTTGTTCCGGTGTCCACGGGAAACCCGAGTGAGCCGTCAGGACAGCGTTGACCTGCCAGCCACCGAGAGCCTTACCGAGGAAGCCCTTTTGGCCTGTGAAAATGGGCAGGTCCCACAGACCGAACAGAACAAACTGATGGCGGACATCAAAGTCTGAAGGACCATAGTCGAGGTGTTGCTGACTCGGATCCGGCTGCTGGGCACCACGGCCAAACGAAACAGTATCCAGACTCTTGCTCCAGCGGTAAGTTCCATCAATCTGGAAACCATGGCTATACACTTTTCTGACATGCAGGAGCAGCGAGTTGTAGTTCGCGTTGACGTCCGGCAAGGGGAAGAAGATCCGGTCAAAGTTGGGATTCCCGGTCAGCCGTGGCGTGACCGGATTATTGTTGACGTCTGCTTCCTGGACCATGTCCTTGTTGTTAAAGCATCCGGTGCAATCGAATGAATCACCGGGCGTGAAGCGATTCATGTCAATGGTACGGATGAGCTTGTGGCCAGCGCTACCCTGATAGGAAATGGAGAGGAACAACTTGCTAAGCATTTGGTACTCCATCTCCAACGAATAGTTGTAGACATAAGTGACCGGCATATGCCTTGGGGATCCGTCTACCTCGATGTATTGGTCGTTGCGAACGAATCCTCCGGGCAAGGGCACGGGCGCAGGCGCCAATAGGCCGCCCGTCACTGGATCAATGCCGCTTTGGAGGGCCGGGTTGGGAGGATAGGTCAACGGATCGTTCGGATCCGAAAACGAATAGAGAATACCTCCGCCGGGGTCGCAACACAGGCCGATACCACCCGCCGCAAAGGGGGGATTGAAACGCGCGTTGCTGAAGAGATTGAAGAACTGGCGATCGTAACCGACACCGAAACCACCACGGAACACCACTTTCCCCTCCGCTGGGAAAGGTGAATAAGCGAAACCGACCCGCGGGGCGAAGTTGTTTCGATCCGGCTCATAGAGCTGCTTGACAGGCGCAACGTGTCCGTCAATGATGCCATTCGGGCCTGGGATGTAGTTGCTCAAATGCCCATTTCTCTCGCTGATCGGGGTTGTGTACTCGTATCGAACACCAAGATTGAGCGTAAGGTTGGAACGCACCTTCCAGTCGTTTTGCACAAAGAAATTGTACGAAGTGTCACGGAAGTAGAAGCGGCTGTTCGGCGTCCCTCCGGTGAGCGGATTGATGTCGGCGGAGTTTTCGAAAAACGGGGCGTCGTTAGCCAGAGAGAGAAAGTTGTCAAAGGCGAACTCCGGGCGCGCGTGCTGCCGCCTCAGACTGTTGTCCTGCTCGCGAATCGTCTGGAATCCAACCTTCCAGACTTTGTTGCCGATCTGTTTGCTTAGAGTGTCACGGAACTCGAAGGTGTTCTGGACGAGAATCTTGGGCAAGTTGAAGTCGGCCCCATACTGCAAGCCTCCGCCTCCGGGAAGCCCGAGCCCGTCTCCGCCGGCGAAATTAAACCCATTGGTATCGAGTTGCGGAATGTGCAGGTTCTTGCTGATATTACTGAGCTCATCATCATGAAATCGCGTGAAATTGAATCTCGCTTCATTGAGGAGCGACGATCCGAAGGTGCGAATCCAGGTGACCATATAAGCGTCGTTATTGGGATCGAACGGATGATCCTGAAAGGGACGACCCGAACCGAATGTGCCGACGTTATGCAGCCGTGAGTTGTAACCGCTCACGCCGAATTGATCTTTGCCGTGGTTGTAGTCCAGACGGAAGTGGTACTGGTCACCGCTGGTCGTGCTGGGCAGGGCTACGTTCGCAAACGTCACATCGGGAATGCCGTCAAAAAAGGGCGGCCCCATCGTGCAGGGGTCCTGACATCCAGGAACCTTCTGCCCAGGCGCTACGCCGTTGAGCGACCCAACGTCATAGCTCAATCCCAGTTGACCTTGGATAGGGTTGCCGAAGGGTGGACTGGGAGGTGTCAATCCAGCCGAAATGATGCGTGGCACCTCTCCAGGAAAACTGAAGAGCTGGTCTGCCAGGCTGCCCGGGCGTACTGTATGGACATAGTCCCGAAACTCAGGAGTTTCAATCCACTCGTTGGCAAATGTGCTGTTGTTTTCCCGCAGTCCCTCATACGAAAAGAAGAAGAACAGCTTGTCTTTCAGAATAGGACCACCCAGGCTAGCGCCAAACAGGCGTTGTTTGGTGTCAACTCTTTGAGGACACTGGCGAGTGAATATCTTGGTATGGTCTTGGCACGTTTGGAGAGAAGGAGTAATGCTGTCGGGTCCGTAGTATTTATTGAAAGCATTGAGACCCTTGTCATCAAATAGAATGACGCCACTGCCATGCAGCGCGTTCGTTCCGTTTTGTGAGATGACTTTGATCTGCGCGCCAACATTTCTGCCATCCTCGGCCGAGTAACTGCTGGTTACGACTTTGATCTCCCGGACCGATTCCTCGCTCGGGGTCACGACGGCAGAACCGCCCAACCCGAGGCTGTTTACGCTTACGCCATCAATCTCGTAATTGTTGCTGGAAACGCGTTGGCCATTGGCACTGATTTGTGGCTGATTCTCAGTCTGGAAGATGCCATTGTTGGAGGCGCCGCCGAGTGCCTCCGTCCCGGGTATGAAGGTAGCAGCGTTGCCTGTCCCTTGCCGGGCATTATCCCCGACGACTCCGGGCGCGAGACGGAGCAATTCGTAGGGATTGCGCCCGACTTGCGGAAGACGCTGGACATCCTGCGCGGTAATTGAACCTGTGACACTGCCATTCTCGGTTTGTAACGTAACCTGATCCGCTGTTACAGTTACGGATTCGCTCACCGGGCCCGGCTGGAGGACCACGTCGTGCCCTTTGCTGTCCTCAGCAGTCACAGAAATATTTGTCACAACGTTAGTCTTGAAGCTGGGAGCTTCAGCTTTTACCGTGTATCGGCCCGGTACGAGAGCCGAAACCCGATAGAAGCCGGAATCTCCAGTCACGACGCGGACAACGACACCGGTTTCCTGGTTGGTTACCGTGACGGTCGCCCCCGAGACGACGGCGCCGCTCTTATCACTTACGGTTCCCTGGATACTCGCCCCATACTGGGCGAACGCGGGCACAGAACACGACCAAACCAATGCCAGCATCAGCGCGGCACAGAGCAGGATCTGGGTACGGCTCATGGCGACCTCCGCACAACTCTTCCAAATTTAGGATAAAGAGACCAGGGATCTATGATTTTCTAAAACACTACTAAACTGATTTAGTTGCCAGTTCGGGCTTATAGCACCGTTGCCTGGAAGATGTCAATACAGTTGCTTCCCATCGCAAGAATCTCCCTTGCTCTGGCTCGACCTCTATGCGAGACTGCGCCGTGCCAACTCGCAAAAAGTCTGGCCGAATCGCATCGGGAACGGGAGGCCGACCCAAACCACGCGTCACGCTCAAGGTCCTGGCGGACCACCTTGGTCTCTCGCCGGCCACGGTTTCGCTGGTCATGAATCGCGCTCCGGTAGCCGATTCCATACCTCGGGCCACCCAGGAGCGCATCTTCGCCGCCGCCCGGGAGATGAACTATCGTCCCAGTTTTCCCGCCCGCTTTGCCCGCACTCAGCGCAGCTTCACGGTGGGCGTGATCGTTCCCGAGGTCAGTGAAGGCTATGCGGCCCTGGTGATGAGTGGGATTGAGGACCACCTGCTTAAGGAAGGTTACTTTTACTTCGTTGCCAGCCATCGCCACCGTGACGATCTGATTGATGAGTATCCCAAGCTGCTGCTGGGGCGCTCAGTGGACGGGTTGATCGCCGTCGACACGCCTTGGCATCACCAACTACCGATTCCGGTGGTGACCGTGTCCGGCCACAACCAGGCAAATGGCGTCACCAACATTCTGCTCGATCATAAACACGCCGCCGAGCTGGCCCTGCGGCACTTGCAGCAACTTGGCCACGAGCGGATCGCGATCATCAAGGGGCAGGAGTTCAGTTCCGACACCGAGGTCCGATGGCAGTCAATTAGCGAAGTTGCTGCGCGCCTGGGCCTGCGGCTCTACCCCAACCTGATCGTGCAGTTGCAAGGGGACCTCACCGGCCCACAGTTAGGCTACCGTGTAACCCGGCGCCTTCTGGAGAGAAAAGAACACTTCACTGCCCTGTTCGCTTTCAACGATATTTCCGCGATTGGCGCGATTGGAGCCTTGCGGGACTCGAAGCTGGAAGTTCCCCGGGATGTATCGGTGATCGGCTTCGACGACATCCAGAGCGCTGCGTTTCAGAACCCGCGTCTTACCACTATCCGGCAGCCTCTGAGAAAAATGGGTATGGCCGCTGCCGAGAACCTGCTGCGCCGGATCGCCCGGCCGGAGGACGACTCCTATCCGCGCGAGATTGTGGTGGAGCCGGAACTTATTGTGCGCGAATCGAGCAGCCGACCTCACGAGAGCTAGCCGTTTACTAGTGGAGTCCGCCGAGGTCCGGTTGCCGGCGCAAATCCACGATTTCACCAGCAATCAAATTTTGCTTTCAAAACCCTTGCTTTTCGACACGGGTGACCAATGGTGACGAGTTGGAACAATGCACCCATGGGACTGCCGGGGACCACACAGCAGATTCAATGCGATAAATGGTAGGCACATGGGGACTCGAACCCCAGACCTCTACCGTGTCAATTTTGAGGTCCCAACTCTAAGCCTTTTCCTACCTAGCTATTCCGCATCTTCTGGCATCCCAAAAGGCCCCTAAACAGACTAGTTTTGATGGCGAATTGATGGCAGGCTCTCGCACTGGTCCTATGCGCTGATATGACCGTCGGCTGCCGGGATAGTTTCCGGTTTGCCGACCACTCGTCCAGAATCGTCGGATTCGCTGCGCACCATGAACGGCAAATCCGGGTTGCCACTGTACGAGTTGGCCGTTATACGGGCACGTGGCGCGGCTTGTTCCTTCCCCCGTGCAGGTGGCATATTGCGTTTCGTTGATTGACTTCGGGTTCTGGGCGCTCCTAACATTGTCTTCCCGAGGGTGGAACCCTCTCCACTTGCTTGGCCAGATCATCTCGCACTATCGCGTCGTCGAGAAGTTAGGCGGCGGAGGGATGGGTGTTGTCTACAAAGCCGAAGACACGGAGCTCGGCCGCTCCGTCGCCTTGAAGTTCCTGCCCGAGGAAGTCACCGAAGACCCCCAAGTGCTGGAGCGATTTCGCCGTGAAGCGCGGGCTGCGTCAGCGCTGAACCATCCCAATATTTGCACAATCTACGAGATTGCTAAGCGCGAAGGGCGTCCATTCATAGTGATGGAGTTTCTGGATGGCGTAACGCTCAAGCACTTGATCGCGGGCCGGGCGATGGAACTGGAGACGCTGCTGACGGTGGCGATGGAGGTGGCGGACGCACTGGACGCCGCGCATGCCGCAGGCATTATTCATCGTGACATCAAGCCCGCGAACATATTCGTCACGAAGCGTGGGCACGCCAAGATTCTGGACTTTGGGCTGGCCAAGGTAACGCCGACCAGCGGCAATCCCGCTGCACCTGTAGGTTCGCTTGAGCCAAACCTCGTCAGTTCGGAACACCTGACCAGTCCGGGCACGGCCCTGGGCACGGTTGCTTACATGTCACCCGAACAGGCGAGAGGGAAAGAACTCGATACGCGCACCGACCTTTTCTCCTTCGGTGCGGTGCTTTACGAGATGGCTACGGGTACAGTTCCGTTCCGCGGAGACACCTCAGCCGTCATCTTCGAGGCCATCCTCGGCCGCGGGCCCACGGCTCCCGCGCGGCTCAACCCCGATCTGCCCGCCGAACTGGAACGCATTATAAGCAAGACCCTAGAGAAAGACCGCAACCTGCGTTACCAGAGCGCGGCTGAACTGCGCACCGACCTGGCGCGGCTGAAGCGCGATACCGATTCGAGTCGCTCCGCGACGGTAAGCGCCGCTCCTGCTGATGACTTCCAGAAGTCGGGGCCGCATACACAAACCGAATCCATCTCAGACAGCGTTCTGGCTGTCAGCCTGGTGAAGCGTCACAAGAAAGGATTGGTGATTGGACTGGCGGCAGTCGGCCTGCTGCTTATGGCTGCCGGCTATGGTTTCTACCATTACAGTACGGGTTCGGCAGGCCGAGGATTGATTGACTCGGTCGCAGTATTACCGTTTGCCAATGTGGGTGGCGATCCGGATACCGAATACCTCAGCGATGGCATTACCGAAAGTCTCATCAATAGTCTCTCTCACGTTTCCAAGCTGCGGGTAGTGCCGCGGAGCACAGTATTTCGATATAAAGGTCAAAACAGTCCGCCGGAGAAGATCGGAAGAGAACTGAACGTTCGCGGTGTGGTAACTGGAAGGGTGACGCGCCGTGGCGATACTTTTGTCATCGGCGCGGAACTCATCGATGTCTCGCGGGAATCGCAGTTGTGGGGTGACCAATACTCGGAAAAACTGGCAGCCATCCTTGGCATGCAGGAACAAATCTCGAAGGCGATCTCCGACAACCTGCGAATCCAACTGAGCGGCAAAGAACAAGAGCGACTGGCCAAACGCGATACCGAAAATGGCGAGGCCTACCAGCTTTATCTCCGAGGACGATACTACTGGAACAAGCGCACCAACGAAGGCGTGAAAAAAGGTCTTGAGTACTTTCAGCAGGCGGTCGATAAGGATCCAGGCTACGCTTTGGCCTATGCGGGTGTAGCGGATTCCTATGCCGTTGGAGACGGGTCTTACCTTGGCCTGACATCGCAGGAGGCTCGTCCCAAGGCGAAAGCAGCCGCCATGAAGGCACTCGAAATCGACAGCTCATTGGCTGAAGCTCACACCACGCTGGCCGACACTTACCAGTATTACGATTGGGATTTCCCGAAGGCCGAGGAGGAATACCGCAAAGCAATCGCCGCCAACCCCAATTACCCCACCGCCCATCAGTGGTACAGCGAGTTTCTAATGGAAATGGGACGGAACGAGGAAGCCATTTCGGAGGCGAAGCGTGCTATGGAACTTGACCCGCTGTCTGTGGCTATCAACTTCCAAATGGGGGATGCGGCTTTCCGCGCTGGAAGAGTGGACGAGGCGATAGAGCAATTGAAGAAAGCTGTGCAAATGGATCCGAACTTTCTGGCAGTGCACTGGACCTTGGCACAAGCCTATGCGCAAAAGAAGATGTACTCGGAATCCGTAGCCGAGTCGGAAATCGGAATGAAGCTCCGAGGCGATGGGGCACGGGCCACGGCATTAGAAGAAGCTTATAAATCCTCGGGCTATCAAGGCTTCCTGCGGGCGTCACTCGAGAGTGACTTGCGGGGAGGACCCGAAGAGCGTCCGGCTTACGGGATTGCAATACGTTACGCGAGACTGGGGAACAAAGATGAGGCCCTGAAGTGGCTCGAGAAAACCCATGCGCAGCACACTGGCAACATGCTTTTCGTGAAGAGTGAGCCAGCTTTCGATTCCTTGCACTCGGACCCTCGCTTCCAGTCTCTCTTGCGACGGATGAAATTTCCTGAGTGAGCGGATCCAGAGTCACAACCTTGAGTAGACGGTCTGGGCCTGCGGTTAGTCCGGATAGTCGGCTTCACGTAGAAGTGACCTTGCTCGAAGCCGATCATCGATGCCTCTGGGGTTGCGCCTGAGTGACGGGCAAGCCGGAAACAATGTTCCTTTTTCGACCCTCGAAAACCTGCAACGTGACCTCTGCCGTGTCAAGGTGGCGTTCAAGGGGGGTGGGGGTACTTGCTAGGTAGTCCTACCGTTGCGGACACTCGCGGCCACAAGTGCAGCCATTTCGCGGAGCTCCCTCCGGAGTAGCAGACCTCCCGGATCACACAAGCAGAACGAGGCGGTGACAATAGTTAACGATTTTGCACTCTGGACACAATAGTGCGGACGGTTGAGCCAGCCCGGGAGTCTTCGTTTGAAAACAGCGTTTTCCGATCCCAGCTCGTCCGCTCATTATCAGGTGGGCGCCGCGTCCGTCGAGGACAGTGGTCAACGAGGAACGCAGGTTGATGAAGTTCTGCCCTCTCTCTGATGGTTTCATACCTCCTTGGGATCGTCGGGACTGACTGAAAAGGCAAAGGAGACGCCCTTGGCGCCTCTCATGCGGCGTGGATCTCACCTCCGCGCCGAAGCAGGTCAATCTCGTGGAGCCAATGAACGATGTGGTTCCATCTCGTCACTGCTTGGGCTACCAAGCCTTCCACCTAGCAACAGTCCCTAATGTTTATGCCGTATTTCTGAACTTCTCCGGCCTGTTCCGGGAGTCATTCCGTTCCTTCGGTTCATGGACAGTAAGTGGACAGGATGTAGAGATGGGGATAGCAAATTCCCAAGCAAGGGTTGGCCCTATTGAGTGGGATGTTCGCCTTTTGTGAAACCCCGGTCAGCGGTGCCAACTCCAGACGGGATTGCCTTTCTCGTCGCGGAGAACGAGGGTGTCGGTGCCCTTCACCACTTCGCGGGCGAGGATGAGGTCGGCGTCGCCCTGTTTGACTTTTGAGCCGGTGAGGGCGATTTCGTCCCCTTTGCTGAAACTCACGCCCATGTCGTCGAGAAAGGACTTGGGGCAAAGATACACGTCGACGGTGTCCGTCCCAGTCTTCACCAGCAGGTGGGCAACCTCTTTCTCACTGCCTTTGGGAGGCAGTTTCAATTCCTCCACGGTTCCTTTCATTTTTGTTTCGGTGTGGACGTCGTACTTGGGCGGGCTTGTCTCCTGGGCTTTTTGCGCACCGAGGGGCAGAGTACAGAGAAGGGCGACGGCTGGAAAGAACGGCTTCCAGAAGCCCCGTGACGGGTTGGTCTCAGCTGAACGGCCCATGGCTCCTCTTCCTGTGGCGAAGAAATTAGGGTGAAGCCATATTGGCGAACAGCCCTATCGTACTCCATTTTTCAACGTGCCGGATCAGTGCCGGGGGTTGCGGTTGGCAAAGAGATGGTTACTTCCGTTATTTTGAGGGTGTTCTCGTCACACGTAAGCTCGCACAAAGGGGGCAGTGGTCATGTCGCGTGCGAAACTTCTGATGGGCCAGGTTCTTATGTGCGCACTGATGTACGTCCCTCCGTTTGCACGGGCCCAGCAGGACTCCTCCGAGAATACCCGCAGGGTGACTAACCGTGTGGTCCCCGCCTATCCGGAATTGGCCCGTACTATGAATGTAAAGGGCAGTGTCAGGCTTGAAGTCGTAGTCGCACCCAACGGCACCGTAAAATCTGTCAAGGTGATGGGCGGGCACCCTGTGCTCGTGCAGGCAGCCGAGCGGGCAGTGCAGAAATGGAAATGGGAGCGCGCCGGGCATGAGAGCAACGAAGCAATTGAATTAAGATTCAATCCAGAGTGAGTTTCGGAGCGCCGCAGAACTCGTAGTTTGCCTGGCTAGGTCGATCTTAGGAGGCTTGGGTCTCGGATTTTGCGCAGGATTCAACGCAAAAGCGCACGGGAGCGCTGCTCTTGCGTTCGGAGCCTCAGCGTCCCCCAGCCTCAGCGGCCGAGGAATTTTTCCAACGCCTCGAGATCAGCCGTAGTGCGGTCCGCATATTTCTTGGCCTTGGCGGCGTCGCCGCGCTCGACAGCGTCTTGCGCGCGGGAGAGATTGATCTTCATGCTCTCCTGGTGCTCGGCCATATCGCCGCGCAAGCCGTAGCCTGCGGACGCCTGCTGTTGCTTCAGGCCATCCAGGCCGTTGTTGACCGACGCCACGCGCGCGGACAGATGATCAATTTCGTCCCGCAACTGCTCCAAGTTCGGGCCGCTGGGAGTCTCGGCGGAGCCCTGGTGAATCTTGCCGCCTTTTGTCGCCAATACGACGGGAGGCTCCGGTGGCGCCGGGTTGTCGGGAACGGGAGTTTCTTGCACTTGCGGCGCGGGCTCGACCGGGGCCGGAGGGGGAGCCGTCGTCTGGACCTGGTCGCCAGCGTTACCCCTCTTGGGCAAGTAGATTCCGGCCGCCACCAGCCCCGCCAGCACGACGAGTGCGCCCAGCGTCATATAGAGACCGCGATGGCCAGTAGAAGGAGGCGGCGGCATGGGCGGGCCTGGAGGCGGCGCGACTTGAGTGCTGGATGGAGCAGCCGCTGCCAGCGTCGCCACCTGACTTGCCGAAGTGACAGGGATTGGAACACTCGGCAGGGCCGTTGCGGGCGCGGCAGCATGGCCTGCTGCCAGAGTCGCCATCTCGGCTGTGGGCGAAAATCCGCGCACGTTGCTCAAGGCATTGCGAAAGGCGGCGGCGGTCTGGAAGCGCCGGGCCGGGTCCTTGGCGATTGCCACCAGGATAATTTCATTGAGCGCGGGAGGAAGTCCGGGCTGAAGTTCGACGGGGGGCCGGGGCGCCTCCTTGACGTGAGCGCTCATGATGGAATAGTCGCTGCCCGCCTCGAAGGGCTTCTTGCCGGTCACCATCTCGTAGAGACAAATGCCGACCGAGTAGAGATCGGAGCGCGGATCGGTGGGCTCGCCCTTCACCTGCTCCGGAGACATGTAATTGACGGTTCCGAGGCTCGTGCCGGCCAAGGTGAGAGTGCGGTCGGCATCTGACCGGGCGATGCCGAAATCCATAACCTTCACGACTCCCTGCGGAGTCAGCATCATGTTGCCAGGCTTGATGTCGCGGTGGATGATGTTCTGCTGGTGCGCATAGCTCAATGCGTTCAAAACCTGATCGATGTAGTTGAGCGCGTCAGCCACTGAAATCGAACTGCCGGCCAGGCGAACGGCCATGGAGGTGCCTTCGACGTACTCCATAATCATGACGAGATGGTTGTCGTGAGTGAAGGCGGTACGAAGCTGCGCGATATTGGGATGGTTGAGGCTGGCCAGGAGCTTGATTTCGCGCAGGAAGCGGGCGGCTAGTTCCTGGCGCTCGGCCAAATCGGGTAACAGGATCTTCATGGCCTCGATGCGGTCGGAGATCACGTTCCGGACGCGGTACACGCGGCCCATTCCGCCGGCGCCTAGTTCGTTGAGAATCTCGTAGTCGCCAATTCGCTTGTTGATTTCGTCGCTCACTTTGGACTCCTGAGAGGGAAAGGTCGGCTGGGGAGGCCGCGATTCCAGCTTTAGAATGCGTACATCGGATTGCAAACCCACAGGACGCCGGGCCGGTCACCTAATCGGCGTCAAACTTCGTGGCAAAAATTATGCCCTTCGCTTAGGAACGGGTCAAGGGCGGGCGGATTCGCCACAGGGGGCGCTCCGGAAGTTGCTGATTCCAGAAGCGTCAGTGTTGTTCCGCTCAGAACCGCAGACTCGCCAGATAGGTGCATCTGGCCTTGATGCTCTCAAATGGCTGCTTCGGGCGATCGTGCTCCACGAAGTGGTGCTTGACCCCGGCTTTGCCCGAGTGGGCAAAAATGCGCTTCCAGTCGATCGAGCCGCTCCCTGCTTCCGCCATGACCTGGAAGACTTTCTTGCAAGTGACCGGCTACCCAGGCTTCTAGAGCGGCGCAGAGCATCATAGCCTCCCGCGTGCGCTGGAAATGGTGCCGAAGACTCGTCGCTTATTCGTAGCGCAGCGCTTCGATCGGATCCAGCCGCGACGCCCGGATGGCCGGCAGCATGCCGCTTACCAGCGCCACCGCGCCCAGGATGAGGGTGGCAATCAACAGCGTCAGAGGATCGATCAACAAGTGGATGTCGCCGGCCTCTGCATGTTTGGCCATGGCGCTATACAAAGTAAGTCTTCCGAAGGAATGGGCGACCACGTAGGCCAACAGAACACCGAGCACTCCGCCGAAGAAACTGATGGCCAGCGCTTCCGCGAGAAATTGGAGAAAGATGTCGCGTCTCCGCGAGCCCAGCGCTTTCTCCATGCCAATCTCCCGGGTACGTTGCGTCACCGAGACCAGCATGATGTTCATGAGCCCGACGCCGCCGATGCCCAGTGTCAGTGTGCCGATGAACGCCAGCAAGATCTTCAGCCCGATCGTAATCACCTGGAACTGGTGCACCTGCTCCATCAGGCTGAACACCAGCAGGGCGCGGCGATCTGCTGCATTAAACTTGTGCTGTAGCGCCATCACATCTCGTACTGCCCGCTCCAGCCCCTGGTAATCATTCACCTCGTAGCTGAGCCAGATGGTCCCGAGATAGTGCGTGTCGGTCAGGTCGCCCATGCTGGTGAACGGGATATAAACGATCCGGTTGATGTCGTTGTCGCCTTCCTGCATCTTGGCCTGCAAAACGCCGATCACTTCGAAACTGAGCCCGTCGATTCGGATGCGTTCCCCGAGGGCATTGCGCCCGGAGAAGAGCTTGTCCCGGGCTTCGGACCCAATCACGGCGACGCGCGCGCGCTGCATCTGGTCTTCGAGGTTGTAGAACCGGCCCTGGGCCAACTCGAGAACCTTGATGGAGGAGACGTTCGGATAGTTCCCGACTACCCCGAAGTTGAAGGTACGAGTGTCGTACTGGATGCTGCCATCTTTGAACACCTCGGGAGTGATGCGGGTGATCTGAGGGACGTTGGTCGTCAGGAGTTCAACATCCTCCAGAGTAAATCGTAGTTTGGCGCCGGCCTTCTCGCCTCCCGCCTGCATCGAGCTGCGGCCGGGGACCAGGATCATGGTTTTGGTACCAAAGTTGGCAAAAATGTTGGTAATGGCCTGCCCGAATCCGTTGCCGTAGGCGAGCAGTAGCACCACCGTGGCGATGCCCCAGGCCATGCCCAGCATGGTCAGCGCAGTGCGCCGCCGGTTGTACTTCATGGCGGTCCAGGACTCGCGGAGGATGTCGCGCATCATACTTCCTTACTCCTGCCTCAGTGCTTCGACCGGTTGCAGCATGGCCGCTTTGCGCGCGGGATACAGTCCGGCGGCCACTCCGGCCAGCGCCAGGCTGCCGATGGCAAGCGCAGCGGTCATAGGTACCAACTTGGGCGGATCAAATCCCCCCGGACCCTGAACTGTCCCCAGGGCCGCCATCAATCCCCCCGACAGCGCCATGCCGATGAAGCCGCTGACCAGAGTAAGGAGGACTCCCTCCAGGAAGAACTGCAGAAGGATATTGCGGTTGGTGGCGCCCAGCGCTTTGCGGAGGCCGATCTCGTGCGTCCGCTCGGTGACGGAGACCAGCATGATGTTGATCACCCCGATCGCGCCCAGCGCCAGCGTGACCATGCCTACGCTGCCCAGAAACACATTCATGGCGTCGAAAATGGCGCCCACCATTTCCGACTGCTTGATCGTGTCCCATAATTCGAAGGCATTGTCGTCGTTCGGGTCAAAACCGTGATTCCTTGCGACTACCTTGCGCACCTCCCGGTTGGCCAGCAGATGCTCCGCTCGCACCCGCGGCTGGTAGTTGATGAACGAGATCGTGCCTTTCTGTTGCTCCCCCTTGAGCGGGAAGTATACGTTCATGACTGGGTAGGGGATGTAGGCGCGCATGTTGGTGGAGTTGTTGTCGCCGCGGCCCACCCGCCGCAGCGTCCCGATCACCTCAAAGCGGACACCATTGAGCACGATGGTTGCGCCCACCGCGGGACGTCCGGGAAACAGGTTGCGTGTCATCTCATCGCCGAGCACGATCACGTTGCGCTTCTGGCTCCCGTCCAGATCGTTGAGCCAGCGGCCCTGCTTGAGCGGAAGAAATCGGATCTGGCTGAACTGCGGTTCTACGCCGGTGATCTGGCCGCTCGCACTGGCGAACTCGCTGACCGCCCGCACATCGTCCCGGGTGAGGATCGGCGAAGCCTCACGCACGTAGGGCGCCGAACGAATATCCAGGTAATCCTGGTAGGTCAGCATGTAAAAGCGGGCAGAACGCATGCTGCCTTCCACCACCGGGGCGCGCCCCGGGAAGATGAACATGATGTCTTTGCCGAACTCTTCCATTTCGCGCTTATTGCCCGAGCGGAAGCCTTCACCGAGTCCGACCAGCAGCAGCAGCGATCCAATGCCCCAGGCAATGCCGAACATGGTCAGGAACGAACGGAGCTTGTGCGCCCAGAGGGTGCGGAAGATTTGCGCGAAGATGTCGGCCAAAGTGCGCATGGCGGCATTGGTTCCAACCCTATATTCTACCTGCGTCGGAGCGGTCGCTCGCAGCTGTGTTTGTAGCTCGCGTCTCGAAAGGCTGCCAGGGACGCCTGTCCCAGGCTGATGGCTCCGTCGTGGGGAGGGACGGATTGGTTGGTCCACAGCTCAGAGTCCGGCCTTAGTTAAACTGGCTTTCGTTTGCAAAGTTCGCTTACGACCCTGGTAAGCTCGTTTTCGCGTGGAGCAGCGATACGACGCCATTATTCTAGGAGCCGGCGCCGCCGGACTCATGTGTGCCATCGAGGCCGGTAAACGGGGCCGCCGGGCAATCGTGCTGGAACGAGCCGAGCGGATCGGAAAGAAAATTCTGATCTCCGGAGGGGGCCGCTGCAACTTCACAAACTTGCATTCCGGCCCCGAGAACTTCATTTCCGGCAATCCCCATTTTGCCAAGTCGGCGTTGGCCCGATACACGCCGGCTGACTTCATCTCGCTGGTGGAAGAGCATCGCATCCCGTACCACGAGAAGAAGCTGGGGCAGTTGTTTTGTGACCGATCGGCGCACGATATCACCGGAATGCTCGAGCAGGAATGTCGTGCCGCGGGAGCCGCGATCCAGACCAACGTAAGAGTGCACGAGGTCGAAAAGGCTGGTGACTTCGTCGTGCGCGCCGAGACTTCAGCTTTTGGCGCGCCCTGCCTCGTCGTCGCAAGCGGCGGATTGTCCGTCCCGAAAATCGGCGCCACCGCATTCGGCTACGATCTCGCCCGGCAGTTCGGCCTGCGCATTCAAGAGCCGCGTCCAGGCCTGGTTCCTCTGGTTCTTGACGAATCGGACCGCCAGCGATGGTGTGACCTGGCAGGCGTCTCGACCGAGGTGGCTGCCTCCGTCCAAAGCAGCAAGCAAACCTTCCGGGAAAAGATGCTGTTTACGCACCGCGGAATCAGTGGTCCCGCCATGCTTCAAATCTCTTCCTATTGGAGTGGCGGGGAACCTATCTTCGTGGACCTGGCGCCTGACCGCGACCTGCTCCTAGAACTGCGGACTCGCGGCCGGCGCGACGCGGCCAGTTGGAAATCGCTTCTGCGGGAAGTTCTGCCGCGCCGCCTCGCCGACCGCTGGATCGAGATCTATTCCCTGACAGGCAACTCTGACGCTGCATTCGCCGAGGCGGAGCGTCAACTCCATGCCTGGAGAGTCCTGCCCGAGGGCACGGAGGGCTTTGGCAAAGCGGAGGTCACCGCCGGCGGCGTGGACACTGACGAACTTTCCGACAAAACCATGGAGAGCCGAAAAGTCCCTGGACTGTTTCTGATTGGAGAAGTAGTGGATGTCACCGGCCAACTGGGCGGGTTCAACTTCCAGTGGGCGTGGGCCTCCGGCTACTGTGCCGGACAGGCGTTATAGGAAAACTCGTCGGGCCGGCGATGCGGCGTCTAGCTGCCGCTTTCTCCCAGGGGCGAGTTTTCTTCCATGAAGGGCATGCGCGCCAGCACGGGGGCGGCCTTCTCCAGCCGCTTCAGGTCTTCCCCCGTAAAGTCCGAGCCGGCGAGCGAATGGTCTGCGCCTTTGCGGGAAACCTGGATCACGCCCACAACCTTGCCTCCCGCCTGCGTCACGGGCACGGACATGATTTTCTGGATCGGCATCTGTTCCGAACCCTGGGAGTCTTCTGCCGCGCCGAGCTTGACGGACTCGAACAAACTGACGTGCTTCACGCGCGCGAAGGAATTGGAAAGCAGAGAAGTTCCGGTGGTCGCTGTGCGGGCCGCAACCGCCGAACTCGAAAGCGGGATTACGCCGGCGGCGCGAAGTTCTGCCGGGAACACAAATCTCAGGCTGCCCTTTTCCACCCGCAGCAGCGCGACTTCGTTGCGGTTCACGTTAAGGATGTGGGCCAGTTTCATGCTCACTCGCTCCGGACTCGGAGATTCCGTGAGCATTTTCTCCAGTTCGTGGAGACCGTTGGAGTCCTTGGCGAGCTTCGCGCCGGTACCTTGATCGCCTCGAGATGACATAGGTCGGCCTCAATAGCCTTGCCTTCATCCTGCGGGCGACCACGATATCTGACAAGTTACCGGAGTACTTCTGTGTTCGCCCGCTGCCATTTGCAATACTCCTCCGTCTCCGGTCACGCCATGACCCTTTGGGGAGAGTGGAAGAGCATTTTCCTTATAGCGGGACTTCTTTTTCCACAGGCTCCCGGTTTATATTTAGGACATCATCCGCTATAGACAGGAGCCAGACAAAGTTGCTGGGCAAAGTGTATGCGGCTCATTCATCACTTCCGGCCTTTACTGGAATTGGGGAGCTGTAAGGAGTACTGTATGGCACGCAAAATCACCCAAGACGGCGCCCGTCGGAGGAAAGCGGTGTCCGTCCAAACGCCGATAGCGCCGACTGGTCTCGAAGCCAGCAGGAGCGTGGTTTCTGTCAGTCTGGAAGACGAGATTCGTCGACGCGCCTACGAGATCTACCTCCAGCGTGGAGGGACGCCGGGCAACGAGAGCGAAGACTGGCTGGTCGCGGAACAGGAAGTGCGCGCCCGCCAGGTACACGCCGGACAGGCCCCCTAGGCAGCACTAGCAGCGAGCTGGGCCGCGGCGGAATACTACAGAGTAGCGCTGCCGCGGTCTGCAGAGGCTCCGATCGGGAGCGTCCCCGCTGATCCGAAATGCAGTCCGGAGCACGCGTCAGAAACCCGCCACCTTGCCTCGCAATACCGTGATCGAAGCTTTGGGCAGAGTAACGGTGGCCTCTGGACTCCCGGCAAGTTTCGTAGCCACGGGTGTTCCGTCAGGGTCGGCGTGGCTATTCGGGCCTTCGTCTTTCCATACATATTGTTCACTGCCGAAGGTCACTACCGTGACCGGTCCCGAAAAGGACGATTGGCGCTTGCGGGCGGTGTCGAAGACCACGCGTACCGTGTGAGCGATACTCTGGTCGCGGTTGACCAGCATCACTGACCAATTTCCATCCGGGCGATGGACCGCGTACGAGGTCACCAGGACGTTTTTCTGGTCGTCTTTGATATCGGTTGAAGAAGCAAACATCTGGTGCACGCCCGATCGGTGCTGGACCCACTCCAGGTTGATCATGTGCGCCGCGAAGTAGAGTGCGGTGTATCCCGTGATGTTGTAATCGCGGTCGGCCACGAAGTTCGACCAGGTGGCCCATCCGAGACAGCTGTTCTGCACCGGTTCGGGCTGGATCGGTGAGTGATGGAAGACGGCGCCCCCTCCCTCGAAGAAGGAACCGACGTTATCGGCAAGCCAGAGCGCCGAAAAGATCGTGCTCATCGGCCCCGTCAGGCCGGCCGCCAGGTGGTCTTCGGTGATCATCAGAGGGACATCCGGAGGCACGCCATCGTCTCTCCAGACCTGGAGAATGTGCTTCATCAACTGCGGTTCGGAGTACAGCGTTTCCCACTTGATGTCGCACGGCTCAAAGGGATAGTGCTCGAACGACACAAACGCCAGGTCGGGAAGCCGTCCATGCGACTTGAGATAAGCGACAAATCTCCCCATCCAGGAGGTGCGTCCCTGCGCGTCGGGCCAGACGCGGATGTCTTCGTTAACGCCTTCGAAAATTGGCCCGCCAAGTTTGAGTTGTGGGTCAACTTTGTGGATGGCAGTTGCCCATTGCAGGTAGAGCGCGGCGTAGTCTTCGGGCATGGCGTGCTTGCCGTCAGGCTCCTCGCCCATTTCGATGTAGCCGATCGGATAACCGCGCTTCTTGATGTAAGCGATCTGGGCGGCGGCATCTTCGGGCGTGCCGTAAAGCATTGTGACCGGGATCATCGCCGGGAGGTTGTTGGTGAGGCCACTGGTAAAGAACAGGTCGAATCCGGTGTGCTGGTATTGTCCGTCGTTGCGCGCATCAGCGGCAGAGTGCCACGGGTCAATGGAAGAGGAGCAGTACGTAGGCTGGTTTTCTCCGGTTGCATCCTTGGCGACGTTCACAAATTCGCCAGTCGCGTCGAGGGTGCCTGCATCGATGGACTGAATCGCGTAGCCGACGCAGTTGCGAATGTCGTCCGTTCCGTGCAGATCGCAGGTGTTCGATGACTCCGTCATCCAGACGCGCAAGAATTGAGTGAAGACCGGCGCTTCGGAGAGCTTGAGAGTGGCCGTGCCACCCGGAGCATTCTTCACTGCACCAGATGGAAAGATTTTCCATTCGCCCTGCGGACCGCGATCAAAGTCGAGAGCATCTTTGCCATCAAAATACTCGACCTGATAGGTCGTGGCGTATGGACTGGCCCAGGCAATGCGGATGGCGTTCACGGATTTCGGAGCACGCAGATCCACTACCACCCACTGCGGGTGCAGGGCATCGCTCTCGCCGGTAAAGCGGCTGGTGAGATAGGGATTGCTCTTCCAATAGCTGAGATTCGGGCCCGGCACCGGGGCGTCGCCGCTGGTCGAAAATCCGCGGTGCGGCAGCGCGTATGCCAGGATGTAGCGTGTTGGCTCCTTGATCTCCGTGCTCCCGGTGAAGTATCCGCTCTGGTGGGCGGAATCGCTCCAAGTCCCGTTCTCGGTCCAGTGCCATGCGGCCATGCGCAACTCGGTGTTGTTCCGATAGGTGATCGGTCCCCAGCCCGCCGAGAGCGATTCCTGGACGATGTGGGGCGAATGAACTCTGTCGATTCCCGTGCGGGACAGCACGTCGAGCGAGCTTCCCAGGGCGCGATCTGGGTCGAACGAGTTCAGTACGTGTTTCGGGCTTGCGTCCACGCGCACGATGCCTATGGCGGGAGCTTGAGCCAATGCGAGTCCGCCCCCTAGCGCGAGGGCGGAACTGATGGCACCCACCATGAGGGAATGATTAGAGGACCGGGGATTCGAAGCAATCATGATCGATAGATGGTTGGGGATTGTCTCCGCCGCGCATCATAGCATCTCTTTTATGACCCTGTGTGCTCACCGATCAGAGCATCGAGTTTCGCGAGCAAGGCTTCGTTTCCCTGACGGGGATAGGCCCTGAGGTTCTCGCGATAGTCGGGCAGGTTGTCGAGGAACGATTCGACCCGCTCGCGGTTTAACTCCTCCGAATAGGCGCCATAGCCCACTTTTTCGAGCCAGTAAGCGTTGAAGATTTGCTCGAATTGATGCTCCACCGGAACGGCGAGATAAGGCTTGCCGAGGTGCAGCGCCTCGGTGACCAGCGAGAAGCCGGCGTTGGCGACGATTGCCTTGGCGTTGATCAGATCTTCGAGAAATCCGTCGAGACTCGGTTTCTTGTAGAGGACGTTTCCGTCCGGCCCTTCACGACCGAAGCCATAGGCGACAAAGCGGCAGCGCACCAAGGCCAGCAGCTTCGCCAGTGCGAGCGCCGGCGAGGTCACATAAACGAGTACCTGCTCTCCGGCTTGCGGCTTTGCTTGCAGCACACTCTCGCGCAAGATCGGTGGAAATAAGAACGTATTGGGCCGCGTGACCTCCGCCTTGAAGAACGAGGTTACCAGATAGGCGTCGGCGCGCGGAACCATCAAGCGCACGACCATCTTCGCCGCCGCCGCATCGGCGCGATATTGCCGGGGGTAAGAGACGTTGGCGTTGGTCAGGCAGTGCTGATTGTCGATCGAGATGACCGGCAGATGCCGGCGACGGCCTACATGGCAGGACAGTGGTTCAAAATCGGTGATGACGAGATCGACCTTCCATTCCTCACTCAGCTTTTTCAATTGCGCGATGCTGGCAGCCGTTCGGCGCGCGCCCAGCAGGTTCCTGGCGATCGTCTGCCGATAGCGGACCCGATTGTTGACATATGCGATGCGCCAGCCGTGGATTTCGGTGACTTCAAAATCCTTGCGCAGGTTGGTCAAGCCGCGGTCGAAGGAGACGACGTGGACAAGGTGACCTTTTTTCTGCAAATGCGAAATTATTTCTTTCGCGCGCGTGGAGTGTCCCGCACCCTCGCCGTTGACGCCGTAGAGTAGGTTGGCCATCGGGGTCTGGGCGAGAGTATAGCGCGGGTGGGGCGCGGGTTTTGGCGGAAGCGTGTGCGAGTCGAACGCACCGGCGACATCGGAGATGCCGCCCGCCGGTTTTGAAGACCGGGAGGATCACCGGACCCCATGCGCTTCCCTTGTTTCAAAAGCCGGAAGGGCGGCGTGCAATCGAATTACTTCGGCTGCGCCACCACGCGGAGATACGGCTTCAGCGTCTTCCATCCGCCGGGGTACTTCTGCTTCGCCTGGTCTTCTGTCACCGAAGTCGGAATGATGACGTCCTCTCCCGGCTTCCAGTTCACGGGCGTGGCTACGTTGTGTTTTGCGGTGAGCTGAAGTGAATCGAGCACGCGCAGCACCTCGTCGAAATTGCGGCCGCTGCTCATCGGGTAGCTGAGCATCAGCTTGATCTTTTTGTCCGGACCAACCACAAACACGGTACGCACCGTGGCGTTGTCGGCTGCGGTGCGGCCCTCGCAACTGTCGCCGGCTTCGGCGGGAAGCATGTCGTAGAGCTTGGCCACTTTCAGTTCCGGGTCACCGATCATGGGATAGTTCACCTTGTGTCCCTGGGTCTCTTCGATGTCCGCCGACCACTTGCCGTGATTGTTAACGGGATCCACACTCAGACCGATGATCTTGGTGTTGCGCTTGGCGAATTCCGGCTGCAGACCCGCCATGTAGCCGAGTTCCGTCGTGCACACGGGAGTGAAATCCTTGGGATGCGAGAACAGGATCGCCCAGCCGTTTCCGATCCATTCGTGGAAATTGACCTTGCCCTGGGTGGTGTCAGCGGTGAAGTTGGGAGCTTCGGAATTGATGCGTAAAGACATTTTGATCTCCTACGTAATTCTTCGGCATCTATATGATGCCGACGCTTAAACCCTACAAAACTAGTGGGGAATAGGATATCCAGCGGCAAACTGCTCCGTCAAATGGGTTTGCCTGTTGAATTTGTAAATATGTTATCGCACCGGCCAGCGCTTGTGTCGAAGGGCCGGTAAAATTTCGCCTATGGCCACTTCGTCAAAGAAGCTCGCAATGACTCAGGTGGATGTGTTCACCGACCGCGCACTCACCGGAAACGCGCTCGCCGTTTTTCTCGATGGGCGAGGGCTGAGCACCGAGCAGATGCAGGCCTTGGCGCGTGAAACAAACCTGTGCGAAACGACCTTCATCCTGCCGGGCGAAGCGGCGGCAGAGAAAGAACGCGGAGTCCGCGTCCGCATTTTCACCGTCAAGGAGGAACTGCCGTTCGCCGGCCATCCCACGTTGGGGACGGCATTCGTTCTGCGCGGTGAGAACGGCGCGTCCGAGATTCGTCTCGACCTGAACGTCGGCACCGTTCCCGTGCGCTTCGGGCAGCCACCCGGCCAAGCTGTGTTTGGGGAGATGACGCAGAAGAATCCCGAATTTGGGGCTAGCCATCCCGCCGAGGCGATTGCACAGTTCACCAACCTGAGCCCCGCCGACTTCGACGATTCAGTCCCGATCCAGACCGTATCCACGGGTGTGCCGTTCACCATCACCGCCGTGCGTTCTCTTCAGAAACTGCAAGGCCTCCGGCTCGACCTGAATGGCGCCGGCGAATACCTTGCCCGGAGTGGCGGCAAGTTCTTGTATTTTGTTTCCCGCGAGACGGTCGACCCCAAAGCCCGCCTGCATGCCCGCATGCTGTTCTACAGCGGAGAAGACCCGGCAACCGGCTCGGCTGCGGGATGTTGCGCCTCGTGGATGGTCGCGCACGGCGTGGCGGCCAGCGATGAGCGTGTGATGATCGAACAGGGACTCGAAATGCACCGTCCCAGTCGCATTTTTGTGCGCGCTGCGAAGAAGGATAACCAGGTAATCAATGTGCGTGTCGGTGGAAATTGTGTGGAAGTTCTCCGCGGGGAAGTCACGCTTGCTGACTAGAGAGCAAAACTCCGCAGCAGTCGCGGCGCTCAATGGATGGCACGATCGTTCACTGCACCGGAGTGCCATTGGCGAGCGCGCTACTTTACTGCGGGCGCGATTCCCGTTAGCATGCAGTTCGCTCTCCGTTCTCGAAAATTAAAAAAAGGATTTTGGCGAAGTGCGGACTCCCGGTTCCTCCCATGAAGCCTAAGAAAACGATTCTCTGTGTGGACGACAACGAACAGGCTCTTTCTATTCGCAAAGTCCTGCTCGAAACCCGCGGCTACCGCGTAGTCGCCTGCAACAACGGCGCGCAGGCGCTGGAAGCTTTCCGGCGGGGCGGAGTTGACCTGGTTCTCACCGACTTGGTGATGCCCGGGGTGGACGGATCGCACCTGATCCAGGAAATCAAAGAGCTTTCTCCCCAGACTCCGGCCGTGCTGATCTCCGGCCGAGTGAAAATCTACGAGCGCGACACGCTGGCCGATCTTTTCCTGCCCAAGGGCATGTACGAACCCGCCGAATTGCTGGAACGCATCCGGTTATTGCTGGTGCGGAAGCGCGGCCCCAAGCGTCCAGTCGAACTCCGTGCCCGCGCCGCGCCGCGCGCCACCGTGGCCTGAACGCTGCCCTTTTTCCGCCGCGTCCGTGTGATATCGTTTCAACTGGATGAGCGTGTTCATTGCAGCGAATGATCTGCGCAAGACCTACCGTGTGGGCAAAATTGACGTGCCCGCCCTGCGCGGCATTTCTTTCACCGTAAACCGGGGCGAGTTTGTCACTGTGGTGGGACCTTCCGGAAGCGGTAAATCCACCCTGTTTTACCTTCTGGGCGGACTAACGCGGGCCGATTCCGGCAGCGTAACCATTGACGGCGTGGATTTCGCGACGCTTTCGGACGGGGAGCGCACGAAGCTGCGCAAGAGCAAGATCGGATTCGTCTTCCAGAAATTCAATCTGCTGCCTACCCTGAGCGCGCGCGCGAACATTGAGATTGCGGCTGACATCGCCGGGCTCTCGCGGCCCGACCCGGCGTTCTTCAACAAGATCACGGAGATGCTCGGCATCGCTCGCCGGCTGGATCATCGTCCGTCCGAACTTTCGGGCGGAGAGCAGCAAAGGGTCGCGCTCGCACGCGCGCTGATCAACCGGCCGGCCATTGTGCTGGCCGACGAGCCTACCGGCAACCTCGATTCCAAGAACTCGGAGATCGTCCTCAATATGCTCCGGCAGTCGAATAAGGATCTGGGGCAGACGGTGCTGATGATTACGCACAATCCCGAGGCTGCCGAGTACGGAGACCGCATCATCCACATGCGCGACGGCCATATCGTGAGCCCGGACGAGGACCCGCAGTGGGCGCCGCATCATTCGGCCGAGCGTGTCGGGTCCTGATTTATCCTGCTTCCTCTTCGAGGCCTCATGGCACATCTCGACGATCTCAGAAAACCGATCCTCCCCGGCAAGGGAGCTTCCGACTACGAGCGCTATCTGCGCACCGACGAGCTGCTGGCCCTGCAGAAGTCCCCGGAACAGCTTCTGCACAAAGACGAAATCACGTTCATGGTGGTGCACCAGGCCTCAGAACTGCTGATGAAGGGCGCCGCCTTCGAGTTGGAGCGAGCGCTCGCGTACATCGAACAGGGGGATTTTTCCAACTCCACACGTCTGATTCGCCGAGCGAATCAGATGCTCGAGCATCCCATTTCCCAGCTGCACGTGCTCGAAACCATTACGCCTTATGACTACCATCTGATTCGGGCAGGTTTGGGGCACGGCAGTGGGCTCGACTCTCCGGGATTCCTGTCGCTGCTCCACATCGGCCCGCGCCTGGGCCAGGCTTTCAACGACCAAGTAAAGCGCGCCGGACTCACCGTCGATGACGTCTATCGCCGCCACGAAGAATTCTTCGGCCTGCACGACGTTGCCGAGCGCCTGCTCGACTTCGACGAGCGCATGCAATTGTTCCGGTTTCATCATCTGAAACTGGCGGAGCGCATTATCGGCGGGCGCGTGGTCGGAACCATGGGAACACCGGTGGAGGTCTTGCAGCAGCGCATGGAGCACTGGCTATATAAGGATTTGTGGGATATTCGGAACCGGATTACCGCCGCAGCCAATCAGGCGCAGGGCGGGGGGCAATACTGAAAGCCTCACCGGCAAACGCGGAAGGGAACGGCTTCAGAGTGCTCAAAGAGCGATGTGCAGCACCGTGGAAGAGCGGCGCTTCAGCGCCGCGTGGGCCGTTCCGACATCGGCACAGGCTTTAGCCCCTGAGGAGCGCGACCACCGGGCCTGAAGGCCACGGCAAAAATGGCCACGAACGCGGCCCTAAAGGGCCGCTCTTCCACGGTGTTTGCTCCCCGCCGCCGGGGTCATTTATACTCAGGAAGTTCGAGCGGGAGTAACTCAGCGGTAGAGTGCGACCTTGCCAAGGTCGAAGTCGCGGGTTCAAATCCCGTCTCCCGCTCCAGTTTTCCGAGCCCCGCGGCCTGCGCGGGCTTTTTGCTTTAACTGCTATCGGGCGCGGTAGCCAAGTGGTAAGGCCGAGGTCTGCAAAACCTCTATCGTGAGTTCGATTCTCACCCGCGCCTCCAAACTCAAGTCCAGTTGTTCTTGGACATGCAACGGCCTGGAGTGCAGCACGGTCACGCATTGGCAGGACGACATGCGCACACTGTTCAAGGCAGCCAAGATTGAGTCCAACGGGCACATGCGGTCACACCGGCTGCGCGATACCTTCGCGGTGGACCTGTTGAGCAAGGGCGTACCGATGGAAGAAGTGTCCAAGCTCCTGGGCCATGACTCTATCAAGACCACTGAGAAAAGCTATTCCGCCTGGGCGAAGACGCGGCAAGACCGGCTCAACAAGTTGGTTATCGGGACCTGGGGGCGTTAACGACACGGGAATGCCACGGACTTCTCTAGCCCGTTTTCTCCCAACGCCGCTCGGTTTTCTTTGCCCTCAATTCAGATTCTTTCGTCTCGGTTAGCATGGCGAAGTCTGCCACTAAGTTGTGAAATTTGTCTGGATCTTCCTCGGTCTTCAACTGCTCGTAGAGTTTGGACCATTGCTGCTCATCCATGATTAACTCCCCCTGCGCAAAGTGCTTTCCGTAGACCAAGGATAGCACCGCGCCGCGTTAGTCTACGACGCTCAAACGCACTTGCTCTAGAATTTCAATCCATCGGGCACGCTGTTCATCAGAAGGTAATCTTCGGCCGTCCACGCACTCTCGAAAAAGTTTTGCATCTTGATGGGTCATTGCGCGGCGCATACGCCTCCGCTGATGTTTCGGGAACAGACAACCCATTTCTTTCTCTTTGAGCGTTGAGTGATGCCCCGAACCAAAATAGAGGATGGGACCGCAATCTGGGCACTCAGTTCTGAAGTGTCTACCGGCAAGCAAGAGCCTGTTGTCTTCCACGTGCACAAGGGATTCTTCGTAAGCCAACGTCCCTACGGGGACCACGCTTCCGCACTTTGAGCACACAGCATCTTCGGGGTTCATAGTCCGATCATTTCCCAACAGGCCATCGCCGGTCAACCCTGGGTCCGACTCGCAGGTTTTATTCTGCGCCCAACGCCCCGGTGGACTACAGCAAGCAAGCCGGGCCCGCCTGGGAGCGCACGTGGCGCTTTCTGCGGTCGGAGCTAGATGCTAAGCTGTGCGCGTCATGGAAATTCACCTGTCTTTCTGGACGGCTGTAGGGGTTGGCTTCTGTTTCGCGGTTATCGTCGGCCTGTTGCTGTGGTGCATTGATCTGCTTTACAAAATTGCAAATCGCTAACAAGCGGGCCGCCGCATCCATGAATTGCGACCCCAGATCAGGTGGCCTGGAATTGGGTCTTGCACCTTTTCGGGCCAGGCGGACCAGGCGTAGGATATAATTCGCGCGAAAAGAGAGCCAATGAATCCCAATGATTTTGTAGATAAATTCGGCGTCCCGCTCGCGCTAATCGGGATTGGTTTGCTGATATGGGCCGTACGCTATCGAAGCACCGACCCGCGTAAGTCTTGGTGGAAGCAAAAGAAGTAGCCCAGCGGTTTTTGTGCTAATTTGTGCTACCGATGCTTACTTCCTCGACTACCGCGCCTACTACGACTGTTTAGAATCAATAAGTTCGCCTCCAAACCTAGCTGTCAGCTCTCAGCCGTCAGCCCTCAGCACACCCGGACCCGTATAGAATCTCAAGAAAAAGGCGGCCCGCAGGCCGCCCGAATGCTGTAACCACCTGTCCCCTAGATACGCGTGCACACCGCCTTCGTCTGCGTGTAGAGCTCCAGCACATCCTTGCCCATCTCGCGCCCCCAGCCCGACTGTTTGTAGCCACCAAATGGCAGCCCGGCGTCGAAGATGTTGTAGCAGTTGATCCAGACCGTTCCGGCGCGCAGCGCGGCTGCGGTCCGGTGGGCTTTGGAGATGTCGTTCGTCCAGACGCCTGCCGCCAGGCCATACACGCTGTCGTTGGCGCGCTGGGTGAGTTCTTCAGGATCGTCAAACGGAATAGCGGCCACGACCGGCCCGAAGATCTCTTCCTGCACGACCTTCATATCGTCCGTGGTGTCCACCAGCACGGTGGGCTCGACGAAGTATCCTTTGTCGCCGAGTTTTTTCCCGCCAACGACTGAGCGGGCGCCTTCCGCCATCCCAATTTCGAGATAGTTGCACACACGGCGGAGCTGCTCTTCGGAAACCAGCGGACCCATGTTGGTGTCGGGGTCGAGTCCCGAGCCGACCTTAATCTTCTTGGCCTGCTCGGCGACTCCCTCGACTACCTGATCGAAGGCCGGCCGCTCGATGAAGAGGCGCGACCCGGCACAGCAGCACTGCCCGTGGTTGAAGAAGATGGCGCTGGCGGAACCGGCGATGGCGGTGTCCATGTCGGCATCTTTGAAGACGACATTGGGAGACTTGCCGCCCAGTTCGAGCGTAACTTTCTTCAGATTGCCGGTCGCGGCATGCACGATGAGCTTGCCGACCTCGGTCGAGCCGGTGAACGCCACTTTGTCCACGTCGTCGTGCGCGGCCAGGGCAGCGCCAGCAGTTTCGCCGTATCCGGGAACGATGTTGACCACGCCGTCAGGGAAGCCCGCTTCCATGATCAGTTCGCCCAGAAGAAGCGCGGTGAGCGGCGTCTGTTCGGCCGGCTTCAGGATGACCGTGTTCCCAGCCGCCAGCGCCGGGCCCAGTTTCCAGGCCGCCATCAGCAGCGGGAAATTCCACGGGATAATCTGCGCGATCACGCCTACCGGTTCGCGCAGGGTGTAGGCCAGATACCTGGCCTTGGGCGTGTAGGGCACCGAGAGCGGGATGGTTGTGCCTTCCAGCTTGGTCGCCCATCCGGCCATGTAGCGGAACATATCGGCGGCCAGCGGAACGTCGGCGGCGCGCGCAATCGTCAGGGGCTTGCCATTGTCCAGCGTTTCCAGCATCGCGAACTGTTCCACGTTCGCTTCGATCAGGTCGCCCAGCTTCCACATCAGCCGTCCGCGTTGCGACGCGCTCATGCGCGGCCAGGGGCCGCTTTCAAAGGCCTTACGCGCCGCCTTGACGGCGGCGTCAACGTCCTGTTTGTCGCCTTCGGCGATGTGCGCCAGGACTTCTCCGGTGGCGGGGTTGTAGGTGGGGAAAGTCTTGCCAGACGCGGCATTGACCCACTGGCCATTAATCAGCATCTTGCGTGGCTTGGCGATGAAGTCGGTAACGCGCGCATCAATGTTAATGGGATAAACGGCTACTGCCATAGAACCTCCTTGTGCTTCGGTCTTGCGAAAATGTTTGAAGAGGCAGGAATCAACCTTAGAAATGGTAATCCCAGGCGGGGCGGAAGGCAATCGGGGGCAGGACCGCGGCGCAACTGGCTTGGGCGGTGGCCAGGCAGAGGAAAACCTTCAGCGCCGCCACCTGACTGCGGAAGGGCGCCCTCGCAACCGACTTTGCACTTGCTCCGCTCAGGATGACGGCAGGAAAAGGTTCAACGGAAGTAAATCCAAAGCCCGATCACCGTCGCCAGCAACCCCAAGCTGAAGATCACGTTCACCATGCGCTCGGTCGGTGTCTCCTTCGCTGGTTTGCGGGCGTTTGCGACGGCGACTGTGTCCATCTTTTCGTCCACGGTGGCGAAGGTGAGGCCGGCCAGCTTACGGCGGTCGGGAGCGGGCGTCATCAGGCTGACGGCCACCAGCACGACCGAGCAGACCACGAACATGAAGATGGCGTAGTGCAGAAAGTTTATCTTGACCACCGTCAGCATAAGCCCGCTGAACTCCGTTCCTTTAGCGGCAAAGATCTCCGCCACGAAGCGCACCGAGCCCAGGACAAATCCGGTGAGCAAAGACGAGATCGCTCCGGCGCCGTTCAGCCGCGTCCAGAGGATGCCCAACACGAAGCAGACCGCAATGGGCGGGCTGATGTAGGCCTGTACGCTCTGCAGGTAGATGTACAGCTGGCTGCTGATGAGGTGGATGAAAGGAACCCAGGCTAGTCCGAGAAGCACCATGACGCCGGTGGCGACGCGCCCGAAAAAGACCAGCTTTTTCTCATCGGCGTCGGGCCGCAGCTTCTTGTAGAAGTCGAGCGTCACCAGCGTGGACGCGGAATTGAAGACGGACGCCATGCCGCCCATGAGTGCTGCCAGCAGGGCTGCAATCATCAGGCCGACGAGGCCGGTGGGCAAAAGATTGATGATCAGTGTGGGAAACGCGATGTCGCCATTGGTGACTTGGCCGGCTGCGTTGACATGGAACAGATCGCGGTAGAGCGCAAAGGCGATGAGCCCGGGAATGACGAGCAGAAATACCGGCAGGACCTTGAGGAATCCGGCAAAGATGGTACCGGCCTTGGCATGTCCTTCGTCCCGGGCGGAGAGAACGCGCTGCACAATGACCTGGTCGGTGCACCAGTACCAGATGCCGAGAATGGGCGCACCCAGGAAGATACCGGTCCAGGGAAAGTCGGGATCGCTGACCGGCTTGATCATATGGAAGTAGTCGGCGGGAACGGCCGCGCGCAGACCGGCAAAGCCGCCTACCCGGTGCAGGCCGATCCAGGTCAGGGCGATCGCGCCGGTGAGCAGCACCAGGGTCTGAACGACTTCGGTGTAGATGACCGCCGAGAGTCCGCCCGCGATCGTGTAAATACCGGTGGCGATGACCAGGATGATGGCGGCCTGCATCGGACTCCATCCCACGACCCGCTCCAGGACGATCGCGGCCGCCCAGAGGTGCACGGATATTTTGGTGAGGATGTAGGCAATGATCGAGATGCTCGCCAGATAAACCGCGCACTGCCGATTGAAGCGACGCTCCAGAAACTCCGGCATGGTGAACACGTTGGAGCGCAGGTAGAACGGGACGAACACCCAGCCCAGGATGAGCAGGATCAGGCAGGCGAGCCACTCGAAATGGCCCACCGCCAGTCCGGAACTCGCGCCCGAGCCGGCCAGCCCGATGAAGTGCTCAGTGGAAATATTCGAGACGAACAGCGACGCTCCAATGGCAAACCAGCCAATGTTCCGGCTGGCCAGGAAGTAGTCGGTCGAAGTGCGCTCTTTGCGCGCGAAATAAAAGCCAATCGCGAAGACCACCAGGAAGTAAATGCCGATGATGACGAGGTCGATGGTTGCCAGATTGCGGTGGGTGACGGTCGCAATGGGATTCATCGTGTGCTCGGGTCCAGCCCAGCTCTGGTCGCGGAACGCCGCCACCAGGGCAATCCTCTCTTGAGAGTCGTTACGCCGTGCCGCCCATAATAGTCCTAGGGGACTGCTTGCGGAATTAGAAACTGAATTTTGTTGGTTTGCATGCCGAGAGACAAGCCGCGCGGTGACGCCAGCTTGCAAAGTCTTTCGGCACAAAATATAAGAATTCAGGGGCGCGGTGCCAGCAGGCAGCCCGAATTCCCAGGTATTCCCTCTTGTCTTTCTCACGCCGAGAACTCCTGAAGTCGCTCAGCGGATCAGCACTGGTTCTATCGCTGGAGAACGTTCTGGCGCTGGCGCGTCCGCTGTGGGCGCAGTCTGTGTTGGCGGCGACGCCACCAGTTGAGCCGTTGAAACCCGGTACTCCGCTGGGAGTAAGTTTTGTGGATGTCGGGCGCGCGGCCGGACTGAACGCCAGGACGATCTACGGCGGCGAACACAAAAACAAATATCTGCTCGAGACGACGGGTTGCGGCGTCGCGTTTTACGACTACGACAATGACGGGTGGCTCGACATCTTTCTCGTGAACGGTAGGCGGCTGGAAGGATTCCCGGCCGAGCAGGAGCCGGTCTCACACCTGTTCAAGAACAACCGTGACGGCACGTTTACGGATGTCACGCTGAAGGCCGGATTGGCGCGGTCGGGCTGGGGACAGGGAGTGTGTGTCGGCGACTACGACAACGACGGCTACGACGATCTGTTCGTGACTTACTTCGGCAAGAACGTCCTCTACCACAACAACGGCGACGGTACCTTTACCGATGTCAGCGAAAAGGCGGGCGTGGCGGGCAAAGGCAATCGCTGGAATACGGGCTGCGCTTTCCTGGACTATGACCGCGATGGGCGGCTCGACCTGTTCGTCGCAAATTACATTGACATGGACCTGAAGACCGCGCCGGTGCCGGAGTCGGGCCCGTGCCTCTACAAAGGCGTGATGGTGGCGTGTGGGCCTCCGGGATTGAATGGCGGGAAGAACATTCTCTATCACAATAACGGCGATGGCACTTTCACGGATGTTTCCGAGAACACCGGGATTCTGAAGGCAAACGGGACCTTCGGGCTGGGCGTGCTGACCGCCGATCTCGACAACGACGGATGGCCGGATATTTACGTCGCCAACGATTCCACCGCCAGCGCGCTTTATCAGAACCAGAAGAACGGGAAATTTGTGGACATCGCGCTGGAAGCGGGCTGTGCCTTGAGTCCGGACGGGAAGCCGCAGGCGGGGATGGGAATTTCGGCGGCGGACTACGATCTCGACGGAAACCTCGACCTGGTTAAGACGAATTTCGCCGGTGACACGCCGTCGCTCTATCACAATCTTGGTGATGCCAGTTTTGAAGACACTACCTTCACGGCGGGGCTGGGGGCACACACACAGTACCTGGGCTGGGGCTGCGGGTTTTTCGATTTTGATAACGATGGCTGGCCCGACATCCTGATCTGCAATGGTCATGTGTATCCGGAGGTTGAGCAACTGAAGACTGAGGCCGGATATCCGCAGCGCAAATTGCTCTATCGCAATCTGCGCAACGGGCGGTTTGAAGATGTTTCTCTGCAGGCGGGTCCGGGGATTTCCGAGCCGATCGCGGCGCGCGGTTGTGCCTTTGGCGACTTCGACAACGATGGCGATCTCGATATGGTGATCAACCCGGTCAACGACTATCCGCAACTGCTGCGCTGTGATTCGCAGACTGGAAATAACTGGATCAAGGTGCGGACGATCGGGACAAAGTCGAACCGCAGCGGGATTGGGGCGCGATTGAAGTGCGTGACGCGCGCGCCCGGGGAAGCGAGGCCGCATCAGCAGATTGATGAGGTACGCAGCGGAGGGGGTTATTTTTCGCAGAACGACCTGCGCGTGCACTTCGGTCTCGGGAAAGCGGAGAAAGTGGACTTGCTTGAAATCCGCTGGCCTAGCGGGCGGGTGGATACGCTGAAGGACATCAAGCCGAATCAGGTGATCTACGTCAAAGAGGGCGGCGGAATTGTGCGGACGATGCAGTTTCCAGCGGCCAAGTGACGGTCGCCCCGTCCTCTACTCGCAGACACAACGATCGAAATCTTAACCGCAGGGGACACCGAGGAGACCTACTTCACGCAGGCTTCTTTGCAGCAGCCATGACAGGAGTGCCCGATCCCTCTTTCAACGTCTGGATGGAGTCGGCGGGCAGGTTGTCAAAACGCTCTACGAGTCCGCTGGGCCAGCGGATCTGGACCGAATCCGCCTTTGTCGCCGAACCGAGGCCGAAGTGGACGCGCATATCGCTGCTGGAGTTGTAGCTCGATCCGCTGCGAACTTCGTCTACCAAGGTGTGAGGGCCGGTCTTGACCGAGATGCGAGCGCCGATGCCATCGCGGTTCGATTTCGTTCCCACCGTGTGAATGGCAATCCAATGGTTGGAGTTGCGGACCTGATTGACCAAAAGGCTGGGCGCGGCGTTGAGGTTCGTAATCACGGCCGAGATCCGGCCATCGTTCCAGAGATCACCGACCGCGAGGCCGCGCGACGAGGCAGGCGTGGTGATGCCGGGCCCGGCGCTGGCCGAGATGTCCGCGAAGGTTCCCTTCCCCAGGTTGTGGTAGAGAATACGCGGCTCTTCGTAGTTGCTGCCCAGATTGTTCTTGTCCACCTCGGGATATACATGCCCGTTCACGAGTAGCAGGTCGGGCCAGCCATCATTGTCAAAGTCGAGGAACATCGTCCCCCAACCCAGATACTTGGTGTAGAGCCCGAGGCCGGCGGCAGAGGTCACGTCGTCGAAGGTGCCATCGCCGTTGTTGCGATAGAGAGTGGACGTGTCGTCAGAAAAATTCGTTTTGAAAATGTCGAGGCGGCCGTCGCCGTTGTAGTCGGCGATGGTGGCGCCCATGCCGGCCTGCTCGCGTCCGTCTTCGTTAAAGGCAGCGCCTGCGATGACTCCTACGTCCGAGAAGGTGCCGTCGCGGTTGTTGCGGTAGAGAATGCTGGGAGTGCTGTCGCAGGCGACGTAGATGTCAGGCCAGCCGTCATCGTTGTAGTCGAGAGTGGAAACGCTGAAGGCGTAGTGGCCGTCGGTCTGGTCGATGTGGGATTTGGTGGTGACGTCTTCGAAGGTGCCGTCGCCGCGGTTGTGGTAGAGAATGTTTTTCGCGCCTGCGAGTCCGCGGGGACCGCACATTACGGGCACGCCTTTCCACATGCAGGAAGGACGTTCGCCGGGAGTGGGAGCGGTGACGAGATCGAAATCCACGTAATTGGCGATCATGAGATCGAGATGGCCATCGCGGTCGTAGTCAACCCAGGCGCATCCTGTGCCCCATGCTTTGCCGGAACCCGCTACGCCCGCCTTCTCGGCGACTTCGGTGAACACTCCGCTCTGATTGTGGTAAAGACGGTTCTTTCCGTAGTAGGTGACGTAGAGATCTTCCCATCCGTCGTTGTCGTAGTCGCCGACACAAACGCCCTGCCCCCAGCCGGTCGCATTCAGACCCGCTTTGACGGTGACGTTGGTGAATGTGCCGTCATGATTGTTGCGATAGAGATGATTCGTCGGGGCTTGACCCTGAGGAAAACCTTCCAGCGTGGTACCGTTCACCAGGAAAATGTCAGGCCAGCCGTCGTTGTCGTAGTCGAAAATGGCGGCGCCCGTGCCGGTGGTTTCAATGATGTACTTCTTGGTGTCCTTGCCGCCGAAGACGGTGGGAGTGGTCAGGCCGCCTTTCTGGGCGACATTGGTAAAGTAGGCGATCGAGTTCTGGGGAGCCTTGGGTTGTACTTGGGTCTGGGCGAGGGCAGCACGACAGCAGAACGCGATCAGGATCACAGAGAGTGCCCACCGCGACTGGAATGATCGAAACTGGGGATGCCGCGCCAGACTCATGACCCAAAATGATGGTAGGGTGCATCACGGGAGGGGGTCAAGGCGGGTCTGGTTGCGAAATAGTATGCGCAGAATGCGGCGATGTAGGAAGGAAGAGGCCGAGACGGAGTTGAAGATCGCCGAGGAGTTGCGCACGAAGCAGGATTCACATCCGTGAAGTGATTGCCGTGCCAGCGCACTACAGATCCCTCGCTCCGCTCGGGATGACCATATATACGATCGACGATGAACACTGATGGCAAGCCAACGCTACAAGATCGTCGGGCTGGGTGAGATTCTCTGGGACATGCTGCCCAACGGCAAGCAATTGGGCGGCGCGCCGGCGAACTTCGCTTACATCTCGACGTTGCTCGGCAATGAAGGGGTTGTTGCCAGCCGCATCGGGGGCGACTCTCTGGGCAGCGAGGCGGCGCTGCAGTTAACGAAGCTCGGAGTTACGACCAGCTTCATCCAGAACGATACCGTTCATCCCACTGGAACGGTTCAGGTGAAAGTGGACCACGAGGGACAGCCGAAGTTTGAGATTGCCGTGGGCGTTGCCTGGGATTTTCTGGAGTGGACTTCCGACTGGCAAAGGCTGGCGGAGCAGGCAGACGCGATCTGCTTCGGATCGCTTGCCCAGAGAGCTTCGACCAGCCGATCAACCATACAACAGTTTCTGGGGGCGGCGCGGAAAGGAGCGGTGCGGGTCTTTGATGTCAACCTGCGGCAGACGTTTTTCTCGAAGGAGGTTCTGGCGGAATCGATGAAGATGGCGAATGTCGTGAAGCTCAATCACGAGGAATTGCCGCGGGTCATGCAACTGTTCGGACTCGAGCACCGCGACGAAGTCGCTTCCGCCGACACGCTGGTCGAATTGCACCCGTTGAAATTGATCTGCGTGACTCGGGGATGTCGAGGCAGCCTGTTGATCAGTCACCGAGGGCTTAATGAGCATTCAGGATACCGGATTCGGGTGGCGGATACGGTTGGAGCCGGCGATGCTTTCACGGCGGGCTTGGTGCACGAATATTTGCGCGGCTCTTCCCTGCCCGAAATGAATGAGGCGGCGAATCGGGCTGGGGCATGGGTTGCGAGCCAGGTCGGGGCCACGCCGACACCGGGAAAGGGTGGACTCAGGCGCGAGCTTGCGCAGATCGCGTAGTGGACCACAGGCGCTGAAGCCCTCAGTTGGGTGCCTTGGAACCTGAAGCTTCCTTCTCCAGCGCCTCCACGGATTCTGTCGGCAGGGCGTGCAATAGTTCAAGGAAGGCGGCGTTGGTCCAGCCGAAGCCTATGACGTTGGCCTGATAACCCACGGCTACCTGCGATTCCGACGAACGCGTGACCACGTTGTACTTTTCGCGGATGGTGCCGTCGCGCTGGAAGTTCTCGAGTACTGTGGACAGGAACTTGTACGAAAGGCGGTCGGCTTCGGTGTGGTAGCCGTAGCGGCGCAATCCCTGAATGGCCAGTAGTTGCACGGGGGCCCAACCGTAGGGGTAGTCCCACTGCGCGCCGGAGTTCTCGGGGCTCATGGCCAGTCCTCCGGGCTGCTCGAAGGTGGACAGATTCTTTACGACGGCGGCGGCTTGCTCCGGTGTCGCCAGCCCCGCCCACAGCGGATAGTAAGTAGTGAGATAGCGATAGTGGGATTTCTTCCCGTTGGTGAAGTCGTAGTCGAAAAAGAAACCCTCATCGCCGTCCCAGAGATATTGCTGCATGCGGCTCTTGCGGGTTTCGGCGCGCGCTCTCCAGAGCTTCGCTTCGGACGCTTTGCCGATCCACACGCTGATCTGATCCAGGTCTCTCTCCGTCTTGTAGAGCAGGCTGTTCAGGCAGACGGGAGCATAGTGGTGGGTGGCCGAGCCATACGCTCCGAAGCGGAAGGAGATATCGAAGCCGGATTCGCGCATGGAGCGATCGCCTTTGTAGTAGTCGGCGTTTAAGCGAACCGCCTGCTGGGGCTCGCATTCACGCTGGGCCATGGTGGTCGAGGCATCGCACACCGTGATCGCGTAACTCGACCCCGGGGCATCAGCAGACACTTCTGCCTTCTGTTCGACCAGGTAGTGATCGGCCTGGTCGGGATGGACCATGAAGTAGCTGACCACCTTGCGGTAGAAGCCGCCCTCGTCCTGCAATCCTTCTGGGGGAGGACCCTCGCCGAAGTCGTAGTAGCGCGCGAGATCGGTTGAGCCAGCGCGGTGGGGATCGCGCGCCCACATGGAATAGTCTTTCACCAGGTACGGATAGGCTCGCGCCAGCCACGCGGTCTCGGCGCGCCCTGCCTGTTTCCCGGCTTCGTAGACGGCAAGCACCATCGAGCTGAGAAAGGGGGGCTGGGAACGTGTCAGGTAGTAAGTCCGGTTGGCGTTGAGCAGAGCACCGTAGTTCTCGATCTCGAAGAAAAAGTTCTCGACCATTCCGCGGGCCAGGTCGGTGCGGCCGTCGCGCAGCAGGCCGAGGATGACGAAGTAGCTGTCCCAGCCATACATTTCGTTGAAGCGTCCGCCGGGCACGACGTACTTGTTTTGGAGGTAGAGCAGGCCATGGGGATGGATCGCCTTGGTGTCGATCTCGCCGAGTTGATGGATGGGCTTGGAGAGGTGCTCGATCTCGACGTTGCAGGTGGTATGCAGCTTTTCGACGGCGGGTGGAACTGGCAAGCCCGCAGGGAGATAGAGCACGGGGCTGACCTTCATCTTGGGATCAACCATCGACGCACAGTCGGTCATGGAACGAGTGAGATTGTCCCAGCCGGCGGCGATGTATTGGCGGATCGCCGCCAGACCGCTTGCGGACTTTTTCTGTTGCTGAGCGGCGGCGTCGAGCGAGGAAGCGACGAGGATCAGCAAACAGATTCGTTGCCATGAGAGCCTCTGGTTGCTCATGGTTGACCCCAGCTAGCGCCATCATCATACCTCTGAGAACCTGCCCAAGGCGGGGACGGATCCTAGGTTTCTCTCTGTGCCTCTGTGTTCTCTGTGGTTAAGAGCTTTAACCACAGAGGACACAGGGGGGGAACAGAGGAAGGCATGTTAGTGCGAGCCGCTGCTGGATGGTGTTCCCGTCATCTCCATTGCCCAGATGGCGGCTGGCCGCATGTACATCGAGGCGCGGAATTTTCCGTTCATCTCATAGGCTTCGGGCGTGCGGAACCAGTAGCCCTGGCTTTCATAGACGACGTGATAGACGCCCCAGGCGGTCTGGTAGCCCTGGTCCTTAAGGCCGTCGGCGAGCATGAGGGCGGCCACGCTGAAGGTGGTGCCGGTCCACACTTCGCGTACCTGCTCATTATCGTTCTGGACAATCTTCCCGTCCGCGCCGATTCCGTTGACAGCGCCCATTTCGCCCTTGGCGAATTTCATGACATTGAAGTCGAAAATCTTCTTCAGCGCTTTGCGTTGCATGTCTATGGGCACGAGATCACCCAGGCCGGTCATTTGGGCGTACCACTGGCCGGCGAGTTGATCCGCCTGGATGTTGTCGCGGTACTCGCTTTCGGTGTCGTAGCGGAAATATTCGCCGTTCCAGAGCTTCTTGATGTAGCTGGCCTGGCTCTTTGCGAACAGGTCGTGATATTTCGCTTGAGCGAGTGAGTCGTTCAAGAGCTTGGCGATTTCTTCGGCCGCGCGCAATGCACCCAGCCACAGCCCGCCACAGTAGGCACTTTCGCCGCGCACCACCCAGGTATCGTAGGTTTGGTCGGGGAAGCCGTCGTTTTCGGGAATGCCATCGCCATTGCGGTCGTACTTGCGGAGATACTCGAGCGCCAGCTGGACGGAGGGCCAAGTGTCGCGGAGGAACTGACTGTCTTTGCGGCCGGTCAGGACATAGTCGCGATACACCATCAGCACAAATTTGGTGTTCAGGTCTTTCCAGTCGTCGGTGTTCTGCCAGCTGAATTGGTTGACCTTAAAGAAGGGGTCTTCTTCTGGCGCGCCCAGGTCGTGCGGCACGGCTCCTCTACTCTTGCGAGTGCGGAAGACCGGTTTGTGCTCCTGATCGGTCTTCCACTGCCAGATCAGTTTTTCGGGCTCGTTGCGCAGCACAGTCTCGGCGAAAGTGCGCATCTCCTGTTTGTCCAGGTCAGGCCAGAACTTGACGAGCGGCATAGATCCATAGAAGCGCACGTCGAGGGTGGAGTAGAAAGGATAGTCGTAGCATTCCATAAACGAGAACGTCTCCGGAGACCCGGGCCTGGAATCAATCGGCCGTCCCCAGAAGGACCCCCCATCCGCAAGGATGTAGAGTTCGTTGAAGAGCGCGCTGCGATACCACTCCGGCTTGCTGTTGTCGTTGACGTAGGGAGCCTGCCAGGCATCGAGCGCGTCGCTCCAGGCGGCAGCGTGCGTAAGACCCTCTTCTGCAATCTTGAGAGCGTTCGTTCCCGACGTACCAAAAAAGTCGGTGTAGTGCCGGTACCACTTGCGACCGGTGCCAAACTCCATGATCGGCAGATCCCAGGAGACGATCATGGGGATGACCCGTTTCTCGCCGGGCTTCAGGGTGAAGCGCACGGCGATGGCGCCGGCCAGGGGCTCTCCGCTGCTGATCCAATGGAAGTCGTCGTTGGCAAGGCGTCCATCTTGGGCGAAGGGCGTCCAGACCTCGGCGCCGTCGCGGTCAGCGATAAAGCTGGTTTGGTAAGTGACCTCGACGTCCGGAGATTCCAGAGTTGCGATCGCAAACTGACCGTCCCAGTCGTTCTGGACGTCGCCGGGTCGTATGCGATTAAACAGGACGGCTTTCACCGTGCCGGCTGCGGCCGCGGGCGAAGACACGAAACGGTTGAAGTTTCCGGAGTTCATCTTGCCGTTGAAATCGCGCGATGGGTACCGCAGCCATCCGAGCATGTTGGCCCAGGAAAGAAGCACAGACACCGTTACCGGCTTGTCGCCTGGATTCTCGGCATGCCAGCGATACACCGCGACGGGATAGCTGGATTCGCGGTAATTGCCGGGCAACACCGGCGAAAACTGCTCGAGCATGACGTGGGCGGGCAATTTTTCCCAGCGGTAGTCGTACCAGGACTTCGGATAGAGCGCGTAGTAGTTGCCTGCTCCGACGGGATAGTCCCACTTCCAGGCACTGAGTTCCTGAGACTTGGGATGATCAGCCAGAAGCGTTTGGGCGATTCCTTCCGAGGCGCCTTCGGACTTCTCGTAGATCGCGAACTGGTTGGCATAAACGGTCTCGTACTTGTGAATGCCGGCCTTCAGATGCCAGCGGGAGAAATCGCCGCGGTAGGTGCGGGAGAAAGTACCGGAGCCCAGGCCGCCGACCGGAGCACCCTGCCAGTAGCCGTCATCGATCATGTTTTCTATTTCCGGCTTGTGGGTACCGGGGTTGGCGAACGGCTCGCCGATCGCCCGCTTCCAGGCTATTTTGGGGATAGTGTCTCCCGCCCACAGGGAAAGTGTGAAAAAGACTATAAGGGCAAGAGTGACTGACAGAGAAAAGCGGGATTTCATGTCGGCCTCCGGCAGTTCGGAACAAAACTTCGTTTGTGATCTTACGGAAACCTCTCGGTCTAGCCCTCCGTCTCCCACCGGAAGCGCATGACGGCCGCGACTCCGAAAAGAAGAGTGAAGAAGAGCATTACGGCAATCGGCCCGAACGCGGCGGACAGGCCGAGGCCGCGCCAGGTCATTCCGTCCAGACCGTCCATCGCCCAGCGAGTCGGCACAATCACTGTGAATTTCTGCAGCCACTGGGGAAACACGAACGTCGGCACCCACGCGCCGCCCAGCATGACCATGATCAACGTGGCCATGATGGCGTAGCCGCGAGTGGCCTCGACCGTTTTGCCGAGCGCGGCGATCATGAGGCCGAAGGCGGCGGTCATCAGCGAGAAGGCGGCGCAGACTAACAGGAAACCGAGAAAACTGCCCTGGATGTGAACGCCAAAGACCACGCGGGCAAAGGTGAATAGCACCATCAGAATGAATCCTGAGATCAGGGCTGCGCTAAAGGCTCGGCTGCCGAGCAAGAGGCTGCGCGAGAGGGGCGCGGCCCGGAGCCGCTGCCAGAGGCCGCTCTGGCGCAGCAGCAGCAAGCGGATGCCCACGTCGAGCCCCATGAACAGGATGAACTGAATGCCCATTCCGCCAAAGGAGTGCGCGTAACCGTTGTACTGGACGCCTGTGCCGGACGTGATTGCTTCCTCATGGGTTTCAAAGGGGATCGTCAAGCCGCCGCTGGGGCCAGCTTGGCCGGACGCGGGCTCGCGCTCCTGTTGCTCATTCCACTCTTCGACACTGCTGAGCAGATCGCGGAGAGTGTTCTTTTCGGCGGGCGTCATCTGGCTGTCTTTCTCGATTTGCGCGAGGGATTCTTTCATCATCTCGCGCCCGCTTTTGCCGGTGAACATTTCTTTGCTGACGGCTTGCATCACGGCGCCGCTCAAAATTCCCTGCACCATGCCCAATTCCACGCGGTGCGAGGGATCGTAGAGCACGCCGATCACCGGCTTCTTGCCTCCAGCGAAGAACGCGCGCCCCGCTTCGGCGCCGAAATCCTTGGGAATCACGACGGCGGCGGTAACTTTGCCTTTCCGCACCTGTGCGCGCGCCTCGTCGGGCGTGGACGGTTTCACCTCAAGATTCTTATCGCTGCTCAGTTGAACGAGGACAGCGCGAGAAATTGCGCTTCCATCCTGATCAATGACCAGTACCGGCATGCGGCTGGTTTCGGTTTGGCCTCCCTGCCCGCCGAACAGGTAGCCAAAGAACGAACCGCAGACGATCGGAACCAGCAGACCTACGAGCACGGCCCGCCGGTCGGAGAAAAACAGCCGCAGGTCTTTTCTGACGAGAGCCCAGAACGGAATCATCGTGAGTCGCGAAGGCTCCTTCCGGTGAGCGTAAGGAAAACAGTCTCGAGATCGGGCCGCTCGCTGGCCACGTGCTGATAGGCGTTGCCGTTTCCCGCCAGCCAGCGAAGGATGGCGGGCGCCCCGGTGGTGAGGTTGTGGACGCCGACCCTGAGGACTCCATCTCGCACTTCAGCGGACTCGACTTCGGGGAGCGCCAACAGCGGTTCCGGCTTGAATCCGTCGGGATTCTCGAGATCAATCTCAAGCACGTTCGTCACCGGCAGCAAGCGATGGAGGCCATGCAGTGTGTCGTCGGCGATGACTTTTCCGTGATCGATGATGATGATGCGGTCGCAGAGGCGCTCGGCCTCCTCCATGTAGTGGGTGGTGTAGAGCAGCGTCTTGCCGCGCTCCTTGAGAGTTTCGAGGTTATCGAAAATGGCATTGCGGCTCTGCGGGTCAACGCCGACGGTTGGCTCGTCAAGAAGAAGGATCTGTGGATCGTGGAGCAGCGCGGCAGCGAGGTTCAAACGCCGTTTCATGCCGCCACTGTACGTTCCCACCTTGTCTTTGGCGCGATCGGAAAGGCCGACCAGCTCGAACGCCTCGGCGATTGCCCGCTTGAGCGTTGCACCATGCAGTTCATAAAGCGCGCCGAAGAAGTTCAGATTATCGAGGGCGGATAACTCGTCGTACAGTGCGATATTTTGCGGAACCAGCCCGATCTTGCGCTTGATGGGATCGGTATCGCCGCCCATGGGCTTGCCCTCGATGAGCACTTCTCCGGAATCGGGACGGAGCAAGCCTGCGATCATTGAAACAGTCGTGGTTTTCCCGGCGCCATTCGGCCCCAGCAACCCGATGGTTTCCGCTGAGCCCGCCCGCAAGCTGATGCCGTCGACGGCAACCACCTTTCCGTAGCTCTTCTTCAGAGCCTTCACTTCGAGCATAAGCATAGGAGTGTACCACCGCTCCAGCAGGTTATTTCCGTTGTAGACCTTCACTTGTCGAGGGGCATGTATGGGGAGAAACTCTGGCGTTTCTTTAAGTACGCAGATGCCCACAGCGCCGGATTTCTCGCGACCCCAAAGAATTTCAACGGCGTTTGCCCACGAAAAAACGCCCCGTGTCCAATCCGATCCTGAGCGCCCAGCGTACCTGTTTCAGTAAACGAAGCCGGTCGTAACCGCTGGAGCGTGGCGCCGCGCGACGGCCCGATGGGCGACGTTCACCAATTTCAATCCTCAGAGGAAACTTCCATGAAGCAACTGAAGACCCTGGTGGCCCTCGCCCTGGCTCTGGTCATGCTGGTTCCGGCTAATGTATTCGCGGCCAGCCATCGCGAAGCGCCCATCACCGCACTCGACCGTACCGCGGATATTACCGACTGGTACACCTTCGTCAGCTATAACCACCCGGACCGGGTCACCATGATCTTGAACGTCGATCCGTTCCTGGAACCCTCCAACGGTCCCAACTACTTTCCGTTCGATCCCAATGTGCTGTACGAGATGAGGGTTGACAACAACCACGACGGTGAGGAAGACATCACTTTCCAGTTTCGCTTCACAACGGAGATCCGCCAACCCGGCCTGTTTACGGGCTACGTGGGCGGAATCGCCGGCATCCCGCCCATCACCGCGCTGGATGGTTCCGGCTCGGAGGGCTTGAGCCTGCGCCAGAGCTACACCGTGACCGTGCTCAAGAATGGCAAGATCGCCGACCTGACCGGAGGCCGCAAGTTGTTTGCGCTTCCTTCCAATGTCGGCCCCCTCACGATGCCGGACTATAAATCCCTGTACAACCAGGGGATTTATGACCTGGGCGACAACGTCAGCGTGTTTGCCGGAACGGTGGATGATCCTTTCTTCATCGACCTGGGAGCGGCCTTCGATTCGCTCAACTTCCGCATGGGAGTTGGCGGAGTGCTGACGCCCGCAGTCGACGGCGACGATACTCACAACTACGCCCCCGACGCGGTTGCGGGCTTCAACGTCAACTCCATCGTGCTCGAGGTTCCCATCAGCATGTTGACAGTGGATGGCAAGCAGCATCCGGCGGGTGACAAAGAAGCAGTTCTCGGGACTTACGGAACCACTTCGCGTCCCCGTATCACCATTCGCCGGTCTCCGGACCCGGTGGAAAGCCGCGGCAAGTTCAAACAGGTACAACGCATGGGCAATCCGCTCATCAATGAGCTGATCATCGGCACCGGCTCCAAGGATCGCTTCAGCATGGACGATCCTGTGAACGATGGTCAGTTCGCCAACTTCTTCCTGGATCCGCTGCTGGCGCAGGTTTTCGCCTCGTTCGGGATTCCTGTGCCCCCGCCGCCGCGTACCGACCTGCTCCCGCTGGTGCAGTACATGGCGCCGATTTGTCCAGGATGCGGACCGGGCGATGCGGGTCCGGTGGCTGATCTGCTGCGCCTGAACACCGGCATCCCGCCGACCGCGTTCGGCAGCCAGAAGCGGCTCGGCTTCCTGGCCGGTGACAATGCTGGCTTCCCCAACGGTCGTCGTCCGGTGGATGACGTAACCGACATCGCAGCGCGCGCGGTGGGCGGCATTTTGGCCGACCCCGTGAAATTTGGGACGCGCATCGGCGACGGCGTGAACCTCAACGACGACGGCTATCGTGGGACTTTCCCGTACGTAACGCCGGCGCACAGCGGGCGGAACAGCCACCACATCGGTCCGGGCCAGAAAGGTTGTACCGGCCAGCCCAATGGGGTCTGCCCCGTCCAGTAAAACTCGCCCTGGCCGCTGTTCGGATGGCGGCGGCCAGGGCCTTCTTCTCCAAGCAATGAGGAACGATATGAAACGAATGGCTGCTCTCCTGATGATGCTGATGACCGCGATGGCGGCGTTGGCGCAAACCTCCAGTCCTGCTACCGAGGCCAAGCTCTCTCCTGCCGAGCAAAGCATTGCTAACGCGAATCGGCTGATCGAGAAGAACTCAAAGAATTTTGAGGCCTACACCGCGTTGGCCCTGGCGCTTTCGCGGCGTGCGCGAGAGACCTCCGACGTGAAGTTTTACGCGCAGGCCGAAGATGCCTTGAAGAAATCCTTTGAGATCTCTCCCGGCAACTTCGATGGAGAGCGAACCCACGTCTGGTTGCTGCTTGGCAAACATGAATTTGCCGCCGCGCGGGAAGAAGCTCAGAAACTGAACAAGAAGATGCCAGATGACGTGATGCTCTACGGCTTTCTGACCGATGCCAACGTCGAGTTGGGAAACTACAAGGAAGCCGAGGAAGCGGCGCAGTGGATGCTGGATCTGCGTCCCGGCAACCTGCCGGGCATGACTCGTGCTGCCTATCTTCGCGAGTTGTTCGGCGATGTGGATGGCGCTCTGGAGCTGATGAACATGGCCTATCAATCCACCCCGCCCAGCGAAGTGGAGGATGCCGCCTGGATCGTCACACAAATGGCGCACTTGAACCTGATGGTGGGCAAGACGGGGGAGGCGGAAAAGCAGCTCCGGCAGGCTCTCACGCTTTTTCCTGGGTATCATTACGCGCTCGGCAACCTGGCCAAGTTAAGAATCCAGCAAAAGCGTTACGACGAAGCGGTGGACCTGCTGCGGCAGCGCTACTCGGCAGCGCCCCACGCGGAGAACCTCTACGATCTCGCAGAAGCTCTCCAACTCGCGGGACGTACCGATGAAGCCGGCAAGGCCTTCGCCGAGTTTGAACAGAAGTCGCTGGCGGAAAGCGGGCGCGCCGACAACTCCAATCATGAACTGATTCTCTACTACGCGGAGTACGCCAAGCAGCCCGCTAAAGCCCTGGAAGTGGCCCAGCGCGAATATGCGCGGCGGCAGGACGTCTTCACGCTCGACTGCTATGCGTGGGCCCTGCACGTGAACGGGCAGGACCAGGGAGCGCGCAAGCAGATTGATGCGGCTCTGGCGGTGGGCGTCCGAGACGCAAGAATTCTCCGGCACGCGGGTGAGATCGCGCTGGCTTTGCGGGACCGGCCGGCGGCTGAGAAATATCTGCAGCAGTCGGCCGAGTTAAATAGCTTGGGTTCGGAACAGGCGCGGGCTGTGCTATCCCGGCTTTCGCCGTCTGCGACGGGAAAGGTGGCGCAATGAAGGCTTCCTTTGCAGGAGTCGCGCCACCCCCGGATACCCGTCGGCGTCACTGTGGAACTGACATTCGGGTTCGGACGAAATAAAAAAGGGCGGCTTGGGATGGCCGCCCTCACGAGACTGCTTTCAGTTTTTATTTTCCGCGATGGGGTCCGCTGTTACCGCCGGAGGAGTGGTTACCTCCGGAGGAGTGCTGCCCCCCGCCCCCGCCGCGGCTCGGAGCTGAATACCCGCCACCGCCGCGGTTCGGACTTGAATATCCGCCGCCACCGCTCGGAGCGGAACGGGGGCCGCTATAGCCACCGTTTCCATAATAGCCACGGGAAGGAGCCGGGCTCGACGAACGGGGGGTGACGATGGGTTGTCTCATGTCGAGGTGCGGGCGAGAGGATTCACGCCCGTTGCTGCGGGGGGCCGGCTGACGCCAGCTCCCTGAATCGCGTTGCGTTTGCGGAGCCGAATTGCGGGCAGGAAAGCGATTCATCGTATCATTCCCTTGCCCTTGCGTACGATTTACCGGCGCGTTCATGGGGCGCTGCGCGGGCGCTCTCCGCCAGTCGCTCCCGCGATCTTGCGTGGGGACTGAGCCCTCACGCTGCGAACGATCGCGGGATGCTGGCGCCTCTGCCAACCCACTCGAACTCCGGGGCGCGGGCGACGATGGCCGATCGAGCCTGCGCCAATCCCGGTTGCTGTCTCCTTGCGGAGCTGCACTTGGTCCGCGCCGATCAACCGGAGCGTTCACGCGTCCAGACGGATTGCTGCTGTTCCGAGAGCCGTTGCTCACAGGCCCGCGTGGCGCGCCGGAATTCGGAGAGCGCCTCCAGTCCGAATTGCCGCCACCGGCCTGCCCGCGCTGGCCGGGGTTCGAGAGCCCAGTCCCTGCGCCGGGAGTGTTTGAACGCTGCACAGGCGGGCCAAGACGGCGCCACGTCGGATTGGAGCCTTGGCTGGAGCCCTGGTTCGATCTGTTGGCCGGCAGACCCGCCGAAGGCTTCGATTGTCCGGGATTCTCGCCGTTGCGTCCTTGTGTAAGCGAGCGAGGATTCCCTTCGCCAGACCGCTGGTTGCCGACGATGGGCGTGAAGTGTCCATCGCGCTGGATAGCGTTGTGCACGTCCGCCGCTTCCCGGTCGAATGATCGCGAAGCCTGAACCGGACGATTGTGGTTATTGGTGAAGAAACGTTGGGGCTGCGCTCCCCGACTCATGCTCGGAGGAGCCGCGCGCCGTTCACCGGCCAACAGGCTTTCGCGGGTTGGCACCACCGGCAGATTGCCGGCTACCACTTTGCCGTTGCGGAGCAACTCGCGTGATACCGGCCGGGCCGTGATGCGGCCTCTGCCGAAATCATTCGACGGAACCGTGGAGATGGCCTGCCGGATGCGATCGTTGTTCATCGCCAGCCGGAGGTTGGAGAAGGTCGTTCCCCTGCGCAGCGGCGGAATTCCGCCATTGTGAAAATTGTTGATGGTCGTAATGTTGGTGATGTTGACGACGTTGAAGCGGTTACGGTGTACGCCCCACCAGGGGAAGAAACCATCGCACGGACCAATTGGAAGCCAGCCGACCGAGCCGAACGAGGCTCCGAAGGCGAATCCGTTGCCGAAGCCGAAGAACGACACGTACGCCGGCGCCCAGATCGGACGATAGTTGACGTACCCGTTGGCCTGACCGGGCCACCAAACCCACGCATTGTCATACATGAACCAGCGGCCGTAGTGATATGGA
>JBASRS010000081.1:0-8025 GCA_049273945.1 Terriglobales bacterium | reverse complement strand
GGGTTGGTATGGCAATTCTTCAACTAGAGCGAAATGGCGCGCTCTTCGGAGTGCACGGGCTAGTGCGCCCCAAAAGTGCTTGACACCGCCGACATTGTTAGAGACGCGATGTTTCACCACTTGAGACGATTCCCTGACGAGTGGGGGCTCGGATAACTTCCGGTTTGCCGACAATCCATCCAGAATCGTCGGATCGGCTGCAACGTCCTGCGCAGGCTATAATTACGCGCACCGATGGCCCTTACCCATGGCAGCAAACTTGGCCCTTATGAAATTCAATCGCCGCTAGGCGCCGGCGGTATGGGTGAGGTCTATCGCGCCCGCGACACTCGCCTCGACCGCGAGGTCGCGATTAAGGTCCTGCCAGCGAACGTTTCGTCAGACGCTTCCCTGAAACAGCGGTTGGAGTGCGAAGCCAAGGCCGTTTCCAAACTCTCGCATCCTCACATTTGCACTCTCCATGACATCGGTCATCAGGATGGCGTGGACTTCCTGGTCATGGAATACCTGGAAGGCGAGACCCTCGAACAGCGGCTCAGCAAGGGGCCGTTGCCGCCGGAGCAGACTCTGCGCTACGCCGCGCAGATTGCAGACGCGCTGGCCAAAGCGCACAAGCTGGGAATCACGCATCGCGATCTAAAGCCCGCGAACGTCATGCTGACCAAGAGCGGCGCCAAGCTGATGGACTTTGGCCTGGCCAAGCAGTCGGGCGTGGCGCCCCTCGCGGCCGCGCTTACCGAGATGACCGTCGAACAAGCCAAACTGACCGGCGAGGGCACGATCGTCGGCACCTTCCAGTACATGGCGCCCGAGCAACTGGAAGGGAAAGAGGTCGACGCGCGCACGGATATTTTTGCGTTCGGGGAACTGCTGCACGAAATGGCGACGGGGAAGCCAGCATTCAGCGGGAAGAGCCGTGCCAGTCTGATTGCCGCGATTCTGACCACAGAGCCTCCTCCGATCACGCAGTTGCAACCGCTGACCCCGCTGGCCCTGGAGCGAGTGGTTAAGAAATGTCTCGCCAAAGACCCCGACGAACGCTGGCAGAGCGCGAGTGACTTGGCCAGCGAACTGAAGTGGATGGCGGAAGGCGGCTCTCAGGCGGGCGTGCCCGCGCCGATAGTGAGCCGGCAAAAGCCCCGTGAGCGAGTGGCCTGGGCAGTGGCGGCGCTTGCGCTGATTACCTCGGGGATTCTGGCGACGATCCATTTCCGGGAAAGCGCAAGCGCCAAGCCAGCGCCGGTTGTGAGGTCACTCGTTTCGGCAGAGGAAGGCACGTTCCCCATCTTGACCGGTGATTATGCCGGCCCGCCGGCGCTTTCGCCGGACGGGAACAATCTGGCCTTTGTGGCAGCGCGAGAGCAGGGAGCCGTGCTCTTGTGGGTAAGACCGTTGAATGCCCTTCACGCCCGGGCGTTGGTGGGAACGGAGGGCGCGACCTTTCCGTTCTGGTCGGCCGACGGCCGCTCACTGGGCTTCTTCGCGGGCGGCAAGGTGAAGACTGTACTGGTCGAAGGAGGCACGCCCTCGGAGGTGTGCGACGCTGCGGCAGGCCGGGGAGGGAGCTGGAATGCGGAGGGAACTATAGTTTTCGCTCCTGATTTCCAGAGCGGCCTCGCGCAAGTCCCGGCGTCGGGAGGGACGCCGAAACCGGTGACGATCAGGGACACCGGGAAACACGACAGCCATCGCTGGCCGTACTTCCTTCCCGATGGCCGGCACTTTCTGTATCTGGCGATCACCCATGCCAACGTCCGTGATCCCAACGACGGGATTTACTTCGCGTCTCTGGACGGCAAGGAAAACCGCCTGGTGATGCGGGGATTCACCAACGTGGCCTATGCGGCTGGGCGGCTGCTGTTTATGCGTGACAGCACGCTGATGGCGCAGCTGTTCGATCCCACTGCGGGTGTTGTACAGGGGGAGGCCGAGCGGCTGGCGGAAGACGTGCTTGTGGACGGAACCATCTGGAGGGCACAATTTGACGTTTCCAGCGCCGGGCTTCTGGCCTACGGTTCCGGCGGCGTGACTCCCTGGCAAGCAATGTGGTACGACCGGGCGGGAAAACCGCTGGGTGCTGCGAGCGAGAGAGTCATGAACCTGCTCTCCTTGCGGCTCTCTCCGGATGGGGCCCGGCTGGCGACCGAGGCTGGAGAAACCAACGGCGAGATATGGATCTACGACCGCAAGCGGCAAGTGAATACCCGCCTTACTTTTGGCCCCGGGGCAAGTTCTTCTCCGGTGTGGTCTCCGGATGAACAGTGGGTCGCGTACGCGGGCATTCGGGGCAAAATCAACCTCTACCGCAAGACGACGAACGGCGTGGGCCAGGAAGAATTACTGCTGGAGGGCGACGGCACCAACCGGAACCCGCTGGACTGGTCGCCGGATGGCAAGTCCCTGTTGTTTGGCGTCGGTGATTTGTCTTCCACAGGCCAGGTCTGGGTGCTTCCTTTAACGGGAGATCGCAAGCCCCTGCCCTTGACGCAAAAAACCTATATGGCAATTAGCGCCAGGTTTTCGCCGGACGGTCACTGGGTGGCCTATACCTCGAACGAATCGGGCAGACCGGAAGTCTACGTGATGCCATTTGGCGGTGGGGCCGGCAAATGGCAGGTTTCCGGCGCGGGCGGCACTCAGCCCGTGTGGCGGCATGACGGAAAAGAACTATTCTACTGGTCGGCGGAAAACACCCTGATGTCGGTTCCCATCACGCTCAAGACGGGAGTGGTGGAGGTGGGGGCGGCGCATCCACTCTTTCGTTTTAACAATCCCGTGGGAATTGTCGGAGTCATTAGCCCCTACGACGTCACGCCCGATGGCCAGCGCTTCGTTTTGATCACCACCCCGAATCAGACGCCAAGGCCCATCACACTGGTGACCAACTGGACGGCGGAGCTGAAGAAATGAGGCCCGGCCGGCGGATGAGACTTGGGCCGCACCAGATCGTATCACCGGGCCCGCCGCGGGGATTCCTCCTGGATCACGGGCAATTCGGAAGTAATCCACAACCGGGAGCCCATCTGGGAGATGAGTCTGGATAGTTTACGAAACCAGGCGATTTCACTCACAACCCTGAGCACAACTATCACGGTCGGCGTCATGCGTCGTTGCCGCCTCACGGCTTCCACTTATCCAGAAATGCGATTACGTCGTCAGGATCAAGCGACCGAGCTGACTCCCACTCGCCATTCTTCTGCGAATACAGCAGCTTGCCGTCCGGGTCGAGAATTGCCAGCGCCGGGACACCTTTTTCGAGCGGAACCTGGTATTCCGTCGCCACATCATTGTTCTTCTTGCCGTCGTCGCCAATGTCCACATGCACAACCTGGAAATTGCTTTCCAAAAGGGGAGCGACATCCGTCTGATGAAATGCTTGGTCAAGCACGTGACAGTCGTAGCACCAGTTCCCGCCGAAAACCAGGATTACACGCTGATGATCTTTCTTAGCCTTGGCCACGGCTTCCTCAATTTCGACTTTCGCGTCCGCGTTCTTGTTGTAGAGATTCGGATTTGGCTTCAGAGCCGGAGGCATTTTGACCACATCGGAGTGCGTCGCCACCACGATGCGCCACCGGTCACCCTGCTGTTGCCACGCTTGCTGCTCCGTTACGTAGCGGGTTCGCGGACCGTCCGCCGTTTTCATCTTCATGGAAACTGCCAGGCTCACAACATGGAGCCCCCGCTGGTCCTGTTCTTCGAGGGTGCTGACTTCGAAGTCGGTCATGCCGGAAGAAACCAGCTTTTGCCAGAAATCGGTCTCAGGAGCGATGTCGGGTGTCGGCTTTTGGCCTTTGGCCTTGAACCTCGCAGGCGGATCAGTCGAATACAAACTCTTTAGCGAGGCTATGGCTGTCGCTGTCAATGCACCCTTCCACCTTTCAATTCCGTCGAATGCAGTCGATGGGGTTTGCGTGACCGAGTAGGTAGAAACAAGAAGGAGCACGAAAGCCAAAAGAACACGGCTGGTCATTGAAAGAACCTCGCGGGGATTATAAACGGGACATTTGTGGGCGTTGCAACACGCTTCCCGGAATGCGGACCTGAGGCTGCTCGCGCTCGGTTGTTGATGACTGTTGTAACCAAATTACGTCCTACCAATAATATTAGTATTGTGACTGGGAGCGAAACCTCGGTACAGTGAATCATGTTCACGCCTCATCCCAACCTCAGCGACGAAGTGAATCGGAATATGGTTCAGTCCGAAATCGAGGGAGGCGTCTTCCTGGAAGGTCTGCCGCCTGCCACCGTGCTGCAGATTCGGACTCGGCACCACTTCTACACGGCACTACTTCTAGGCGACAGTTCGGCGCTGATTTCAGGACATCCGCAATACTGTCCGAAACCAGTTCAGGTGACCATCGCAGGCTCGACCTGGGGCGGTTCCATGCTCAAGGCGCGCTTCATCGGTCGCGGTATGCACCTGGAGTTTCATCACCCCGCATACAGCACACCGATTGTCACGTCTCCTATTCAGGAAATCTGCGAGCCAATTGAGTCAGTCAGAGATCCCGCACTGGCGTGGGTCACTGCCGTTGACTTGCCCTCCCATCCACCCTTCTCTAATTGATCGGCCAGACCATCTCGCGCTGCTTTCAGCAGTTGAGAATTGCTGGCGCAATGGCGATTTTCGCCACTTTGGGTCGCAGGTTAGGTGCGGCAACCCGGCAGAATGCGAGATAGTTACCGCGAACCGGCCTGGATCGATTTTGAGTCTTTAGTTCTCTCTTACCAGCGAGATGAATGTGGGCAGGCTGAATCCCGGCAGATCGCCCGTCGAGACTGCGCTGGCAGCTCCGACAAACCGCTTGCCGTCAATTAATCGAAGTTGCAGTGCCAGCTTTGAGGTACGCCTGCGCGTCTCCGGCAAATCAATGCTAATGTCTGCTTCTCCCATCAAAAAGCCCTGTTCGATTCTCAATTCCTTGATGGGAACGAAAGACTTGTGGCCGACTCGGATTTCGGACTGGTCCCCGGTAAAGCGAAGACGGACGGGCAAGGTGCTCTTCGGTGTGCGTATCGTGCCAACCCACGCTCCGCGCGTCGATTCATCTGCATGGAAAGGCTGCGGTGCCTCGGCCGCTTCCACCTGTTTCCGCAGTGATTCAAGGCGAGCCAAGAGGCCGCTAGAAAATACGTTTGCGAACTGAAAGGCGAGATCATCTGTCGCATCATTTGCCACGTTCGTTAGACAGGCGATTACCACATTTTCTTCCGGCAGCACGAGAAGGGTTGCGGATCCACCGAGGACCCGACCATTGCTTACAAGCACGCGGGTGTCCCCCTGTTAACGACAGTTAAGGGACAGCTGTGGAACTCCGCCAAGTTTCGGGGTAAAGTGCTGGGCGAAACATCTAGCGAATCAAGAGCGCAGGAGGTCCTTGTGCGCCCTCTGTTTACGGTAGTGCTCATACTCGCCACCATGGCCACCGCAGCGATAGCCCAGACCTCGTCACCGGAGAGCCGCACCGCTGCTGTCCGGCTCGTCGAGGCATTGAACTGGCGCGGGGCGATGGAGCCAATCCGGGCGGAGATGCTTGCGCGTACGAAGACCAATCTGCGGGCACGCCTGCGAGAGGAACTCGGATCACCCACAGCCGAGGAATACGCCGAAGTGGAGGCAATGGTCGATCAAGTTATGTCGAAGTACACTCTAGATGACACGATCGCTGATATAGTTCCGCTGTTGCAAGCACACTATGGCACTGCTGCGATGGAAGAACTAGCGACTTTCTTCTCTTCTCCTGTATACAAGAAGTTTCAGGAGAAGATTCCTGAAATCAAGCGCGAAGCACTGGAAACTGCGAAACGGAAGGTGCAGCCCGCCATTCAAGACGCTGTCCATCGCGTGTCCGCGCGGATCGACGAGATGAAAAAAGCGCGATCCGGCAAATAAGGCGTGGCGGTGCCTGCATGAATGCGCTCAATAACTGTCGATAAATTGCCATTGCACTCACTGACCCGTAGTTGGTGAAATCGCCTATTTACGCCAGCTAACGGCTCGTAGAAATAATGGGTGCAGCCTTTCAAACGTGATCGTCGTCTAAATCTCAAGACTGCAAGGGACTTGGGACTTGGAGGATACATGCCGCTCTGGTACTGGTACGGCCGCACTTTTACACGTATAGCACTCTCCTTTTGGACCGTCACGATTCTCAGCTTTGCGGAGAACGCCTCCACCGGGGCCACTCCCTCGCCTCCGCCGAAGCATTTCGACCACGTGCTCATCGTCGTACTCGAAAATCAAAACTATGAGTCCGCCATTAGAAACGATCTTTTGAAAAGCCTCGCCCAGAAGGGTGCAATCTTCAGCAATTTCGGCAACCTCTACCACTACTCGTATCCAAACTACTTAGCGATGATAGCGGGCAGTGATTTCGGTACACACAAACCACTGCTCTTTAGTGACAACCAGAGGACGTTCAACGACGATAGCGAGCATAGGACGATCGCTGATTTGCTCAACTGGAAGAACTACGCTGAGGATTACCCGGCGTCTCCGACCGCTGGGAAACCATTCCTCGGCGACCGCAAGCGAAGGTACGCACGCAAGCATGTACCTTTCCTGAGTTTTCGGAGCGTTCAGAATAAGAGTTTTCACAATGTAGTCGGCGTGGATACTCACGCCCAGGACAATGCTTTTGTCACTGATATCGGTAGCTTTATCGCTGATCCCCAAAAGCATCCGTTACCTGAATATATGTTTTACAGTCCAAATCTCGACGACGACGGCCATGACCCGACGTCCAATCCGCAAGAAGGGCTCAAGAAGGCCTCGGACTGGCTACGCGTGTTTCTCACCACGTGGCTTCATTTCAGTGATACAACATGGATTCCGAAAGACGAACAAATGAAGCGCACGCTCGTGATCGTTACTTTTGACGAGTCGGAGGGAAATAACAAACCGGAACGAATCTACACGGTATTTCTGGGTGCCATGGTCAAGCCACAGGAGATCACGGCCGCTTACGACCATTACAGTGTTTTGCGAACGATCGAGGATAATTTCGGGCTCGACCCAATTCACAAAGAATCAGGAGACGGCACTGCGTCGGTCATCACCGGCATCTGGAAGTAGTTCACGTTGATCCGGCTCCTTTGCCGCGGTTAGAGCTCTTCATCTTTTTATGCCTCTCACCGACACATCGAGGCCTTCGACCAACCGTTTTACAGTCTCAATAGAGTGAACCAGGGCTCGTTTCCCAGCCGCATAATCGAGGAACGGTATTGCCGGGGTGACTGGGCGGCGCCGAAGACAGAAGCGAGCGCGGCTCCAATAGCTGTTGAGCCGCACGTGATAGCACGCATCCATCGGCTGAAGATGCTTACGGTGGACGTGAGGGCCGGCCGCGCGATGCGTCATTTCAAAGTTTTAAAGGCAGACGGGCCAGATGACCTGGTATTCCAGTCTGTACAACAGGGCAAGCCGATGCGGGATGGAAACATCCTGAAGCGGTTCATCAAGCCCGCAGCTCTGAAACTGGGGCTGCATGTGAACTGGCGATGCTTGCGCACGTCGCATGCGACCTGGCTGGTCCAGGCCGGCGCAGATCCGAAATCGGTCCAAGGCCAAATGCGGCACTCGCGCATCTCGACCACCATGGATATCTACGCTCAGATCGTGCCCGCGGCACAGCGGCGCGCGGTTGAGAAGCTATCCGAGTTCGTAAACGATTCGGTTCGGAACCCTGTCCCAAAGGCTGTCCCATTACTGGTCCAATAAACGGGCGCTGAAAGTGATGAAAAACGCGGAGAGAGTCAGTGGATTCAATCAGATGGCAATGGCAGGACTCATCGTTCGCAACGATGAGGTCGTCGGTTCGATCCCGACTAGCTCCACCATGTTTTCTATCACTTAGCATTCGCTCTCCCCCGCTTCTGCTTCCATTTGCTTCCAATTGAGTCTAGTTGATCAACTGCGAGGAGGATGCCGGCTTCGGCGCAAGGGCTCGGACCGCCGCGTTCCGCTCGTCCACCATCGCCATCATTTTGTCGATCGCGCGCCGCTGTGACTCGGACACATGC